>NZ_JAAIXZ010000002.1:300000-600000 GCF_010894435.1 Pyxidicoccus trucidator | reverse complement strand
CGAGGTGGCGCTGGAGGAGCTGTCGGAGAAGCTGGCCGCCAACGCCAAGGCCCAGGCCGACAAGGAGGTCTACCTCCACGCGGACCGGGACGTGCCCTACGGCGTGGTGGTGGAGGTCATGGCCGCGGCGCAGAAGGCGGGCATCAACAACGTGGGGATGATCACGGACCCCACGGGTGGGGGCAAGGCGTCCAACGACAAGAAGGGCAAGTCGAAGGAGGCGAAGCGCTAGCCCATGACGGACTCCGCGGTGACCCACAGCCTGCTCGTCTCGCGTCCCACGCGGCTGTCGCGCTTCGCGCTGGCCTCCGTGGTGGGGCACATCCTCGTGCTGCTCGCGGCGGTGCTGTATGCCCGCTTCAACTCCGGGCCGAAGGTGGACCTGGACGCGAAGCCCATCCGCGCCACGCTGGTGCGGCTGGGCAAGCCGAGAGACCCCAAGCTGCTGCCGCGCAAGGAACAGCTCCCGCCGCCGCCCAAGCAGGTAGACGCGCCCAAGCCCGCCCCGGACGCGCCGCCTCCGCCCACGTCCGCCGCGGTGGCAGTGCCGATTCCGGGCGTGAAGCCCGAGCCCTCCGCCCCCAAGGCCGCGCCCCAGAAGGGCGAGACAACGGGCGAGGACCGGCGCAAGCGGCTCTTCGGCGCCTTCGACAAGACGGCCAAGGCGGCCGAGCCCGAGGAGGCCGAGGGCGCGGAGGATGGCGACCCGGACGGCGACTCGGCCACGGCCGAGGGCGAGCGCTACTTCGGCCTGCTCCAGTCGCAGGTGCGCCGGCACTACAACGTGGCGGACACCATCCCCGACTCGGAGCGCCTGCGCCTCAACACCGTCGTCGCGGTGCGCCTGGGCCGCACCGGTGAAGTGCTGGACGTGAGCCTCACGAAGCCCAGTGGGAATGACCTGTTCGACTCGGCCGTCGTCACGGCCGTGCGCAAGGCGTCCCCCTTCTCGCCTCCTCCGGACCACCTCCGGGACACGCTGCAGAAGCACGGTGTCAACCTGAGCTTCAGACCGAACGCCCTATGAAAGCCCTGCTCCTCTCCCTGGTCCTCGTCCCGTTCGCGGCGCTCGCGCAGGCGCCGACGATTGAAATCTCCGGCGCCAACTTCCGCCCGCTGCCCGTGGCAGTGCCCGCGCCCGTGACGCAGAACGACGGCGCGAAGAAGCAGGCGACCACCTTCGACACGGCCTTCGGCTTCGACCTGGCCGCCTCCGGCATCCTCCAGGTGTTGGACCGCAAGAGCTTCACCGCGGACGCGACGGAGGGCATGACGGCCGGCAGCATCAACTTCAGCCGCTGGGCAGACGTGGGCGCCGAGGCGCTGGTGAAGGTGTCCCTGGCGCAGGACGGCGGCGTGCTGCGCGGCGAATTGCGCCTGTTCAACGTGGGCACCGGCCGCGAGGACCTGAAGGTGGCGAAGGACGCTCCGGCCGACGAAGCGTCGCTGCTGGCGCACCGGCTGGCGGACGCGCTCTACCGGCACTTCACCCGCGAGCCCAGCCCGTTCCTGTCGCGCATCACCTACGTGCGCAAGGCCGGCCAGAATCGCGACGTGGTGGTGGCGGACTGGGACGGCGGCAACCCCATGTCGCTCACCAAGGGGGGCATCAACATCCTCCCCGCGCTGAGCCCGGACGCCTCGCAGGTGGCCTTCACCACCTACCGCAAGGGCCGGCCGGACATCTTCGTGCAGAAGCCGGGCGGCGAGGCTCGCGCGGTGGTGTCCGAGGGGCAGATGGCCACGGGCGCGTCCTACTCGCCGGACGGCAAGCGCATCGCCTACGCGCTGGCGGAGGGTGAGAGCGCGCAGATTCACGTGGCCAACGCGGACGGCAGCGGCGCGAAGGCGCTCACCGACACGCCCTACGGCCTCAACACCAGCCCCACCTGGTCTCCGGACGGCAAGCGCATCGCCTTCGTGTCCAACCGGGGCGGCAGCCCGCAGATCTACGTGATGAACGTGGACGGCTCGGGCGTGCGGCGGCTCACCTTCCAGGGCAACTACAACCAGACGCCGGACTGGTCTCCGCGCGGCGACGCCATCGTCTTCACCGCGCGCGACGAGCGCAACGCCTTCGACCTCTTCACCATCAACGTGGACACCGGCAAGGTGGCTCGCCTGACGCAGGACCAGGGCAGCAACGAGGAGCCCGCCTTCTCGCCCAACGGGCGGAACATCCTCTTCACCACCACGCGCAACGGCGGCTCGCAGCTCTTCGTCATGACGCTGGACGGCGGCAACCAGCTCCCCCTGCGCGCCGAGAAGGGCGCCCTGCAGACGCCCGACTGGGCGCCCCTGCCGCAGGCGCAGTAGGCCCGCCTCCGCGGAGCCCGAGGGCCCGGCCTCCCGCGCGTCGGGTGGGCGGGGGCCCCCGACGGTGGGACTGAGGGACGGAGCTGACGCCCCCTCTCCATCGCGTTGACAGGGGGCGCCGGCTCGGGTCGAGTGCCCGGGCATGAGTGCCCCCTTCCGTACGCACTGGAGCCTGGACCCCGAGGTCCGCTTCCTCAACCACGGCTCCTTCGGCGCCTGCCCCACCGCCGTGCTGCAGCAGCAGTCCGAGCTGCGCGCGCGCCTGGAGGCCGAGCCGGTCCGCTTCCTCCACCGCGAAGTCGAGCCGCTGCTGGACGAGGCCCGCGCGGCCCTGGCCGCCTTCGTCGACGCGGACCCGGACGACGTGTCCTTCGTCACCAACGCCACCTCCGGCGTGAATACGGTGCTGCGCTCGCTGCGCTTCGCCCCCGGGGACGAGCTGCTCACCACCAACCATGAGTACAACGCCAGCCGCAACGCGCTGGAGTTCGTGGCCTCGCAGTGGGGCGCGAAGGTGGTGGTGGCGAAGCTGCCCTGGCCCATCTCCTCTCCGGACGCGGTGGTGGACGCGGTGCTGGCGCAGGTGACGCCGCGCACGCGCCTGCTGCTGGTGGACCATGTCTCCAGCCAGACGGCGGTGGTGATGCCGGTGGCGCGGCTCATCACCGCGCTGCGCGAGCGGGGCGTGGAGACGCTGGTGGACGGCGCGCACGGGCCGGGCATGCTGCCGCTGTCCCTGCGCTCGCTGGGCGCGGGTTACTACACGGGCAACTGTCACAAGTGGATGTGCGCCCCCAAGGGCGCGGCCTTCCTCCACGTGCGGAGGGACTTGCAGCCGGGCCTCAAGCCGCTGGCGGTGAGCCACGGGCACAACTCGGGGCGGACGGACCGCTCGCGGTTCCGGTTGGACTTCGACTGGACGGGCACGCATGACCCGTCCGCCGCGCTCTGCGTGCCTCATGCGATTCGCTTCGTGGGTGGCCTGCTACCCGGCGGCTGGCCGGAGGTGATGCGGGCCAACCGGGAGAAGGCGCTGGCCGCCAGGAAGCTGCTGTGCGCCCGGCTGCAGGTGGAGCCCGACTGCCCGGAGGAGATGGTGGGCAGCATGGCGACGGTGCGCCTGCCGGACGGCTTCCCCGAGCGGCCGGAGCCTCCGCTCTACGTGGACCCCCTCCACCTGCGCCTGTTCGACGAGCACCGCATCGAAGTGCCCATCGTCCCGTGGCCGAAGCCTCCCGGGCGGCACGTGCGCGTCTCGGCGCAGCTCTACAACACCCACACCGAGTACCAGGCCCTGGGCGAAGCTTTGGAAGCGCTGCTGCGTTGAGTAGGCTCCCGCGCATGCCGCGTTTCGCCACCATCGACGTGGGAACCAACTCGGTGCTGCTGCTGGTCGCGGAGCGCACCCCTGAAGGCCGTTTCGAAGCCGTGCTCGAGCGCGCGGAAATCACCCGCCTGGGCCGGGGCGTGGACGCGACGCGCCGGCTGTCCCCGGAGGGAATGGAAGCCACGCTGGCGGTGCTGGAATCCTTCGCCCGCGAGGCCCGCGAGCTGGGCGCGGAGGCCATCGCCGTCTCGGCCACCAGCGCGGCGCGCGACGCGCAGAATGGCGCGGAGTTCCTCGAGGCGGCGAAGGCGCGCGCGGGCGTCACGGTGGAAATCATCTCCGGCCCGCTGGAGGCACAGCTCTCCTTCGCCGCGGTGCACGCGGACTTCGCCTCGGAGGCGGCCGGGCCGCTGCTGGTGCTGGACATCGGCGGAGGCTCCACCGAGTTCATCTACGGCAACCCGGCCGGGCACGTGGACTTCCGGCACAGCTTCGACGTGGGCGCGGTGCGCCTCACGGAGCGCTTCGTCCGCTCGGACCCGATGTCGGCCGAGGACCGCGCCCGCATCGAGGCGCACCTGCGCGACACCTTCCGGACGCTGCCATCGCCGCCTCCGGGCGCCGTGCTGGTGGGCGTGGCCGGCACCGTGACGACTGTCTATGCCGTCCAGCACGCCATCGACCCCTATGTCGCGGAGCAGGTGCACGGCGGCACGCTGTCCGTGGCCGAGCTGACGGCGCTGGCCGCCCGGCTGTGCCAGACGCCGCTGGAACAGCGCCGTGCCCTTCCCGGCATGCAGCCCAAGCGCGCGGACGTCATCTCCGCGGGCGCGCTCATCCTCCTGGAGTCGGTGAAGGCGCTGGGCCTGGAGTCGTGCCGGGTGAGCGACCGGGGCCTGCGCTGGGGCCTGCTCGCTCACCGCTTCGGCGCTGGAGCCACCTCGACATGAACGCCTCTCCCGCCGCGGCCTCGCCGGCAGTGCCCTCGACGCCCGCGTCGAACGCCGGCTTCGCGCTGTTCATCCTGACGCTCATCAACCTGGTCAACTACCTCGACCGGTACATCGTCGCGGTGGCGCTGCCGGACATCCAGAAGGAGTTCGGCATCAACGACACGCAGTCCGGCCTGCTGGGCACCATGTTCATGGTGGTGTTCATGCTGGCCTCGCCGCTGGGCGGCTACCTGGGGGACCGTTATCCCCGGAAGCTGCTGGTGGCGGGCGGCGTGCTGCTGTGGAGCCTGGCCACGGGCGCGAGCGGCCTGGCCACCTCGTTCATCGCGCTGCTGGTGGCTCGCTCGGTGATTGGGATTGGCGAGGCGGGCTATGGCGCGGTGGCGCCGAGCATCATCTCGGACCTGTACCCGCGCGAGATGCGCACGCGAATCCTCGCCTTCTTCTACACGGCGATTCCCGTGGGCGTGGCCGCGGGGTACGGGCTGGGTGGGTGGCTGACGGAGCAATACTCGTGGCACGTGGCCTTCTACGTGGGCGGCGTGCCGGGACTCGTGCTGGGCGTCATGGCCTTCTTCATGCCCGAGCCCCAGCGCGGGGCCATGGACGGGCCCGAAGCGCAGACGAAGATGCCCTTCATGGTGGGGCTGAAGGGGCTGGGGCGGAACCCGGCCTTCTGGGCCGTGACGGCGGGCTACACGCTGATGACGTTCTCCATCGGCGGGCTGGGCTTCTGGATGCCCACGTACCTGGTGCGCGAGCGGGGCATGGCGCAGGGCGACACCGGCACCACCTTCGGCGCGATTACGCTGGTGGCGGGACTGGTGGGCACGCTGGTGGGCGGGTGGCTGGGAGACAGGCTGGACCGCAAGCGCGAGGGTGGTGGCCTGTGGATGTCGGGCGTGGGGCTGCTGCTGGCGGCGCCGGCCATGTACCTCGCGGTGAACATCCAGGACACCGCGCTGACGTTCGCGGTGATTGCCGTGGCGCAGTTCCTCATCTTCCTCAACAGCGGCCCCATCAACGCGGCCATCGTCAACTGCGTGCCGCCCGCGTTCCGTGCCTTCGCCATGGGGCTGAACGTGCTCTTCATCCACATGCTGGGTGATGCGATTTCGCCCACGCTCATCGGCACCATCGCGGACGCGTCGAGCCTGCACACCGCGATTGAAGTGAACGCCCTGCCCGTGCTGCTGGGCGGCCTGGCCTTGCTGGCGGGCGCGAAGCTGTTCCGCGAGGCCGTGCCGCGAGCACGGTGAGCCGCCAGGCGATGAATCAGGAGTCCACGGGCCTCCCGGTGCGTCCTGAACCGGGAGGGCTTTCCGCCCGGGTCAGGGAGCCACGGTAGCGGGCCCGGGCGGCGTGGAGCCGTCGAGCTTTGGCCGGTACTCGTCGGCCAGGTGCTCTACCTCCGAGGCCAGCCGCTCGCCGTCGGCCAGCAGCAGGGCCTTGAGGCGCGTGCGGTTGCCCAGCGTGAAGAACACGCCGATGTCGCGCCGGAGCGTCTCCCAGCGCTCGGCGAAGTAGAGCGTGAAGAGGGCCAGCGGCGGCACCAAGAGGAAGGTGGCCACACCCCAGGGCACTCCGGCCCACCACCCCGCCGCCACCGTCAGCGCGCCCCACCACACCAGGGCCACCACGAAGGCGGTGAGGAACTTCACCGTGGCCTGCACGTCCAGCTCCGCCTTGCGGCTCGCGACGCGGGGCAGCTGGTAGGGCAGCCAGAACAGCGCCAGCCCCAGGGCGAACAGCGGCAGCCCGAAGACCAGCGAGAGCACGTTCTTCACCACGAAGGGCACCACGTTGCCCGGGCGGTACACCAGGGCGAGGTCCTTCGGGCCCGCCGCCTGCACCAGCTCCATGCGGTGCTTGAAGGAGGCGAGGTGCGCGCGGACGCCCTCGAAGCGCTCCGGCTCCTGCGCGCGGAAGAGTTGTACGCCGCGAGCCCACAGCCGCAGCCGCTCCGCATCCAGCGTGCCGCCCTGCTTGAAGGCGTAGAGCTGCTCGGCGAGCTGCACCAGCGGCAGGTCCGCCCACTGCTCCAGGTTGAGCGTGACGGCGCGCAGGCCCTCGGCGATGCGCTCGGTGAGGCGGCGCGCGGCGTCGGGCTCGGCCGCGGGGTCGGCGGGGAGGAAGGGCCGTACTTCAATGGCGGGGCCCACATCGATGAGGACCTCGCTGCGGAACACGTGCTTCTCCGCGTAGGTGAGGCCCACGGGGACGATGCGCACGGGCGCGCCTTCCTTCGCGGCGTTGAGGGCGATGCGCGCGGCACCGGTCTTCAGCTCGGCGAGCCCGGGCTCCGAATGACTCTTCCCTTCCGGAAAGATGGTGATGGCGCGGCCAGCCACGAGGGCACCCTTGGCGGCGTCCAGCGTGCCCTCGTTGCCTCCCATCTTCGAGGGGTCATCCTGCTTGCGATACACGGGCAGCGCGTCGAGTCCGCGGAGCAACCAGCCGATGACGGGCATCTTGAACAGCGGAGCCTTGGCGAGGAACGTCACCTTGCGCCGGGTGAGGACGAAGACCAGGGCCGGGTCGATGAGCCCATTCGGATGATTGCCCACGAAGAGCACCGGGCCCTCCGGCTCGGTGGCAGGGGCATTCACCTTCACCCGGTAGAAGAGCCGTAGGAACAGCGCGACCACCGCACGTACGCACGCGTAGAACACGGTGGGGACTGTAGCGCAGAGAGCGGCGGCAAGCCGCAGGCTCCCCGGACAGGTGCGCTGACAATGTCACCACCGGGGATGCCGTGGCGACAGCCCCCTGCCTCTCACTGGAACACAGCTGTTACGCTGGGGGGGATGCACACATGCCTGTGGGTGATGCTCACGAGCTTGTGTCTGGTGAGTTGTGCAGGTGGCTCGCGGACACTTCGTCAATCCGTGGGGCCGGGCCCGGGGCCTGGATGCGCGAGCACCGTGGACTGCGCGTGCAAGAACGGCTCGGTGGCGGCCTGTGAGCAACTGGGGACTGCGCCCAAGCCCAGGCCCAATCCCCAGAAACCCAAGCCTCCGGACTCGGGACCGGTCATTCCGCCTCGGGCGGCGGAGGAGTTGGATACAGAGGATGACGGCGAACCCTACGACCGCTGCAATGACCTGTACACGAAGTGCATGGAGCAGGCGAAGGTGGCGAACCGTCGAAACTCAGGTGGATTTGGCCACAGCGTCTGCAGGGAGTGTTTCCTGCTTTGCAGGAATCGAGGCTACTGGCCGACCAGAACACCCGGAGGAAGGAAATGCCCCGCAGTCGAATGACGCCCAAGCAGTTGCTTGAGAGGGAGTTCTCCGACGCTCTCGACCGCACCCTGCTTACCGTCTTGAAGAAGGACTACCCTCTCTTTCGGACCGCGATGCTCAGCCTTCTCAGGGAGATGCAAGCCAAGGCACGGACGGCGTTCGTGCGACGCGAGATGGCCAGACGCGTAGCGGAGCTTCTCCTGGGCCGAGCATGCATGCCCGCCGAGCCCAAAGCGACGTTGCTATTGGAGTTCAAACGCATGACCCGGCTCGGGTTCTCAAGCATCGACAGGAGGGTTCACATCGCCGCCATGCTCGGCCGGTGGGTCGAGTTGGGTGAGGAGGACTCCCCCATCGTGAGGCCCTTCATCGCGGACACGGCACGGCGAATCCGATGCCTGAAGCGAGGACGCTTCAAGCACGAGCTGATGAAGGACATCGAGCAGGCCATGGTCCGCACTGGCATGAAGCCCGGCTGAGCCGCCCTACCCGTCTTGTGTCGCGATTCGTGGCCAACCTCCAAGGTGGTATACCCTTCATCCGACATGGCACGTACGCGCAAGAAGCAGGAAACCGGCGGCCTCACGGGCGGAATGGACACCTACGTGAGGTCCCTGACGCTCCTCCGTGACGACGTGCCGGACCTCTCGAAGTACCCCTTCAACATCACCGCCCTGCGCGAGTTGGAGACGCTGGACTTCCACCCCCAGGTCACCTTCTTCGTTGGCGAGAACGGGAGCGGCAAGTCCACGCTGGTGGAGGGCATCGCCGTGGCCGCCGGCTTCAACGCGGAGGGAGGCAGCCGCAACTTCAACTTCGCCACGCGGCGCTCCGAGTCCAGCCTTCACAAATACCTGCGCCTCTCTCGGGGAACCCGAAGGCCGAGGACGGGCTACTTCCTCCGCGCGGAGAGCTTCTTCAACGTCGCGACGGAGACAGAGAAGAACTCCGACGCCCTGGCCGCCTTCGGCGCCGTCAGCCCCCATGAGATGTCGCACGGGGAGGCCTTCCTCACGCTGGTCCGCGAGCGCTTCTCCGGAGGTGGGCTCTACGTGCTCGACGAGCCCGAGGCCGCCCTCTCCCCCCAGCGCCAGCTCAGCCTGCTCCGCGCGATGCACGACCTGACGCGCGACGCCTGTCAGTTCATCATCTCGACGCACTCACCGTTGCTGCTCGCCTACCCGGACGCTCGCATCTACCAGCTCTCCGAGCAGGGCGTCATCGCGGTGAACTACGAGGACACGGAGCACTACTCCCTCACGCGGGACTTCCTGCTGAACCGAGAGGCGTACCTCCACCGGCTCTTCAAGGACTGAGCGTCGAGTGCTAGCCCCCACTCTCTTCAAGCCCCTGCCCCACGAACGCGGTGCGCTGGCGAGCCGTACGGTTACGGCACCGCATCCACATTCAGAACCGCTGCATTCCTGACCTGGCTCGAGCTGACTGCCTCACCCAGCAGGATTGACAGCGCAATGCTTTACAATTAGGTGCGAGCCTCACCATTTCCAGAACTGCCATTGGGTCGCGTCGTCCCCGTGGCTTCTGGGGGAGCTCATGAAATGCCATCATTCCGGATGCTGAGTCGCGTGTTCATCACGATTGCCACCCTGGGCACGCTCTTCACCGCGGTTGGTGAGGCAGAGGCATGCTTCCCCTGGGAGGTGTGTGGACCGCCCGGCGGAGAGGAGTCGTGCCTGGGCAGCAACTACGAATGCGTTGAGGATTTCGGTCCGGGGCCCGTTTGGTGTCGGGCCGATCTGGATTTGTTCTCGTGCAGGGCGACGGTCACGAGCAGAACCTGCTGCTTTTTGGACCAGATGTGTGCCTACGACAACAACGGCACGCGAGCGTACTGCACCTCTACGTGTCCCGCCGGGAGCACTGCCTGCGGAAACTTCTGCTGCCCGGGCACTAGCTCCTGCGGGGACGCCGCCACGAGTACATGTGCATCGGCGTCGCACGAGCCCACCGAAGCCAGCTCGAAGTAACAGGCCGAGCCAGCAGCAAGCCAGCACAGGAGGAGGCCCTCGCGCGCCCGCGCTGCCACGCCCGGCCGTGCGAGGCCCACTGCATCCAGGACACCTGCCCTCCCGGGCTCAACCGGGAGGCGCACCCCGGGTCGCGATTCAAGGACCGGGACGCGCGCCACCTGCTCACGGATACTTGTCCACCACCTGGATGACGCCCGTGTTGTCCTGCACCACGGAGAAGCCCTTCATCGGGCTCGGGTAGGCAATCAGTCCCTCGCCGTCCTTGTCCCAGCGCGCATCCAGCAGGATTCCGCAGAAGGGCACGGACATCGCTCCGCTCTCCGGCAGGAAGATGCGGTCATACCGGCCGAACACCCGGTGCTTCGTCACGTACAGCCGCCCTCCGATGCGCGCTCCCGGCAGCTGCTTCTCGCCCTCCTCTCGTGGCAGGGCAATCACGAAGCTGTAGTTGTACCGCGCCGGCCCCGGGTGGTCCTGGATGGCGTCCACGATGACGGGCACCCTGTCTCCCGGCTTCAACCCCAGCCGCTCCATCTGCAAGAGCGAGCCTCGCGGACAGTCCCCCTCCGGCGGCATCCACTTCGGACGCTCTGCCTTCGTACCCTCCGCCTGCGTGTGCTGGCAGCCCGCGCTCAGCCCGAGCACCACCAGCCCCGCCATCCACACCGGCCAGCGCATGCGCACCTCCGCCTCCTCAGAACGTGCCGATGCTGAAGTGGAACTGCGTGGACGCCTCGTTCACCGTCTCGTCCGGGTCCAGGTTGAAGCCCACGTCGAAGGCCAGCGGGCCCACCGGCGTCACATACCGCAGCCCCGCTCCCGCCGCGTACCGCAGCCGCCCCGGGTCGAAGTTCGTCCGGTCCAACCACAGGTTGCCCGCCTCGAAGAACAGGCCCAGGTCCAATGACGTCAGCGCGGGCAGCCGAAGCTCCGCCTTGCCCAGCGTGAACAACTCACCGCCCTGGCTCGCCGGCACCTGCCCGGCCAGCACCGCCTTCAGCTCCGCCGAGCACCCCGTCGGCGTAATCAGCGCCCGGCAGTCCCGCAGCCGCTGCTGCAGCGCCCCACGCACGTCCTCCGGCAGCACTCCGTCCTCGCGGAAGCCCCGCAGGCTCGACGAGCCACCCAGGTAGAACAGCTTCGAGCCGATGGCCTGCGCGTCGTCCTCCAGCGGGATGATGGTGCCCGCCCGCGCCGACAGCGCCATGCTCGCCCGCCGGCCCAGGGGGATGTAGCCGCTCAGGTTGCTCGCCAGCTTCACGCCGTCAATCGGGTACCCCGCCACGCGGTTGCCCGCCACGTCCGTGGGCCTCACGCTCAACCCCCGGGTGAACTCCGCGCTGGAGATGAACACCACACCCTTGCGCGGGTTCGTCGGGTCGTCCCGGAAGTCCAGCGTGGCCGAGGGCCGCAGCGAGTGCAGCGTGAAGTCTCCGAAGGGGTAGCGCAGCCGCTCCTGGTCCGCCCGGTTCAGCAGCTCCAGCACGCCCGCGCGCGAGCGCAGCCGGTTGTTCTCCACCTCGTACGACAGCGACAGGCTCAGCCACGACGCCGCCGCCCAGTCCAGCGCCGCCGCCGCGGCGAACCGCGTGGACACATACGACGGCCGGTGCACGCGCTCGCCAATCAGGTCCAACCGGGCCCCCACCTCCAGCGGCAGCAGGAAGAACAGCCGGGGCTGCGCCAGCGCCAGGTTGCCGCGCCCGCCCAGACCACTCAGCCCCTGCAGCTCCGCGTCACAGCCCGGGGCGACACCGCCATCCAGCCCCTGCTGCGAGCAGGCGATGCGCCTGTCCCGTGACAGCGCCTCCGCGCTCCAGCCCGCGTAGTTCACCTTCCCGCGCGCCAGCAGGCTCAGGCCCATGCCGTCCAGGTTGCGGTAGGCCGTGTCCAGCGTGATTCGCGGACCGTCCACCAGGAAGTAGCCGCCGGACACCTGGCCATCCAGCCGGGGCCGCTCCTGCACCGTCACCAACACGTCCTTCGTTTCCTCGCGCCGCGTGGGGTCCGCCAGCGACACGTCCACCTGCCGGAACACTCCCAGCCGCGCCAGCCGCCGCTGGCCCTCCGTCAGCTGCTCCAGCGCAACGGGCTTGCCCTCCTCCAGCGCCAGGTTGGCCAGCACCAGGTCCAGGTCCGTCCGCGTCAGCCCCTGCACCAGAATCTTCCCCACCCGCACCTGCGGGCCCGCGTCCGCGCGGAACACCACCGTCGCCGACTTCCCGTCCTCGCCCACGCCCGCCTCCGTCGTGGCCCGGCCGAAGAGGTAGCCCCACTGCGCCAGCGCGTGCTCCAGCAACTGCCGCGCCTCCTCCACCTCCTCGAAGCTCAGTGGCCTGCCCCGGCGCACCTTCAGCGTCACCGGCAGCACCGTCACGTCCTTCGGCACGCCCTCGAAGCGCACCTCCGTCACGCGCGCCTGCGGCCCCTCCTCCACGTCGAAGTCCGCCACCGCCGTGTGGCCCTTCAGGTCCACCGTCAGCCCGCGCAACGACACACCCGCCGAGAGGTAGCCCTGCTCGCGGTACAGCTCGTTCATCGCGTCCACGGCTTCAAGCCACGCGTCCTCCACGTACACCGTGGCCGGGTCCGGCGGAGGCTCCAGCTCGCCCACCTCCGGGCCGTGGCGTCCCTCGACGTCCAGCGGGTCGTCCAGCAGGCGCAGGTCCAGCTCCGGCCGGGGCTCGCCCGCGCGCACCCGCTCCGCCAGCATCCCGCGCAGCACCTCCGAGGACAGCCCCTGGTTGCCATGGAAGCGCACCTCCACCACGCGCAGCGGGTGCCCCTCCTCCACGTCGAAGGCCAGCGCAGCCCGCTCTCCGTCCGGCCGCACCACCTCGCGGGGCCGCACGCGCACGTCGTGGAAGCCACGGTAGCGGTAGAAGGCCTCCACCCGCCGCGCCAGCCGCCCCGCCACCACCTCGTCCAGCGACTCCGCCACGTCGTGCGCCAGCACCCGCTCCAGCAGCGTCGCCGGGAAGCGGTGGTTGCCATGGAAGCGCACCGAGTACCGGGGCCCCGCCGACAGCGGCACCGACACCGAGGCCGCGCTCCCCTCCACCAGCACCGCCGGCGTCCCCACCTGCGCGCGCCAGTGGCCCGCCTCGCGCAGCAGCGTGCGCAGCCGCTCCAGCCCCGAGTCCAGGCGCGCCCGGTCGAACACCTCGCCCGGCCGCATCTCCAGCACCTCCAGCAGGCGCGGCAGCGGGAAGCCCGGGCTGCCGGAGAACGTCACGCCCCGCACCCGCGTGGGCACGCCCTCCTCCACGGTGAGCGACACCGCCACCCCGTCCGTCACCGGCTCCTGCCGCACCGTCACCTTCGCCGAGTCAAAGCCCCGGCGCTGGTACGCCTGGAGGACGGAGGCCACCGCCCCCTCCAGCTCCTCCGCGTCCAGCGGCCCACCCTCGAGCAGGCCGCTCGCCTCGATGAGCTCGCCCTCGGACAGCTCGGAGTTCCCATGGAAGCGCAGCCGCGCCAGCCGGGCCACCGGCGTGAGCTGGAACACGAGCTGGACGCCGCCGCGCACCTCCACCGTGCGCGCCACCACGTCCGTGAAGCGCCCCGTGGCCCACAGCCGCTCCACCGAGCGCCGCACCGCGCCCGGCGACAGGGCCTGTCCCTTGCGCACCGCCACCAGCCCGGCCAGCCCCTGCGCGTCCGCGCCGCCCGGCAGGTGCAGCTCCACGGCCACCACCTCCGGCCAGGACTCACCCTCGGGCTGCGCCGCCGCCGCGCCCGACACGAGGACGCACAGCAGCAGCGCCCACACCGTGAAGGCGCGGGCTATTCGACCTCCCAGCTCAGCTTCAGCTCGAGCCCGAGGTTGCCAAACGAGGCTTCGCTGTTCTCGTTGTCCCACTGGGCCTGAGCGGAGAGTCGGTCGTCGAAGCGGTACTCGGCGCGCGCCCGCGTGCCGCGTCCGCTCACCGGTTGTGTCATGCCGATTTTAAGCTGCTCGCTCAGGAACTTCGACTCCAGTTGTGCGGTCGGCTCCGCCTGCCGCGTGGCGTCGTTGTAGGTGGTGGCGATTTGCAGGGACAAATCCCGCAGCACCGGGTTGCTGGGGAGGAAGCGCTGGAGCTGCCGGTCCAGCCCCGACACGTTGAAGAGGGCCTCGGCTGCCAGGCCGGCGCTCGCCGAGGCCGCCGTGTCCCGGTCCGACGAGGTGAAGCCCAGGGTGAGCAGGGAGACGATGTCCCCCTCCACCAGCGCCGGCTCCGAGGAGAGCAGGACCTGCGGGTCCGCCGGCTTGCCGAAGGCGTGCAGCTTCACCGTGTATTCGCGCACCTGCGTCTGAGCCTGGACCTCGAAGACGGGGTCGATGCCGGTGGGGTCCTGGAACTCCAGCTGCCCCTGGCTGATGGTGAAGGGGTTGTTGCGGAAGAAGGCCTGGCTGCCCTCCGCCAGCTCCACCCGCCCCAGCAGGCCGGGCCGCACGTCCGTGCCCGTCAGCCGCACGTCGCCCAGCAGGCGGGCCTTGGCCAGGTTGTTGTCCACCCGGACGTCGCCGAAGTGCACATTCACGTCCCAGATGACCCATGGCTTCGGCGGCTCGCCCGACGACGAGGGGGCGGGCGCGGACGTCAGCGTGCTGGCGCGCTTCTGGACGGACTTGAGCAGCGACTCCACGTCCAGCGCCTTCTGGTAGCGCATCTTCACGATGTCCAGCCCGCCCGTGACGGTGAAGCCCTTGGGCGGGCCAATCACCTGGAGCAGCCCGGAGAAGGTGGCCGGCAAGTCCTCGGTGAGGCGGTAGGGCACCTCGTCCAGCTGCACCGTGAGGCCCAGCCGCTGCGGCAGGAAGCGCTCCAGCCGCACGTCCCCGCGCGCGGACACGCGCCCCTCGTTGAGCTGCCCCTGCAGGTGCTCCAGCAGCACCCGGTTGCCCGTCATCTCCAGGCGCCCGGACATGTTGCGCACGTTGACGGGCCAGTCGCGCAGCGCCAGCCGCAAGTCCAGCAGCTCCGCGGTGCCGACGATGGAGGGCGCCTCCGGCGTGCCGGTGGCCTCCGCGTCCACGGTGACGCGACCCGTGGCGCGCTCCACCATGGAGGGCAGCAGCGACTCCAGCATCCGCACGTCCCAGCCGCCGCGCAGCGTGACGGCCATGCCGCGAGGCCCCATCCACCCGCCCAGCGACAGGTCCACGTACGGCCCCACGAAGCGGAAGGGCTGCACGTCCAGGCGACTGCTCGCATAGGCGAGGACGATGGGGCCCGAGTTCTCCCCGTGCACGTCGTCGCGCGACAGCACCAGCTTGTCCACCGTGGCGTTCACCTGCGAGCCGGCGGGCTCCAGCATCAGCCCCTTCGCGCTCAGCGTGCCGGAGAGCGAGCCGGAGACACCCGCCCACAGCGGGTCCGACGGCAGCAGCGGGCGGATTTCCGGCAGCGCCAGCGAGCCCTGCGCCTCGTAGGGCCAGTTGTCCCGCACCTTGATGCTCACCCGGCCGTTGGCGTCCTGGAAGGGCCGGCCCCACACCTCGAAGTCCTTGCCCACCAGACGCCCGGTGAGGTCCATGGCGCCCAGGTTGCGCCAGGCGAAGGTGACGCGCGGCGCGCGCAGCGTGGCGTCCACCACCGGCACGTCGGCGGTGCCGGACACCGTGCCGTCCATGACCATGGCGCCTTCGATGCCCATGCGCTCCGCGAGCTCCGGCCCCACGGCCTCGCCCAGCGACAGGCCGTCCCCGCCGAAGCGGTAGTCCAGCCCGCCCGCGAAGGCGAAGGTGCCCTCCGCCCACGTGCGACCCAGCGGCCCCTTCAGCACGGTGCGCTCCAGCACCATCGCCTTGCCGTCCACGAAGCGCAGGCGCAGGGCGCCGTCGCCCATGCGGCGGCCGAAGTACGTGGTGTCCTTCACGTCGAAGGCGACCAGGCCCTCCAGCTTCTCCACCGGGCTGTCCACCTCCACGCGCCCCGTGGCCGTGCCGCCCAGCGTCCCCTGCATCACCGCCAGCGAGGGGCTCAGGCCCGCCACCACGTCCACCAGGTCCTCGGTGCGCCCCTGCGGGACATTCACCTCCAGGCGAAGCCCGAGCAGCCGCCCGAAGGACACGCCCGCCTTGCCGTAGTACTGCGTGCGTCCCTTCTGGCCGGTGAAGGAGGGGAAGGCCAGCACCCCGTCCGAGTAGGTCAGCTTCCCCTGCAGGACGCCCAGCGAGAGGTTCCAGAAGACGAAGTCGCGCATGGACAGGCCCGCCTCCACCTTCAGCTCCGAGGCAGCGCCCGTCAGCGAGTACGTCGCGCTCCCCCGCCCCGCCCACTGCAGGCCGGCGATGTGGCGGAAGTCCGCGAGGTCCAGGTCGCCGTGGCCGTGGATGTCCAGCCCCAGCCCGTCTTCGATGAGCAGCCCCACGTCCCCATGCACGCGCGAGCGGCCCGACTCCGCGGTGACGTGGTTGAAGGACACGCGGTCCGACTGAATCTTCACCTGCGCCTGGGCGCGGCCCTTGTCGAACTCGAGGATGGTGAGCCCCTCGGCCTCCGGCGCGTCGAAGGCGCGCGTCGCCAGCACGAAGGGACCCGTGCGCAAATCCAGCGGGCCGGCCAGCGAGAAGCGCGGCAGAAGGTTGCCGGAGAGCTGCGCGTCCAGCGTGGCCGGGAAGTCCACCCACGAGCCCTTCACGCCCGCGCGGTCCAGGATGCGGCCCAGCGACGCGTCCTGCGCCGACAGCGACACCTCCAGCGGGAAGTTCGGCGTCAGCCCCAGCCGGGCCGTGGCGCGCACCTTCCCCGCGCCCACCGGCACCACCAGGTCCTCCACCCGCACCTCGTCCCCCGAGTACGACAGGCGCGCGGTGAGGTTGGAGGGGCCGAAGCGGTCATAGCCCAGCCCGCTGCCGGACAGCTCCAGCGACACCGCGGGCGACGCGGGCCTGCCGGCGATGGACACGCGGGCCCAGAGGTGGCCCGTGGCCGGCTTCGGCACCAGGCGCGCCTGCGACAGCGTGCGCAGCGGGAGGAACACCTGCGCGTCCAGCGCGAGGTTCGGCTCACACAGCGACTCCACGCGGCCGGACACCGTGGTGGTGAGGTCGTCCAGCGACACCTCCGCGCGCTCCAGCTCCAGCAGGGCCTCGTCCGGGTCCAACGCGCCCGCCACCGCCAGCTGCCCCAGCGTCAGGTCCTGCACGTCCGGCCCCAGCCGCACCAGCCCGCGCCGCGCCTCCACGTCCAGCTCGATGACGCCCCAGCGCTCCGCCCAGCGCACGTCCAGCTCGCCCACCTCCACGCGCCGGCCCTCCGGCAGCGCCAGCCGCAGCTCCGCGCCGGTGATGTCCAGCCGCGCCACCCGCAGCCGCTCCAGCGGGTCCAGGAAGCAGCCCTCCGACTTCTTCCCGGGCTCCGCCGACGGCTGCGACAAGTCCAGCGACACGCGCGGCCGCGTGGCCCGCACCAGCGCCAGCGTCAGCCGCCCGCTGAGCGGCCGCAGGAAGCCCAGCTGCACCTCCGCCGTGTCCGCCGCGACGATGGGCGTGTCCGTCCCCGGCAGGAAGAGCGAGAAGCCGTGCACCACCACGCGAGAGCCCAGCGGGTCCAGCTCGCAGCGGCCGATGCCCACGTCCAGCCCCAGCACGTCGGGCAGGTTGCGCCGCGCCAGCGTGCAGGCGAGGTCCCACGAGGCCTGCATGCGCAACAGCAGGATGCTCCCCGACAGGACGAGGAGCACCAGCAGGAGCGCCCTGCGGGGGCCGTTGCGGCTTGGGGAGGACAAAGCCGCTACAGCTTACCCAGCCCTTCGAGGTAGCGGTCGATCTCCGCCAGGTCCACCTTGCTGCTCGCCGTCCGGGGCAGCGCCGTGACGGAGGCGACTGCTCGCTCGCCTGCTTCCCCAGCGGGCGAGTTCACGCCCTGGAGCCCCAGGTTCTTCCCGATGCGGTGCACCAGCTCCCCGGGGATGGTGTCCTGCCGCGCGAGGAAGGCCTCGAAGAGGGCGTTGTCGCACAGGGTGTTGATGACGCGGGGGGAGCCGGACGCGTGCTGGTGGACGGCCAGCAGCGCCTCGGGCGAGAAGGGCATGCGCGGGCACCCGGCCAGCCGGAGGCGGTGCTTGACGTACGCCTCCGTGGACTCGGCGGTGAAGGGCTCCAGCTTGTAGCGCATGGCCACCCGCTGCGCGAGCGGCGCGTCCAGCTTCAGGTTCTTCTCAATCTCGGGCAGCCCGAAGAAGACGAAGGAGATGAGCTTGCGCTCCGGCACTTCCAGGTTGAGCAGCCCCCGGAACTCCTCCATCAGCTCGCGCGTCTCCAGCATCTGCGCTTCGTCGATGAGGACGACGGCCTTCTTGCCGGACTCGTAGATTTGCAGCAGGCGCTGGTACAGCTGCGACAGCAGCGCCAGCTTCTCCTGCGCGGGGTTCTCCACGCCCAGCTGCAGGGCAATGCGCCGCAGCAGCCAGTTGGCCGTAATCCCGGAGTGGATGATGACCAGCAGCGCGGCCTCGTACTCGGACTCGGGCAGCGAGTCGAGCATGCGGCGCGCCAGCGTCGTCTTCCCCGCGCCGATGTCCCCGATGAGGATGGACAGGCCCTTCATGTAGCTCACCGCGTGCATCAGCCGGGTGAGCGCCTGCGAGTGCTGCGCGGAGTTGTAATAGAAGCGGCTCACCGGAGCGTTGGAGAAGGGCTCCTGGGTCAGCTCGAAGAAGTCGAGGTAGGTCGTCATGGGCTCGCCGGACCTCGGGGGGGACTACAGGTAGCCGACCTTGCGCGCCTTGGACGCGCCAGCCGCCGGCATCGGGGTGGGCGCCACGGTCGCCGCGGGTGCGGCGGAGCCGCTGGCCTTGGCGCCATTCGCGGAGCGGGACGGCAGCGGGTCCTCCTCCGGCTCCACGGAGGCTGACAGGCGGGACATGTGCGACGACACGTCGCGGTACTTCGCGTCCAGCACGGCCACGCGCTGGTAGTGGTAGAGCGCCTTGCCCGGCTCGCCCAGCGCCTCGTACGCGGCCGCCAGCTCGAAGGCGAGCGCCTTGGCCGGCTCGCCCGCGGCCAGCTCGCTGACCAGGCCCTCGCGGAAGAGCGCCACCGCCGCCCCGGCGTCACCGCGCATCAACTGCAGCATGCCGGCCATGGTGATGCAGTCCAGCTCGCGCTTGGTGCCCACGCAGCCCTGGCGGGCCACGTCGAACTCGTGGAGCGCGTCGTCCAGCAGGCCCATTTCCTTGTAGGCGATGCCCAGGTCGTAGTGCGTGTCCACGTCCTCGGGCTTCACGACCTTGGCGAGGCCCTTCTTGAACTCGGAGAAGACCTCCTCCACCGAGTACTGGAAGTCCTCCTCCGCCGCCGGAGCGGCCGACGCGGTGTCGTCGCTCAGGTTGTCGATTTCGCCGGCCAGCTCCGCCGCCAGGTCGAACGCGTCCCGCTCGCCAGCCGCCTCCGTGTCGAGCACGGGCTGCACGTGCGGCACGGCCACCGGCTCGGCGGGCGCCTCCTCGGCCTCCACGCCACCGCCGGCCTCCAGCGCATCCAGCCGCGCCATCAGCTCGCCGGCACGCGCGTGGCCCGGGAAGGCAATCGCCACCGTCTCGAGGATTTCCCGCGCCTCTTCCAGCAGGCCCTGGTCGAGGAAGAAGGACGCCTCGTCGCACTCCTCGCCCGCCGGCTCCTCCTCGTCCGCCGCTGGCTCCTCGGCGACGGGCTCCTCCGCGGACACGCTCTCGGCTTCCGCGTAGAGCGCCTCGTCGTCGGACGCCTCCACCGGCGACGCTTCCGCCTCGGGGAGCGCCTCGTCGGACTCCTCCATGGCGGGCTCGTCCGCGAGCGCCACGATGGCATGCGAGGCGGTGGGCTCCTCGTAGTCGAGCGGGTCGCCCAGGCCCAGGGCGGTGACCTCGGCCTCGTCCTCCTCCAGCATGGAGGCGTCCAGCGGAGCGATGCCCACGCGCGTGGGCATGTCCTCCAACTCCAGTGGAGCCTCGTCCTGGATGGCGGGCAGCTGCCGGGTGTTCGGCGCGGCCTCCTGGAGCAGCGCCCGCGTGGGCGCGCGAATCATCGTGGGCTGGGGCTCGTCGTCGTCGCCGAGCGACAGCGCCTCCATGGACGTCGCCGTGGACTCGTCCGCCAGCGACTCGTCCTCGAACGAGTAGGAGGACGTCGCGCCCAGGTCGTCGTCGGAAGCGACGAGCGGCTCGTCGTCGGACGTGCCCAGGCCGGGCTCGTCCGTCAGCACCATCCCGTCGTCCTCGGCCACCAGCGTCTCGTCCGACAGCGCCTCCGCCGCCAGGTCCTCCGGCGCGGGCGTGCCGTACAGGTCCTCCTCGCCGGACGTGAGGTCCTCGCCGACGAGCGCCTCCTCGCTGACGACGGCGGCGTCGCTGTCGTCCTCGATGACCTCGTCCGAGTCACCCGAGGGCAGCGTCGTCAGCGCCAGCTCGTCGCCCGGCGGGTGCAGCAGCGCGTCTTCCGGCGGAGGGGCGACGAGAATCTCGTCATCGCTGGAGTCGACGAGGATGGCGTCCTCGCCCACCGACTCCACCACCGCCACCGCCGGCGCCACCGCCACCGGGCCGTCCGTGCGCAGCACCGACAGGAACGCGGGCACCTCCGGGTGCGCCGGGTTCTCCTGGAGGATGGTGGCGAGGTACGGCTGCGCGCGCTGCACATCCGCGGCGCGCGTGCACAGCCGCAGCACGTTGAGCAGCTGCTCGGAGGCCTGGGCCGCGTTCCCGGACGCGACGTAGATTTGATACGCCTTCTCGTGCGCGTCCAGGTTCTCCGGGTCGACCGTGAAGACCTTGCGCAGGTGCTCCAGCGCCTTGTCGTGGAGCCCGTACTTCACGTAGACGTCCGTCTCGGTGAGCAGCTTGGCGAGCTGCTCCCGGCCCATGCCTCCCGGAGCCTGCGCCACCGGAGCGGGCGTGGGTGCCGGCGCGGGCGCGGGCGTGGCGGCCTGGGGCGCGGCGCGAGGCGAAGGCGCGGGCTGCGGTGCCGCCGCGGGCTGGGGCGCCGCCGGGGCCGGAGCAGGCGCGCGGCGCGCGAGCAGATCCGGGTCCTGCGGATCCAACACTTCAATCTGCGTCCAGACGGCCTCGGCCTCGGTGTTCCGGCCGCGCTCCTGGTGGATCTTGGCCAGCTCCTTGTAGACGGACACCGTCTTGGAGGTCTGCCCCAGCCCCTGGAACGCCTGGGCCAGCAGCGTGAGCGTCTCCACGTCGCGGCCGTCCGCCTTGAAGCACACCTGCAGCTTCGCGAGCGCGCGCTTCTGGTCGCCGCGCTGCAGGTAGGAGATGGCCAGCTCCTTCGCGAGCGGGAGGTTCTCCGGCTCCAGCGTGGACAGCCGCTCCGCCACGCGGAGCCAGTCGTCCGCGCGCGCATTGCGCTTGAGGTACTCGGCGGCGCGCTTGAACTCCTGGGCGGCCTCGCGCGCCATGTTCTCCCGCGCGTACAGCTCGGCCAGCTTGATCTTCGACGCCACGTTCTCCGGGTCGAGATCCACCATCTTCTTCAAGGTATCGAGCGACGCCTTGGTGTCGCCCGCCTTGTCGTAGTGGTTGGCGACGATCTGGAAGTAGGCCATCGCCTCGGACATCAGCCCGAGCTGCTGGTGCAACTCCGCCAGCTTGAGGTTCACCTCCAGCAGGTTCGGGTTGAGCTTGAGGACCTGCTTGTAGAGGGCGACAGCCTTGAGGAAGAAGCCGTCGGACGAGTAGCTCTCCGCGACCTTGGTGAAGAAGTGCGCCGCCTGCGCGTTGTCGTTCTTCTTCTGGTACAGCTCCCCCATCTTCTGGAGCACCCGGATGTCCTTCGGGTCGACCTCCAGGACCTTCTGGTACTCCTTGATGGCTTTGTCGTAGGCGCCCTTCGCGACGAGCTTCGCGGCACCTTCGATGATCTTGTTCTTGTCCATCGAGCGGTGGGCTTCCAGCAGGCAGAAACCCCTTGAACTTCGCGGGTTTCCATCCTCAGCAGTGGGGAGTGTCGGAGGCTAACGGAATCCTCCGACGCGGGTCAAGAAACTGCCAGGCTCCCCCCAGGGGCCAGATCACCTGCTCGCGTGGTCTCCCGACAAGCGGGAAAGCCGTGGTAGGTGGACGTGCGCTACGGCGTCTCTTCGACGGCCTTCTTCAGCCTGTGGGTGCCCGTCTCGCTCGCGAGGAGGCGCTCCACGAAGCGGGTGTCGTACTGGCCTTCCTGGAAGGACTCCTCCGCGAGGGCGGCCCGGTGGAAGGGGATGTTGGTGCGGATGCCCTCGATCACGTACTCGCCCAGCGCGCGCTGCATGCGGCGGATGGCCGTCTCACGGTCCTCCGCGTGGACGATGAGCTTGGCCAGCAGGCTGTCGTAGTGCGGCAGCACCGTGTAGTTCTCGTAGGCCGCCGAGTCCACGCGCACGCCGTAGCCGCCCGGCACGCTGTAGCCGGTAATCTTCCCCGGCCAGGGCGCGAAGGTAATCGGGTCCTCGGCGTTGACGCGGCACTCGATGGCGTGGCCGCGAATCTGGATGTCCTCCTGCTTGAAGCGCAGGGGGTGGCCGTAGGCCATGCGGATCTGCTCGCGCACCAGGTCGATACCCGTGACGAGCTCCGTCACCGGGTGCTCCACCTGGATGCGCGTGTTCATCTCCATGAAGTAGAACTCGCCGCGCTCGTCCAGGAGGTACTCGATGGTGCCCACGTTGTTGTAGGCGAGCTTGCGCATCGCCTGCACGGACACCTCGCCCATCTTCTGGCGCAATTCCGGCGTGAGCGCGGGGGACGGGCTCTCCTCGATGAGCTTCTGGTGCCGGCGCTGCACCGAGCACTCGCGCTCGTTGAGGTGGATGATGTTGCCGTGCTCGTCCGCCACAATCTGGAACTCGATGTGGCGCGGCTTCTCCACGTACCGCTCGATGTAGAGGTCGCCGTTGGAGAAGGACGCCACGGCCTCCGCCTGCGCGGTGGAGAACGCCTGGGCCAGCGCGCTCGGCTCGCGGACGATCTTCATCCCCTTGCCGCCGCCACCGGCGGCCGCCTTGAGGATGACGGGGAAGCCAATCTCCCGGGCGAATTGCTCGGCCTCGCGCGGGTCCTTCACCGTGCCGGGGCTGCCGGGCAACAGCGGCAGGCCCGCCTCACGCGCCGCCGCGCGGGCGCGAACCTTGTTGCCCATCAGCCGGAGCATCTCCGGCCGGGGGCCGATGAAGCGAATCTTGCAGTTCTCGCACACCTCCGCGAACTCGGCGTTCTCCGACAGGAAGCCGTAGCCCGGGTGGATGGCGTCCGCCCGGGTGATTTCGGCCGCGGAGAGCAGCTGCGGGATGTTGAGGTAGCTCTCCTTCGACGACGGAGGGCCGATGCACACCGCCTCGTCGGCGAAGCGCACGTGCAGCGCGTTGGCGTCCGCCGTGGAGTGCACCGCCACGGTGGCAATGCCCAGCTCGCGGCAGGCGCGGATGACCCGCAGGGCAATCTCCCCGCGGTTGGCGATCAGCACCTTCTTGAACACGTGGGTGTCTCCCCGTCAGAGGCCGTCCGAGGAGCGCGCACCCCGCGAAAGCGCGGGGCAACGCGCGGCACTCTCAGGCCGGCTCGATGCGGAACAGCGCCTGGCCGAACTCCACCGGGCGGCCATTCTCCACGAGGATCTCCGCCACGCGGCCGGACACCTCGGACTCGATTTCGTTCATCAGCTTCATCGCTTCGATGATGCAGAGCACCTGGCCCTTCTTCACCACCGAGCCCACGTCCACGAAGGCGGGCTGGTCCGGCGCCGGCGTCCGGTAGAACGTGCCCACGAAGGGGCTCGTCACCTGGTGGCCGGGCTTCTCCACGGCAGGGGCCGGGGCGGCCGCGGCGGGAGCCGGAGCGGCGACCCTGGGGCCGGCGGAGGGGGTGGTGTACTCCACGCCCGGGCCCGTGGACACGGGAGCCGGCGCGGCATGGTGGACGATGGTGGTCTCCGGGGCATGGCCGCGGCGGATGAAGAGCTTCTCCTCACCGCGCTTCCACACCAGCCTCGTCACGTCCGAGGCCTCGAGGATTTCCACAATCTGCCGCAGGGCATCCACGTCCAGGGACGTGTTGCCCGCGTCGCGCGCGCCACCGGAGGCGGCCTGCGTGCCCGCGGGCTCGGACGCCCGGGTCGTCTTGCGCTTCGTTGCCATTGTCGCGTCCTCTCCCTCGAAGTCGCCGTGGCTGCGCGAACTACCCGCCGGTGGCCACGCGCGTCAGGTACTTGCCACCTTCACGCGTGTCGATCTTGAGCACGTCGCCCTCGTTGATGAAGAGCGGGACGTTGACGGTGAAGCCCGTCTCCATGGTGGCGGGCTTGAGCGCGCCGGACACGGTGTCGCCACGCACGCCCGGGTCGCACTTGATGACCTTCAGGTCCACCGAGTTGGGCAGGTTCACGGAGATGGCCTTGCCGTTCCAGTAGAGCACCGAGACGTTGATGTTCTCCTTCAGGAAGTTCTTCGCCTCTCCGAGCACCTTCTCATTGAGGAAGGTCTGCTCGTAGTTGCGGGTGTCCATGAAGTAGTACTCATCGCCCTGGACATACAGGTACTGCATGTCCTTCTCCTCGATGTCCGGGAGGCCCACCTTGTCGCCGGACTTGAGGGTGGGCTCCAGCATGCGCCCGGACAGGAGGCTGCGAATCTTCGTGCGCACGAAGGCGGAGCCCTTGCCGGGCTTCACGTGCTGGAAGTACTCGATTACGAACGGCTCACCGTCGATTTCGATCTTCAGACCATTGCGGAACTCGGACGTATCGATGAACCCGGCCATGGGACCCGCTCCTTCACACTCAAAGCTTCGAAAGCTTGAAAAGTCGGGGGTGTGTAGCCCATGCCCCCCTTCCAAGGGAAGGGGAAAGGAGCGAGCGGATCCGCCGGCCGTACGACTGCCTGACAGGGCGCGCGACTACAGCTCGGCGCGCACCTTGGGGGCCGTTACGCGGAGCACATAGCGCCCCTTGCCGAAGTTGCCGTCCGCGCGCAGGGCTAGCACCAGGAAGTACTCTGGCGACACCAGCCGCATCACGGTCAGCACCTTCTCACTGTTGACGCTGACCTCACTCACCGTGCCCGTCTTGAGGACCTCGGCGGCGTTACGGAGCTGGGTGAGGAGGTTGGCGTATTCCACCCAGGCGCCGCCCAGGTCGAGCTCGGCCGCATCGTCCTTCTGGAAGGTGTCGACGGAGATGCCGTCGAAGCCCATCACGCTGCAGGCGAGGGCTCCGTCCACCTGGTTGACCACCGACTCGAGGTGCGTGCGGAAGGACATGGGCTTGGGCTCTTAGGAGGCAGGGGGCGGCCGGTCAAGCAGGACGGCTGAAGGAGCCGCTCATGGCGTTGCCTCTTCGCACTCAGGCACGACGCCGTTCAGACCCGCCTGCGGGCACGGATCGGTCGACGCCGCGATCCTGAAGCCCGGCGGGCAGGAGAAGGGAAAGTTGCCGACGGAAACGGGGAAGACAATCTCGTTGGACTCCAGCTCGTCGCCCGAGGCCCGCTTGCCCCTGAGCTGGAGGTTGACGAGGACGTCGGCGGAGACGCCCGGAGTCACGAAGCTCGTCAGTGCCGCGGCGACATCGGACGTGAAGAGATTGACCTGCATGTTGTTGCCTTCAAGCACCGTTCCGTAGATGGGAACAGCCCCCCCCGCGTCCTCGATCGACAGGCCCTCCGTGGGCGACGAGTAACCCAGCACGATCTCGGTGATGTAGATGGTGTTGAGGTCCGGGTCCCCCGTCACCGGCTGGTCATTCACGTCGACGGGCACGACATTCAGGTTGGAGTTGATCTCCAAGACCAGCGGGTAGCTAGCGCCCCGGATGCCCAGATTGAGGCTTCCGGCGAGGAGCCCCACCGTATTTCCACCGATGGAGCAATCCGCAGCCTGCGCGGAGGCGCCCCCAACCTGGAGGGCAGGAGTGCTTTCAACACAGGCGGTCATGCCGAGCGCCAACAGTGCCGAGATGACGGAGTTCTTCATCTTCATAAGGCGAACGCTTTCCTGGAGAGGCCGCGCGAAGCGTTAAAGGCTCTGCGCGATGGTCTGCCGGTTGAGGATGCGGGGCGTGATGAAGATGAGCAGCTCCTGCCGGTCATCTCGCTCCGTGTGGTTCTTGAACAGCAGGCCCAGCACCGGGATGCTCGAAAGGAAGGGCACCCTGGCGGTGGCGGTGCTGCCTCGGCGCACATAGATGCCGCCGATGACGGTGGTGTCGCCGTCCTTCACCAGCACCTGGGTGTTGGCCTCCTTGCGCTGGATGGCGGGCTGCCCGTTCGCGCCCGTGCTGGCCGGGTCCGGCTGGTTGTTGGAGGCGTTGATGGTCATCAGGACGCTGCCGTCCTGGGTGATGTGAGGCGTCACTTCCAGCGACAGTCGGGCCTCAATGAAGGTGGTGTTCACACCCTGCGCTGAGGTCTGGCTGAAGGGAATGGACACGCCCTGGCTGATGCGCGCGGTGTTGTTGTCCAGCGTCGTCACCTTGGGAGCGGAGATGGTCTTCACCGTGCCCTCGTTCTCCGCCGCGGACAGGCGCAGGTTGAGCTGCAGCGCACCGCCCGCCGAGCCGAACACGAAGCCCAGCGCGCCGCCGGAGCCCTCACCCACCGAGGCCGGCAGGTTGACCGCGAAGTTCGGGTTGTCCGGGAGGCCCGCGGCACCACCCGGCGAGCCACCGAAGGCGCCCACGTTGTTGGGGAAGATGAGGCCGGTGGAGTTGCCGGTGGCGGCGGCCGCGAGTGCCGAGCCGCCCCACTGCACGCCCAGCTGGCGGCTGAAGGTGGTGTTGGCCTCCACGATGCGGCTCTCGATGAGCACCTGCGGCGTCTGCGTGTCCAGGCTGCGCACCAGCGCGCGCGCCTTCTCCGTGTTGGAGCGGACGTCCTTGACGATGAGGACATTGGTGCGGCCGTCCACCGTCACCGAGCCGCGCTCGCTGAGCACATCCTTCACACGCGCGGACATGTCCGCGGCCACCGCGTAGTTCACCGGGATGAGGTTGACCAGCAGATCCTCCTGCTGCTGGAGCGACTTCTTGCGCTCCTGGCGCAGCCGCGCCTCCTCTTCCAGCGTCTTGAGCGGAGCGATTCGGATGATGTTGCCGAACTCCTCCTTGCCCAGCTGCTTGGTGCGCAGGATGAGGTCCAGCGCCTGGTCCCAGGGCACGTTGCGCAGGCGGATGGTGACCTTGCCGCCCACATCGTCCGCGAGGACGACGTTGCGCTTGGAGATCTCCGCGATGACGCGCAGCAGGTTCTGGATGTCGATGTCCTTGAACTCGAAGGAGACGCGCTTGCCCCGGTAGCGGGCCTGCTGCGGCGCGCCCTCGGCGGCGTAGGCGGGCGCCTCGGCGGTGAAGCCAGCGGTGCGCTGTGCCACGGCCACCTGGTCCGTCTTCACGCCCTGCACGTCCAGGCGCCAGGACAGCGTGCCGCCGTTCTGCGTCACCTTCTCCTCGATGGCGCCATCGGCGGCCACCACCACGCGCACCTTGCGGCCCTCACCCGGCACGCTGAAGGCGCTGACCATCTTCACCGGCGTCTCGAGCGCGCTGGTGTCCAGGCTGCGCTCCAGCTTCTTCGGCAGGCGCGCGTTGTCCAGCGTCAGCACCGCGCTGCGCGGGTCCGGCCGGTCCACCTTCCACGCCGCCGTACCGGACAGCTTCAGCACCACGCGGCCACCCGCCCCGCTCTCCTCGAAGCTCAGGTCCTTCACGTCCACCAGCGAGGCCACCGTCGCGGGCGCCGCGGTCGGCTCGGGCGTCGGGCGCAGGGGCTCGACCTCGGCCACCGTGGCCACCATCTCGGACGGCTCCCGCGCGGGCGCCGCCTTGCGGGCCACCGCGCCGCCGAGCACCACCTCGAGGCCACGCGAGGCCCGGTCCACGCGGTAGGCCGGCATCTGCCCCCGCACGTCCAGCACCAGGCGCACCTTGTCCGAGTGGGCACCCACGCGCACGTCCTTCAGCGCGCCGCCGCTCACGCGCGGCGCCCGGGCCGACAGGCCCACGCCGTACAGGTCCACCGCCAGCCGCGGCGGGTCCGCCAGCTCCAGCACCTCGTAGCGGGCGATGTCGCCGTCCGCGCGGATGCGCAGGGTGTCGTCGGCGAAGGTCAGGCCGGTGATGCGCTGGGCCGGCTGCGCCACCTCGCGCTCGTCGGCCTCCGCGGCCACCACGTTCTCCGGCAGGGCCGGCTTCGCGGGCGCGGACTTCTCGGGAGCGCGGGGGGCCTCGGCCACCACCACGGCGGCGGGCTCGACCGGCTTCGGCGTCTCAATGGGCTTCACGACCTCGGCGGGCTTCGCCGCGACGGCCACGGTGGCCTTGACGGCCTCGGGCTCGGCGCGCTTCGCCTCGACGGGGGCCGTGGGAGTGGCCGCGGGCTGAGCGGCGCCATCCACGGAGATGACCACCCGGTTGCCATCCGCGCGGACGTCGTACTGGGACGCCTTGTCCAGCGCGAGCAGCACGCGGCCGACGCTCGCGCGCTCGTCCGAGAACTGCGAGGCGACCACGCCCGCCACGGGGCCGGAGCCGTCATGGTGGCCCTTGATGCTCGTCGCGTCCGCCGACGAGAGGTCCACCACCAGCCGCTCCGGTCCGCTCAGGCGGAACACGGTGAAGGTGGGCGGACGGGTGCCGGTGACCACGACCTGGGCCCCGGAACCCGTGCGCGACACATCCAGGTCGCGCAGCGTATTGAGTTCGGCGCCCTCAACCCTGGCGCCCACCAGAACGACGGCCCACGCGGCCGCCAACATCCACTTGCCCCTCGTCACAGCGCTCTGCTCGAGCATGCGTCCCCTCAACAAGTTGGAAGCGGGCGACCGCCCGCGGGAGCGCCTTGGGGCGCTACTCCCCGTAGTTCTTGCCCGTCATCATGTTGTAGGCGGGGTCCTGCTTATCGTCGGGCTTGAGCTGCAGAGTCACCGGATTCTTGATGATCTCGCCATTGCCCGAGAAGACCTCGGTCACCGTCACCGAGTCACGGAGGATCTGCGTCACCTTGCCACCCTGACGCCCCACCCGGGTGTTGCGCCGGACGATGTGGCCGCGACCCACCGGGTCCTCGACCATGGCAATCGGGTTGGCATCACCCGTGACGACCGCCACCAGCTTCAGCTGGTCCAGGTCGAAGGCGCACAGCGGCTCGTTGCACGAGGACGCCTGCGACTGCACCACGGGCCCGAGTTCGTCGACCGGGCTGCGGAACGGGTCGCGCTTGCCCACCGGGTTGTACGTGTACACGTACGGTGGGGGCGCGACGGCGGTTTCCGCCGCGGCAGGTGCCGCTTCGGCCGGAGCCGGAGCCGCCGCGGCAACAGGCTTGGCCGCGGCCGGAGCCGGCCGGGGCGCCTCGTCGCAAGCGGCCAGCGACAGCGCCAGCACCGCGGTGGTCATGGTGGCCTTGAACGTCTTCATCCTCAATCCCCTTGTCGCCCTACTTTTCGAGCGGATCAAGTTTCTAGTTCTTCGGAGTTTCGTTCTTGGGCGGCTCGACGAAGCGGAACGTCGTCGCCAGGAAGCTGCTCTGCAGGACGACCTTCTCGTTCTTCAGGGCGGGCGCATCGAGCTTGATGTTGTTGACGTTGACGATGCGGCGCATGTTCGCCATCTCCTGCAGGAACAGGGCGATTTCATGATAGTTGCCGCTGACCGTCATCTTCAGGGGGATGCGGGCGAAGAACTCGCCGCCGCCCACGAACTCGCGCTCCGGCGTCACGCTGGAGATCTCCAGCCCGCTCTTCTTGCCGATGTCGTTGATCTGCGCGAGCAGCTCCTCGATGTCCTTCTTCTCGGGCAGCTCCGTCAGCGCCTCGGCGAGCTTCTGCTCCAGCACGTCCATCTCGCGGCGGCGGTCGTTGAGGTTCTGGGCAATCTCACTCTTCTCCGCCAGCTCCAGGTCCAACGTGCGGCGCTGCGACATCGCGCCCTTGATGGAGGTCTCGGTGGGGTCGATGAGGAGGAAGTAGTTGGCGACGGTCATCAGGATGATGGCGATGCCCAGGCCGCCGAACTTCGTGGCCGGGGGCGCCTTGGCGAACTGATCCAGGTACTTGTCCATGGGGCGTGGGGCCTCTCAGATGGAGTAGCTCGACTGCAGCGTGATCTTGAAGTCGACCATGGGTTGCGCGCCCGGCTGTGACGCCCGGGCCTGCACCGCGTTGGTCAGGTCGATGTTGGTGAAGAAGGGGATGACCTCGTTCACCGGGAACTCCTCGACGGTGGCCTCGGCGGTGAGCAACTCCACGCGCGACGTCTTGCTGTCGCGGCGCTGGTCCACCAGGCGGCCCATGCCCTTCGGCGTCCACACCACGCCGTTGAGGCCGCGCATGAACTCGGCGACCTCGTCGTGGCTCACGGCGGCGCCGTCGATGGACACCGCGTTGCTGGTCTCCGCGAAGCTCTTGATCCAGACCTTCTTCGGCATGGCGGAGGCGAGCGCGTCCAGCATGCGCACCGGTCCGTTGCGACCCTTGCGCAGCGAGTCCAGCACCGCCAGCTTCTTCTCCACCTCGGCCTTGCGGGCGTTGATGTTGGCCACCTCGCCAATGACCTTCTCCAGCTCGGCGATCTTCGCGCGGGTCTGGGTGATGCCCTGGCGCTGGCGGGTCAGTTCGCCGTCGCGGTCCGCGTACCAGAAGTAGTTGCCAACAGCCGCGCCGAGCAACACCACGGCGAAGAGGACCAGCACCTGCCGGCCCATCTCCCGCTTCTTCACCGCCCTGACGGGCAGCAGGTTGATGCGAATCATCATGTGCGTCGTCTCCTAAAGGGGGTGGACCAACTCAGGCCAGCTTGTCGCCTGGGCGCCGCAGCGCCAGGCCCACGGCCACCGCCGCCATGGGAGCCACGTCCATGATGAACGCGGGGTCGAACTTCCGGTTGTCCACTTCGATCTTGCGGAAGGGGTTGAGGATCTCCACCGGCACGCCCGTGCGGGCTTCGATGGTCTTGAACAGCGCGGGAATCTTCGCCGTGCCGCCCGAGAGGTAGACCTTGCTGAAGTTGGAGTCGGCGGCGGTGCCCGCGTAGAAGTCCAGCGAGCGCTGGATTTCACCGGCCACCTGCTCGGCCACGCTGGAGAGCACGCGCTCGACTTCCTGAGGCACCACGGCGTCCGCGTCCGCGCGGTTGCCGCCAATCTTCAGGGCCTCGGCCTCCTCGTAGGAGACGTTGAGCTGCTTCTGGATTTCCTCGGTGAACTGGTTGCCACCGATGGTGACGTCGCGGGTGAACACCGTCACGCCGTTGGCGATGATGTTGATGTTCACCACCGAGGCGCCCGCGTTGATGAGCACCACGGTCTCCTTCTCCGGGAGGTCGTAGTTGACGGAGAACATGTTCTGGACGGCGAAGGCGTCCACGTCCACCACCACCGGCGCGAGGCCCGCCTCGGAGACCACGGTGGTGTAGTCGTTGATCATGTCCTTCTTGGCGGCCACCAGCAGCACGTCCATCTGCCCGGTGGCGTCGTTGCCGCCGCCGTCGAGGATCTGCGTGTCGATGTTCACGTCCTTCACATCGAACGGGATGTACTGCTCCGCTTCCCACTGGATGCTCTCCTCGAGCTCGTCCTGGGACATGCGGGGCATCTGGATCTTCTTGATGATGACCGAGTGGCCGGACACGCCGATGGCGACGTCCTTGCCCTTCACCTTGAGCTCGGACATCAGCTCCTGAACGGCCTGGACGATGGCCGTGGAGTTCATCAGCGCGCCGTCGACGATGGCCTCGGGCGGCAGAGGCTTCATCCCGAAGCTCTGCAACGCGAAGCCGACCTCGCCACGCTTGCGCTGCTCCTTGAGGAGAATCATCTTGATGGACGTCGATCCGATGTCCAGGCCGAGTGCCAGTTTGCCCTTCGCCATGCTTGACTCCGTCGAGAGGCGGGCAGCGTAACACTGGCCGTCAACCCCTCCTAGAAAGTGCCTGGAGCCCGCCTGCCCTACGGACGGACGGGAGCCCTACACCACCACTGCGCCGGGCCCCTCGACACCGTCGCGAAGGCCCGATTTTCCGGCCCCCGGCGCGTTCCGTCAAATGCAGGCAGGCAGGCGCCGTCCGGTGCACGCGCCCGTGCCGGGCACTTCAGCCCCGCTCCGCCTCCGCGTCCGGGTCGATGCCGTACTCCTTGATCTTGTACAGCAGCGCGCGGTGACTGATGTCCAGGAGCTCCGAGGCCCGGGTGCGGTTGCCCTTCGTCCGGCGCAGGGCCGCGCGGATGTAGGACTCCTCCATCTCCCGGATGGCGCGCTTGAGCGACAGGTCCGACACATCCTGTAGCACCCCACCGGTGCCGCCTTGCGCCGTGCCCGTGGGTCCGGGTGGGGACGCGGCCCACAGCCTGTCGGGCAGGTTGGACGGAAGGATGAGGGGGGTGTCGGCCAGCAACACCGCGCGCTCCATGGCGTTCTCGAGTTCGCGCACGTTCCCGGGCCAGGCGTAGGCGCACAGGAGGGCCTCGGCTTCCGGGGAGAGCCCCTCCACGGGCGGCTCCCGGTTCAGCTCGCGGTTGAAGCGGGAGATGAAGGTCCGCGCCAGCAGCGGCACGTCCTCACGGCGCTCGCGCAGGGGCGGCATCCGGACATTCACGACGTTGAGGCGGTAGTAGAGGTCTTCGCGGAACTCGCCCTTCTCCACCAGCTTCGCCAAATCCCGCAGCGTGGCGGCGACGACGCGCACGTCCACCGTCTCCTCCCGGTTCTCCCCCACCGGTCGGATGGTCCCCTCCTGGAGCACGCGCAGGAGCTTCACCTGGGCGGGCAGCGGCAGCTCCCCCACCTCGTCCAGGAAGAGGGTGCCGCCATCGGCCTCGGCGAAGAGGCCGCGCTTGGCGGTGCGCGCGTCGGTGAAGGCGCCCTTGGCGTGGCCGAACAGCTCGCTCTCGATGAGGCCGGAGGCGATGGCGCCGCAGTTGACGGCCACGAAGGCCATGGCGGCGCGGCGGCTGCGCGAGTGCAGCTCGCGGGCGATGAGCTCCTTGCCGGTGCCGCTCTCGCCGCTGATGAGCACGGTGGTGTCCACCGGGGCCAGGCGCGCCACCTGCTTGAGCACCGCCTGCAGCGCGGCGCTCCCACCGAGGATGTGCCCGTCCGGCGCGGAGGGGAGGCTGGCTTCCTTGAGCCGGCGGTTCTCCCGCACCAGCCGCTCGCGCTCCTCGGCCTTGCGGAGGACGAAGACGATTTCCTCCGGCTTGAAGGGCTTCTGGACGTAGTCGAAGGCGCCGGCGGACACGGCCTCCAGCGCCTGCTCCTGCGAGCCGTAGGCGCTCATCACCACCGCGGTGAGGCCGGGGTGGGCGGCCAGCGCCTCGCGCAGCAGGGTGAGGCCGTCCTTCTTCGGCATGCGCACGTCGGACACGAGCACGTCGTAGTCGCGCGCGGCCAGCTCACGCAGGGCCTCGTCGCCGTCCGCCACCGCGCGCACGTCATAGCCATGGTCGGTGAGGACCAGCGTGAGGATGTGGCGGATGGAGGGCTCGTCGTCGGCGACGAGGATGGTGCGGAAGAGGGACATGGCCGTCTCCGGGCATCATCCCCCAGCGAAGGGGAGGCCGATAGCTCCTGGCCACCAGGCAGGCCCTTTTCTCTTCACGGAGCAGGCAGGGACACGGTGAAGCGGGCACCGCTACCCGGGACGTTCTCCGCCAGCAGCCGGCCGCCCATCACCTGCGCCAGTCGCAGCGACACCGCCAGGCCCAGCCCGGTGCCCTCGCGGCCCTTGGTGGTGAAGAAGGGCTCGAACAGGCGGGGCATCACCTCGGCGGGGATGCCCGGCCCGGTGTCCTGCACCACCAGCCGGGCCTCGCCGTCCTCGCGCCGCGTGGTGACGCGCACGCTCCCCTGCCCTCCCATGGCCTGCGCGGCATTGAGCAGCAGGTTGATGACAATCTGGGACAGCGGCCCGGGGTCCGCACGGACCACGAGTCCCGGCTCCAGCCCCAGCTCCACCGTCACCCCGGCCAGCTCCGGCGCGGCGCGCACCAGGCGCACGCAGGTCTCCACCACCGCGCCCACCTCCACCGGCCCCAGCGAGGCCGACCCGGGACGCCCCAAGTCCAGCAGCCCGCGGATGATGCGGTCGATGCGCTGCACCTCGTGGTCGATGCGATCCAGGAAGTCCTTCAGCTCGGGTGTGTTGGCCTTCATCCGCGCCAGCGCCACGTAGCCCAGGATGCCCGACAGCGGGTTGCCCACCTCGTGCGCCACGCCCGCCGCCAGCCGGCCCACCGTCGCCAGCCGCTCCGAGGACACCAGCTCCGTCTGTGCCCGCGCCAGCCGGGCATTGGCCTCGCGGAGCGACGCCATCTGCGAGCGCGTGACGGACTGCTCCGCGCTCAGCGCCTCCGCCATGCGCTGGAGCGCGCGCTGGATGCGCGACACCAGCGCGCCGCCCTGGGTGGGCACCATGTGGGGGTCCAGCTCCAGGCGGCCGAACTGCTCCACCACCGCCTCCGTGCTGCGCAGCGGACGGCCCACCGTCAGGTCCAGCACCACGTACGCCAGCACCGTCAGCGCCACCAGGTCCAGCCCGAGCGCCAGCGGCAGCAGGCCCTTCACCCGCGCCAGGGCCTCCACCTCCGCGCTGCCCGGCGGCGCCAGCCGGCGCACCGTGTCCATCAGCCGGATGAGGGCCGGCTGCACCGACAGCCAGGTGAGCCCCGTGGACAGCGAGCCCAGCAGGAACGCCACGCTGGCGAGGCGCCACTTCACCGCGAGCCCGCCTCGCTCATGGCAGGCCCCCGAGCATCAGCGCGATGTCCGGCGGAAGCACCCGCGCCAGCCAGGGCCCCAGCAGCAGTATCTCCAGCCCCGCCAGCGCCAGCCACGGGCCGAAGGGGATGCTGGTGCGGTCCGGTACCCAGTCCTCCTCCTCGCCTTGCTCGTCCAGCGGCGCGTCGGGGATGGGTTGGAAGAGGAGGCAGTACGGCACCAGCAGGAGCCGCTTCCACAGGGAGAGGCCTGGCAGCGTGAAGCCCCAGGTCATCGTGAGCGCGGGCTCGTCGTCCGAAGCGGGGGACGATTCCGGGTCCGAGGGCGCCTCGTCCGTGCGGGGCCCCGCGCGTCCGGTCAGGGCCAGCATCGCCATGCCAACCACGGCGCCCTGCAGGGACGCGAAGAAGAGGATGCCGAGCAGCGCGCGCCAGGTCAGGAACGCACCCAGCATGGCGACGAGGTACTTGTCCCCCGCCCCGAGCGCCTCCTTCCGGAAGACCTTCCAGCCCACGTACTCCATCAGCCGGAAGACGAGGAAGCCCACCCCCGCGCCAAGCACCGCGTCCCAGAAGGGGCCCAGGCCCCGGGGCAGCGCGAGCACCGCGTCCCAGGTGGGCTCCAGGCCTTTGGGCAGCGCGAGCACCACGCCCGCGAGGGTGCCCGACACCGTCATGGACAGCGGCAGTATCCAGTGGTCCAGGTCGATGAAGGTGAGCGGCACCAGCAGCGTGACGAGCACCAGCGCGGGGACCAGGTCATACGTCCAGCCGAAGCGGCGCAGGCAGGCGAACCAGAGCAACCCCGTGAGCAGCTCCACGAGCGGGTAGCGCATGGAGATGGGGGCGGCGCAGCCCCGGCAGCGCGCCCGCAGCGCCAGCCAGGACAGCAGCGGGATGTTCTCGTACCAGGCCAGGACATGGCCGCACTTCGGGCAGCGCGAGCGCGGGTGGACGATGCTCTGCTCCAGCGGCACCCGCGCGATGACGACGTTGAGGAAGCTGCCCACGACCAGGCCGGTGACGAACAGCCAGGTCGCGAAGAAACCTTCCACCATGGGCCTCTACGGGCGGAGGGCCCAGGGCCCCGCCGCGCTCACTTGAAGTCGCGCCGGCTGAAGATGAAGACGGCGAGTGCCACCATGACGCCAGCGTAGCCGACTCCATAGGCCGCCGACTGCACGATGTCCATCGCGGGGGTCACGACGTCATACGAGGCCTGCGGCCGGAAGTTGAGCCGCGCCAGGTTGGGCAGGACGTAATAGATGCCCTTCCCCAGCCACTGGATGGCGGTGGAGTCCGAGCGGCTCGCCAGGTTGTAGATGTCCGCCGACAGATGACCGGCGAAGTACACGCCCGTGGTCACCACCGCCGACACCAACTGGCTGGCGAAGCTGGACATGGCGAAGCCCACGCTGGAGATGACGAGCAGCTCCACCCAGAGCATGCCGGCCGCCGCCAATTGGGGCTGCGTGACAGCCATGCCGTAGAGCGCCTCCTGCGCGAAGAACACCACCGACATGGCCAGCAGCAGCGCCGCCAGCGTCAGCATGTTGCCCGCCAGCCGCCCGACGATGAACAAGGCCCGCGACACCGGCTTGGAGACCACCAGGAAGATGGTCCGCCGCTCGATTTCGCGGCTCAAGAGGCCACTGGAGAGGAAGATGGCCAGCATCACCAGGGTGACGGCCATGGCCCCCAGCCCCACGTCCGCGAGCACCCGCTGGAACGTGTACACCGTCACGTTGGTGACGAGCGTGGAGGACAGCAGCAGGCCGAGGGTGAAGACGGCCACCACGACGCTGACGCGGTTGCGCCGCGCCTCGCGGAAGCCGTTGAGGGTGAGGGCACCGAACTCGCGAATCATGAAATCTCTCCTCCCACCGTGCCGCCCTTCGCCTCCTTGAGCGCATCCAGGAACAGGTCCTCCAGCGAGTAGCGGGTCGGCTGCACCTGCGTCACCCGGCCCCCGCGCTGGAGCGTCTGCTGGAGCAGCGACTGCGCGGCCTCGTTGCCGGTGCGCAGCAGCACCCGGTCTCCGAAGTCCTGCGCGTACGTCAGCTCGTGACCGAGGCTGCGGAGCTGCTCCAGAGACAGCCCCTCCACCGTCATCTCCACCACGGGCGCCTGGCCCGACAGCAGGTCGCGCACGCTGCCCTCGCGCACGCGGCGGCCGCCCACCAGCACCACCACGCGCTCGCAGAGGGCCTCCACGTCCGAGATGATGTGCGTGCAGAAGAGGATGGTCGTCCCCCGCTGCCGCTCGGCGAGGATGAGGTCTCTCACCTGACGGCGGCCCACCGGGTCCAGGCCGGAGGTGGGCTCGTCGAGGATGAGCAGCTTGGGCCGGTTGACGATGGCCTGCGCCAGACTGATGCGCTGGATCATCCCCTTGGAGTAGCGGCGGAGCTGGAGCTTCGCGGCCCGCTCCATCTCCACCATGCCGATGACTTCCTTCACCCGCTGGTCCAGCTCGTGGCCGCTCAGCCCGGCCAGCCGGCCCGACAGCGTCACGAACTCCGCGCCGGTGAGGTACTCGTAGGGGGCGGGGTTCTCCGGGAGGAAGCCCACCTGGCGCCGGGCCTCCTCGTTCGTGGGCGGCAGGCCGAAGATGCGGGCTGTGCCCTCGGAGGACTGCACCAGGTTCATGAGAATCTTGATGGTGGTGGACTTGCCCGCGCCATTCGGCCCGAGCAGGCCGTAGACCTGTCCGGGCTGCACTTCCAGATCCAACCCCTGGAGCGCCCGGACCTGGCGGTTCATCCAGAAGCCCAGACGGTACGTCTTGGCGAGCCCACGCACCTCGATAGGCAAGCTGCTACTCACGGCGACTCCTCCATGCTCGTGCGCGCGAAATCAGTCAGGCGTTTCTCCTGGGCCGTCGAGTGGCCGCGGCCCTCGGCGTCCAACTCGATGACGCCGCCGAGCGGGTCTTCCGGAATCCGCGGCAGGTCCCCCGCCTCGACCAAGGCCTGGAGCCCTGGAGGCAGCCGGCCCTCGCGCCGCTGGTAGGCCTGGACGGCCGCATCCACCCGGCTCAGCTCCCGCTCCAGCTCCAGCTCCTTCACCCGGCGCTCGAAGAGCTCCCGCGTCTCGGGCTCGTCGGAGGACTCCGCCAGGGAGCGCGCGAAGTCGAGGCCCGCGTCGAAGTTGCCGGCCTGCGCATGGAGCCGCGTGGCCAGGCCCGCCAGATACTCGGGGGCGTCCGGAAGCCGCGAGGCCTCTTCGACGATGCGCGCCGCCCGCTCATACTGACGGTGGAAGGTGCTCAGGTTGTAGGCCAGCATGATGCGCAGGGAGACATGGTCCGGAAAGTTGCGCAGGCCCTTCTCCAGCAGCCTCGTCGACTCCTCGATGTTGAACCACTTGCCGCCCCGGGCATGGAACGGGATGGCCACCCCGGCGAAGAGGTAGACCTGCCGGAACTTCGGGTCCAGCTCCGTCACCAGGTCCGCGTAGTCGTAGATGTCCCGGTACTCGTGCCGGGTGCCGGCCTTGCCCACGGCCTGGATGGTCTGGATCCAGAAGTAGTCCGTGACGAGGTGGTGGATGGGCGCTCCCACCGCGCGCAACACCTGCAGCCTGGGAAGCAGCGGGGGAAGGTGGCCCTGGCGGCCGGGGCGCTGCGGCGGCGCGGCGAGCACCACGCACAGCGTCACGGACAGGGCTAGAACCAGGGACCAGAAGAGGCGGCTCGACATGGCGACGGCGGCATTATTGCTGGTGGGCCCTGGCGGTGTCAGCAGGCACGTTGAACCTGGACGATGCCTGCCAGGACTGCAAGAAACCGCTTCACGAAGAAGGGGAGGACAGGCGCATGGCCTGTCCTCCCCTCGGGAGCTTCAATCAGCGACGGTCGACTACTGGCACTCGACGTCGTTGCTCATGTTGTACGGCAGGCCCTCGGCCGCGTTCAGCTCGTCCGGCTGGAAGGCGTTGCAGGCGGCCGCCGTGACAGGCCCCGCCGACTGGGAGGCGATGAACCACTGGTCATACCCGACACCGGCCGTCACGTCGTTGTCGATGTTACCCACGGCGTAGTGCAGGAAGTGCGAGGTGCCCGCGGCCTGGTACAGGCCCGCGGCAGCCGGCAGACCGCCGGTCTGGGTCATATCGGGGTTTTCATCGGTCTGGGTGGTGCCGTCCGGCTGGAACTGGAACTTGAACCTGTCGACCTGGATGATGTGGTGGGCACCCGCCGGGATGACCGCTGCATCGCGGACCTGGGGGCCGGCGCCGGCGGCGCCCGCGGGAGCTGCCACGGAAAGCGTGTAGGCGTAGCGGTTGCCGCGCTCGGGGGCGAAGCCGATGGCGCCGGCCAGCGCGGAGTAGCGGTCCTTCTCCTGGAAGTACGACTTCTGGGAGGTGAACAGACCCTTGAGGTTGGACTTCGCCTCACCCTGCTTGGAGCGCGCCTGGAACTTGATGAAGTTCGGGATGGCGATGGCCGCCAGGATGCCGATGATGGCGACGACGATCATCAGCTCGATGAGGGTAAAGCCGCGGTTGCGAGGGTTGAAGCGGGAGACGCGCATTGGGGAGTCCTCAGGGGGTTGCGACTTCGAGGGCGTGTTGCCCTGCCGTGTTTCTTAGCACATGCGGTGCCAATCCCCCCAGGCCCCTGGCCGCGGGCCAACGTCGCGAAATTCCATTGCCCCTCCTAATCCGAGCCCGTTTGCTCGCTTCTCAAGTGCCAAAAAACGGCACCCGGCAGTGACCAGAACTGTCGCTCCCGCCGCTCCCGCCGGGGTGGACATCAACTTCGTGACAGCCCTCTCGGGGCTGTGGTGGATTTCCTGAATGAGCATGCCCCTCCCCTGGCGTGAGCGCGTGGAACGACTCCCGTCGGCGTGGCTCGCGGCGCTCCTGGCCGGCTTCGCGTTCCTCGTCTACGCGGGGGCCATCCCCTCGGGCTTCGTCTTCGATGACGAGTTCGCCATCCTGGGCAGCCCGGTCGTCCAGGGCACGGTGCCCCTCGGGGAGGCGTTCGTCCGGGACTTCTGGGGCCGGCTCCCGGGGGCACCCAATGCCATTGGCACGTACCGGCCCCTGCCCGTGCTGCTGCTCGCGCTCGAGTGGCGGCTGGGCGGCGGGGCCGCGTGGGTGATGCACCTGGGCAACGTGCTCTGGCACAGCGCCACCATCGCCCTCTTCTTCCTCGCCTTCGCGCCCCGGGTGGGCCGGCGCCTCGCGTTCGTCGCAGCCGCGCTCGCCGCCGTGCTGTGCGCTCCCTCGGAGGCCGTCCAGGCGCTCGTGGGGCGCGCGGACCTGATGTGCGCGTTCTTCGTCCTGCTGGCGCTCTGCTTCCACGGCCGCCAGGGCGCGGGCGCCACCGTCGCCGCGGCCGTGTCCTTCGGCCTGGCGCTGGGTTCCAAGGAGAGCGCCATCGCGGCCCTGCCCGCATTCTGGGTGCTCGACCGGCTCGTACGCGCCGGCAGCCCGCCGCGCCTGGGGCGCTACGTGACGTACGGCCTCGTCACCGGGGGCTATCTCCTGCTCCGCTCGCGGGCGGTGGGCGCGGCGCTACGCCCCACCATCGACCCACAGAGCAACCCGCTGCTGCAGGCCGCGCCCCTGGAGCAGATGCTGGGCGCGGGCCGCGTCTTCCTGGAGCGCTACGTGGCCGGCATCGTCGCCCCCGGCCGGCGCCTCTACGAGTGCTCGGCCATGGCCTGCGGCCCCGCCAGCGCGGATGACGTCGTGGCCTGGGCCGGCGTCGCGCTGGCGCTGCTGCTGGCCCTCTCGCCGCTCCTGCTGTGGCGCCGGGCCCCCAGGGCCGCCGCGGGCCTGGCGTGGTTCGTCATCTTCTTCCTCCCGGTCTCCAACTTCCTCGTGCTCAGCCCTTCGCTCTACGGGGAGCGGCTGCTGTACCTGCCGCTGTTCGGCGCGGTCCTCGCGCTCGTGGACGGAGCGGATGCCCTCGCGCGGCGCGTGGCGCGTCCGGCGCTCGCCTGGGGAATCGTCGCCGCGCTCGGGCTGGCCAACCTGGCCGCGCTGCAGGTCCGTCACCTCGACTGGCGCACGGACCTCGCCCTCTACGCGAGCGGCCTGGAGCTCGCGGACACGAGCGCCAAGGTGCACAAGAACGTGGCCGTCGCCCTCATGAAGGCCGAGGAGTGGGTCCCCGCGGAGCTCCATGCCCGCCGCTCCCTGGAGCTCTGGCCCGGCAATGTCACCACGCGGTCCCTGCTGGGAATGTCCCTGGCCATGCAGGGCCGCACCCAGGAGGCCGAAGCGGAGTTCCGCCAGGCCCTCACCGTGAATCAGGCAGGGGAAGTCGTGTGCCCCTTCGCCGTCTTCCTGGCCCGGCAGCAGCGCTTCGCCGAGGCGCTGGAGCTGGTGCGCGCCCACGCGGAGAGAGTCGCCCGCGCCCCGGTGTGCACGGGCCTGACGCAGCAGCTCGAGGCCGCGGCGGGGGGCGCGAGGTGACGCTCGCGGCGGGCCCGGGAGGCGTCAGCGCTCCCGGACCTCGTCCAGCTCATCCACGAGGCCGTGCTTGGCGAGGCGGTAGCGAAAGGAGCGGAAGGACAACCCGAGCAGCTCCGCGGCGCGCGTCTTCACCCCATCGGTGCGCTTGAGGGCAGCCAGCAGGTAGCGCCGCTCGCTGTCATCCAGGTAGCGCTCCAGGTTGAAGCCCGCGGGCAGCTGCACGTCGCCCGCGGGTGCGGCGGGCTCGCCCCGCAGCGTGGCCGGCAGCGTGTCCGGCCCGAGCGCGTCCCCATCCGACAACGTCACCGCCCGCTCGACGATGTTCTGCAGCTGCCGCACGTTGCCCGGCCACGCATAGCGCTGGAGCACCGCGAGCGCCTCCGACGTGAAGCGCAGCCCGGGACGGCTCAGCTCCTCCCCGAGCCGCTCCAGGAAGTGCGTGGCCAGCAGGGGGATGTCCTCCGCGCGCTCGCGCAGCGCGGGCAGCTCCAGGGTGATGACGTTGAGGCGGTAGAGCAGGTCCTCACGGAAGCGGCCGGCCTTCACCTCCGCGTCGAGGTTGCGGTTGGTGGCGGCGACGAGGCGCGCGTGGAAGGGCACCTCCTGGCTGCTGCCTACCGGCTTCACCTTGCGCTCCTGCAGCACGCGCAAGAGCTTCACCTGCGTGGCGGGCGGCACCTCGCCAATCTCGTCCAGCAGCACCGTGCCCTCGCCCGCCGCGGCGAGCAGGCCCAGCCTGTCACTGGTGGCCCCGGTGAAGGCCCCCTTCATGTGGCCGAAGAGCTCGCTCTCCAGCACGCCCTCGGAGAGCGCGGCGCAGTTGACGGGAAGGAAGGGGTGGCCGGCACGAGGGCTCTTGAGGTGCAGCGCGCGCGCAATCAGCTCCTTGCCGGTGCCACTCTCGCCGCAGATGAGCACGGTGGTGCGCGTGGCGGCCACCTTCTCCACCAGGGCCATGACGGACTGCATGCGCGGGCTGTGGCCCACGGCGAGCATGCCGGCGCCGGGCACCAGCTGCGCGCGCAGGCTCAGGTTCTCCCGCCGGAGCGTCTTCTTCTCCAGCGCCTTCTGGACGAGCAGCCGCAGCTCCTCGTTGTCGAAGGGCTTGCAGATGTAGTGGTAGGCGCCCTCGCGCATGGCCTCCACCGCGGAGGCGGCCGTGCCGAAGGCGGTGATGACGATGACCTCGGGTGCGTCCTTCATCGCCCGGGCGGTGCGCAGCACCTCCATGCCGCTGCCGCTGCCGAGCTTCATGTCGGTGAGCACGAGGTCCACCGGGGCCCTCGACAGCGCCAGGGCGGCGTCCTTCACGCTGCCCGCGCAGGTCACCTCGAAGCCGGCCCGGGTGAAGAGCACCTCGAGCACGTCGCGCATGGACGGCTCGTCATCCACCACCAGAATGTGCATGGCCGGACGGTACCAGACGGCCCGTCCCTCATGGACAGGGGCCTTTCCGTCCGCCCTCCGGCAGGACAGCCGACCGGGTGCGGCGGCCCTCGGAATGTGACGTCCGGGTGACGGGAGACCTCAGTGCACCCGGGAGAGCGAGGGCACCGCGCCAGGGGTGGCACCGGCCTGCTCGCCACCGGCCACTCCCGGGGCCGGCGTCCCCTCGTCGGGAGGGGGCCCCAGGCTGGCATCCAGGAGGGGCAGGATGACGGTGAACTCCGTGCCCGCGCCTTCCTCGGAGTGGACCCGGATGTCTCCGCCATGCGCGCGGACGATGGAGTGCGCGGTGGCCAGCCCCAGGCCCGTGCCTCCTTCCCGCGTGGTGAAGAAGGGCTCGAAGAGCCGCGCCAGGTCCGTCCGGGGAATGGGCGGGCCGGCGTTCCACACCTTCAGCCGCACCTCACCACCCGCGTGCTTCACCTCCACGCGGACCCGTCCCTGGGGCCCCGTGGCCTGGAGCGCGTTGCGGGCCAGGTTGAGCAGCACCTGCTGGAGCTGGTCCGGGTCCAGCCGCGCGCTCGGCATGCCTTCTCCCGACTCCACCTCCAGCCGCACGTCGCGGGACAGCGGGTCGCCGCGGAGCATGTCCACCGTCTCCACCACGAGCCTGTCCAGCCGCACCTCGCGCCGCACGGGCGTTGGCGGCCGTGCAAAGCGCAGGAAGTCCTCCACCAGCCGCGACAGCCGGTCCGCCTCGCGGACCAGCACTCCGGTGAGCTTCACCGTCATCGCGTCCGCCGCCCCGTCCTGGCCCAGCAGTTGGGCGGAGCCCTTCATGGCGGCCAGCGGGTTGCGAATCTCGTGCGCGAGCTGCGCTGACATGGTGCCCAGCGCCGCCAGCCGGTCCGCGCGCCGCAGGCCGTCCTCCATGCGCCGCAGCTCCGTCAGGTCCTGGAAGACAATCAGCAGCGCGCCCTCGCGCTCGTCCGCCAGCGGAGTGATGCTCAGGCCGAGGATGCGCTCCCCCGCGGGCGTGCGGACCGTCAGCTCGCGCCGGCTGGTGCGCCGTCCCAGGTGGAGCGCCCCCGGCAGCAGGTCCTCCAGCCTCCGGCTGCGCGCCGCATCCACCTGGACGCCGAGGATGGCGCCCGCCGCGTGGTTGACGAACGTGACGCGCCCCCCCGCGTCGCAGGTGACGAGCCCCGAGGGCATGCAGGCCAGGATCTGCGCCTGCAGCGTCTCCAGGCGGTGCAAGTCCTTCTCCCGGGCGGACAGCGCGCCGCCCGCCGCCGACAGCTGCCGGCTGAGGTAGCCGGCCAGCACGGCCACGAGGAACATGGCCAGGACATGCGAGAGGAGGAGGAAGGCCACGTGCCGCGTGGGGATGGGCAGGCCGTTGAGCCCCTCGTGCACCCCGAGCACCACGCCCGCGTAGACGAGCGAGCCGGCCGCCGCCAGCGCGAGCGCCCCCCGCCGCTCCAGGAGGATGGCGCCGCTGATGACCGCCAGCGAGTAGGTGAAGGTGAAGGGCGACTCCCCGCCCCCCGTCAGCACCACCAGCCCGGTGGCGATGACCAGGTCCCCCAGCAGCTGGATGACCACCGCGGGAGTCGTCCAGCGTCCCCGGCGCACCGCCACCGCGGTGACGAGCGACAGCAGGTAGACGAGGCCGATGATGGAGAAGGCCGTCCAGTCGGCACGGCCCGGCTCGGCGGGAGCCTGGTCCAGCAGCCGGAGGACGACGGCCACCAGCGACAGGCTGGTGGCAACGATGCGGAAGGCGGTGAGCCAGGTCAGCTTGCGGCGCAGCTCCTCCTGGAAGGGGCCGGTGCGTGGCCCCTCCGGGTCGGAGCGCACGCGCTCACCCGCCGCGGGCGTCACTACTTGATGGCACCGGCGATGGAGAAGATGGGCAGGTACATGGCGATGAGGAAGCCACCGACCACGCCGCCGAGGAACACCATCAGCAACGGCTCAATCATCGCCGTGAGCGAGCTGACGGCGGTGTCCACCTCGTCGTCGTAGAAGTCGGCGATCTTGTTGAGCATGGTGTCCATGGCGCCGGTGGCCTCACCGACGCCAATCATCTGCACCACCATGGAGGGGAACACCTTGGTCTCCGACAGCGGACCCGCGATGTTCTTGCCCTCGGAGATCTTCCCGCGCACGTAGTAGATGGCCTCTTCCACCGTGCGGTTACCGGCCGTCTTCGCGGTGACGTCCAGCGCGTCGAGGATGGGCACGCCCGAGGAGAGCATGGTGCCCAGCGTGCGGGTGAAGCGCGCCACGGCGACCTTGCGGAGCACGGGCCCGAACAGCGGCATCTTCAGGAAGACCTTGTCCCAGAACTTGCGGCCCCGGACCTGGCGGTAGCTCCAGGTGAAGGAGACCACCAGCACGGTGATGATGCCGACGGCATGGAAGACGTACTTCTGCGCCGCCTCCGAGAAGTCGACCACGAACTGCGTCGGGGCCGGCAGCGCGGAGCCGAAGTCCGCGAACATCTTCGCGAACACCGGCGTCACCTGGAGGAGGAGGAGCGCCGTCACGCCGATGGCCACCAGGATGACGATGGCCGGGTAGGTCATCGCGCCCTTGACCTTGCGCTTGAGCTTCTCGTTCTTCTCGCGGTAGGCCGCGAGCCGGTTGAGGATGGAGTCGAGGATACCGCCGACCTCACCGGCCGCGCACAGCTGGGTGTAGAGCTCGTCGAAGACCTTGGGGTGCTCCTTCAGCGCATCCGCGAAGGTGCTGCCCTGCTCCACCTTGCCCTTGATGGCGAACAACACCTTCTTGAAGGCGGGGTTGTCCATCTGGGACGCCAGGATGTCGAGGCACTGCACCAGCGGGAGGCCGGCGTCGATCATCGTGGCGAACTGACGGGTGAAGACGAGGATGTCCTTGCCCGTCACCCCGCCGATGCCCGGCAGGGTGATGGCACCGTCCAGGGCGCCCTTCTTGCGCACCTTGGTCGGGTTGAGGCCCAGGGACTTGAGGCGCGCGTTGACGGCCTCGGTGTCCAAGGCCTCCATCTCGCCCTTCTTCGTCTCTCCGCCTTTGGTCTTCGCCTCCCAGAGGAACTGGGACGTGTTCTTCTTGGTGGCTACGGCCTTCTGTTGCACTGCTGGGGCTGCCATGACCTGGACCTCCGCGGACGCCGCGCGAGTCTAACCGCTGATCCCAAATTCCTGGAACTAACGACCGCCCGCTCCCCCGGCTGGTCGCTGCTGGGGCATGCCCGGGAGGTTCTGCCCACCACTGGCGAGGATGTTGCGCAGCTCCTCCGGGTCGCTGGAGCGGCCGAAGGCCTCATCCTGGGAGATGAGCCGGCGGAGGAGGAGCGCCGCCAGCGCCTGATTGAAGGTCTGCATGCCGAACTTGGCCTGGCCGACCTGCATGGACGAGTAGATTTGATGGACCTTGTCCTCGCGGATGAGGTTCCGGATGGCGGGGTTGGGAATCATCACCTCCAGCGCGAGGATGCGGCCCGGGCCGCCCGCCTTGGCCACCAGCGCCTGGCTCATCACGCCCTCGAGCACGAAGGACATCTGGGCGCGCACCTGCGGCTGCTGGTACGGGGGGAACACGTCGAGGACGCGGTTGATGGTCTGCACCGCGCTATTGGTGTGTAGCGTGGCGTAGCAGATGTGGCCCGTCTCGGCGATGGTGAGCGCCGCTTCAATCGTCTCCAAGTCACGGAGCTCGCCGACGAGCACGATGTCCGGGTCCTGGCGGAGGATGTACTTGAGGGCCGTCTTGAAGTTCCGCGTGTCCGCACCCACCTCGCGCTGATTGACGAGGCAGTTCTTGTGCGGGTGCAGGTACTCGATGGGGTCCTCGATGGTCATGATGTGCTCATGACGCTCGGTGTTGATCTTGTCGATCATCGAGGCCAGCGTGGTGGACTTGCCCGAGCCCGTGGGGCCCGTCACCAGGATGAGGCCGCGGGGCTTCTTCACCAGCTCCGCGACCACCGGGGGCAGGCCCAGCTCCTGGAACGTCAGAATCTTGAAGGGAATGGTTCGGAAGGCCCCGGCCACCGCGCCACGCTGCATGAAGATGTTGGCGCGGAAGCGCGACAGGCCCTTCACGCCGAAGGACAGGTCCAGCTCGTTGTCCTCCTCGAACTTGTGCTTCTGGGCGTCCGTGAGGATGGAGTAGCAGAGCTGCTTGGTCTCCACGGGGGTCAGCGGCGCCGTCTTCAAGGGGACGAGCTCGCCGTCGACGCGAAGCTGCGGCGGTGAGCCGGTGGTGACGTGGAGGTCGGAAGCGCCCTTCTCGACCATCGCCTTGAGGAGCTGGTGCAGGTTGGCCACGGGGGGATGTCCTTCGGTGAGGCGGTGGGGGAGGAGTGACTAGAAGCGGTCCGGGGCGGTGTTGCCGACGACTTCTTCCAGGGTGGTGGCGCCGTCCATCATCTTCCTGAGGCCGGACATGCGCAGGCTGCTCATGCCCAGGCGGATGGCCTCCTGCTTGAGCTCGGCGGCGGAGCCACCGTTGATGACCAGCTCCTTGAGGCCGTCCCAGAAGGGCATGACCTCGTAGATGGCGACGCGGCCACGGTAGCCGCGGTCATTGCAGTCGCGGCAGCCGACCTTCTCGTACATGGTGAAGGTGCCAATCTTGTCCGGCGGGACGCCGGCGTCGATGAGGGCCTGCTCGTCCACCTTCTCCGCCGGCTTCTTGCAGGCGGGGCACAGGCGGCGCGCCAGACGCTGGGCGAGGATGAGGTTGAGCGAGGCCGTCACGAGGAACGGCTCGATGCCCATGTTGAGCAGACGGCTGACCGTGCCCGGGGCGTCGTTGGTGTGCAGCGTGGAGAGCACCAGGTGGCCGGTGAGCGCGGCCTTGACGCCGATTTCCGCCGTCTCGAAGTCGCGGATCTCACCAATCATGATGATGTCCGGGTCCTGGCGGAGGAAGGAGCGGAGGGCCGCGGCGAAGTTCAGGCCGATGTCGTCATGCATCTGCACCTGGTTGATGCCGGCGAAGTTGAACTCGACGGGGTCCTCGGCGGTGCAGATGTTGGTGTCGATGCCGTTGAGGCTGGAGAGCGCCGAGTACAGCGTCGTCGTCTTGCCGGAGCCCGTGGGGCCCGTCACCAGCACCATGCCGTAGGGCCGGTCGATGGCCTCCTTGAACCAGGCCAGCGGCTGCGCGTCGAAGCCCAGCTTGGTCATGTCCAGCTGGAGGTTGCTCTTGTCGAGCAGACGCATGACGACCTTCTCGCCGAAGAGCGTGGGGCACACGCTCACGCGGAAGTCCATCTCCTTGCCGCCGCCGATCTTGATCTTGATGCGGCCGTCCTGCGGCAGGCGCCGCTCGGAGATGTCCAGCGAGGCCATGATCTTCAGACGCGACGTAATCGCGTTGCGCAGCTTCATGGGCGGGCGCATGACCTCGTACATCACACCGTCGATGCGGAAGCGGACGCGGAAGTCCTTCTCGTACGGTTCGATGTGGATGTCGGACGCGCGCTTCTTGATGGCGTCCATGAGGATGAGGTTGACGAGCTTGACCACGGGCGCGTCGTCCGCGGCCTTGGCCATCTCGTCGATGTTCTCCTCGGCCTCCTTGGCGACCTCGATGTCGTCGCCCACGTCACCGACGATGTCCTCGAGGGAGGGGCCCTTCTCCGCGTAGTAGCGCTCGATGGCCTCGCGGATGGAGACCTCGGAGGCGACCACCGTCTCGATGTTGTAGCCGGTGAGGAACTTCAGGTCGTCCACCGCGAAGATGTTGGACGGGTCGCACATGGCGGCGATGAGCGACGGGCCGGCACGGTTGACGGGGATCACCAGGTGCTTCTCGGCCACTTCCTTGGGCACGAGCTTGATGATCTCCGGGTCGATGTCGAAGTCCTTCAGGTTGATGGCCGGCACGCCGTACTGCTTGGAGAGGAAGTCGGTGAGCTTCGACTCCTCGATGGCGCCCGTCTTGATGAGGGCGGTGCCGATGCGCGTGCCGTTCTTCTGCTGCTCTTCCTGGGCCTTGCGCAGCTGCTGGACGGAGATGAGGTTCTCGCGAACCAGCAGTTCACCGAGTCGACCGGACATTCGTTGAAGCCTCTTCCTTGAGGAAAGAAGAAAGGACCGGGCGGGGGGCCCGTTCCGCATGCAGGAGACGTTGGGAGATGCCAGGGGGCCACGAGGCCCCTGGCACGGTTCCTGATACGAATTAGAGGGGAGCCGCGCTCTCGCGTCAAGGCGCCCTCGCCTGCTCCCTTGGCAGGTCAACCCGTTGAAGAAACACGGGAAAAACGCTCAGTCACCCACACCGGCGATGACGGTGCGGGCGGCCTCGACGTCGCGTTTGATCTGCCCGATGAGCTCGGCGACGGAGCCGAAGCGCTGCTCGGGGCGCAGCCGCTCCAAGAACTGCACCCGGAGCTCCTTGCCATAGAGGTCGCCGGTGAAGTCCAGCAGGTGGGCTTCAATGGTGACTTCGGTGCCGCCGAAGGTGGGCTTCACACCGATATTGGCGGCGCCCGCGTACCAGGTGCCCTGGGGCTCTCCGGGCAGGTGCACGCGGATGGCGTAGACACCGGGTGCGGGGCGCAGCTCGTTCTGCGTGTCCACGTTGGCGGTGGGAAAGCCGATGCCCCTGCCCCGCCCCGCGCCGGCCACCACCGTGCCGTCCAGGTCGAACGGGCGGCCCAGCAGCCGCCGCGCGGCGGACACGCGGCCTTCGAGGATGTACTCGCGCACGCGGGAGGACGAGGCCACGACGCCGTCCACGGTGACGGGCGCCACCACATGCACGTGCGCCCCGCGCCGGGCGGCCGCCTCGCGCAGCGTGTCCACGGTGCCCTTGCGGGCCGAGCCGTAGGTGAAGTCGCTGCCCACCACCACGTGCGCCACGCCGAGCGCGTCGAAGAGGCCGGCCTCGAAGTCGACGGGGGGCGTGCGCGCGTAGTCCCGAGTGAAGGGCTGCACCACCGCGGCGGCCAGGCCGCACTGGCCGAACAGCTCCAGCTTGCGGGGCAGCAGCGTAATCAGCTTGGGGGCGAGGTCCGGCTGGAGCACCTTGCCGGGGTGGGGATGGAAGGTGAAGGCGGCGGCCTCGCCGTGGCGGCGGGCCTCGGAGAAGAGGGCCTGGTGGCCCACGTGGACGCCGTCGAAGTTGCCCAGCGCGAGCGCCTGACCGGCCAGCGCCCGGCCCGCCTCCGCCACCGAGTGGAAGACCTTCATGGCCTCCCGTATACCCCAGCCCCCGCGGCCCCGCGCCCGCGTTTTTCCCTGGCCAAACCCGGCGCCGTCGTGGTTGGAGGCCCCCCTTCCATGACCCGCCCCCGCCTGCTGCCAGAGCCCGTCGGGCTCAAGTTCGTCACCATGGAGCGCCCCCCGGACTGGGACGCGGAGTTCGGCTACACCGGCCCGCTGGAGCTGGAGATTGGCTCCGGCGCCGGAGGCCACGCCCTGGAGTACTGTCGGCGCAACCCCGGGGTGCGCTTCGTCGCCTTCGAGTGGCGCAAGAAGTACGCGCGCGACACCCAGGCCCGCGCCGACAAGGCCGGCCTGCGCAACCTGCGCGTCATCGAGGCCGACGCCCGCTTCGTCGTGCCCCGCATCTTCGAGGCCAACTCCCTCGCCGTCGTCCACCTCCAGTTCCCGGACCCCTGGTGGAAGCGCTCCCACGCCAAGCGCGCGGTGATTCAGCCCGCCTTCGCCCAGCTGCTGCTGGAGAAGCTCGCCCCCGGCGGCCGCTTCGACATGCGCACCGACGTGCAGGACCGGGGCGAGGCCATGCTGGCCATCCTGGAATCCGTGGGTTTCCAGAACCCCCTGGGTTCAGGAGTGTTCCATCCTTATGAGCCGGAAGAGGTGCCCTCCACCCGGGAGCGGCGCTACCTGGCGAGCGGGGAGCCGGTCTACCGCGCACGGCTGGTGAAGCCCGGCTAACGCTTGCAAGACGGGCACTTGCCCGCCCTCTTGGCTTCCCCATCTCGGCAGGTGAGAATCGCACTCATTCCCGCGCCGCGGGACGATTGCACCGGGGGCGAAAAGGCATGGCGGAGGGCGAACGGAAGAGGACGCTGGAGGTTGCTCGCCGCGCGTCACCCGGGGGCGAGCTCAGCGGCCGGACGGTGCTCATCGTGGACGACGACCCGGCGCACGTGCGGCATGTGCGCGAGGGGCTGGCGCCACACGGCTACCTCTTCAAGGAAGCGAATGACGGGACGCAGGCCCTGTCGGCCATCCGCCAGGCGCGGCCGGACCTCATCCTGATGGACGTGGAGATGCCGGGGCTGGGCGGGGTGGAGGTGTGCCGCATCGTCAAGGCGAACTCGGGGGAGGACGGCTTCGGCTTCATCCCGGTGATTCTGATGACGGCGCGGCAGGCGGCGGGGAAGGTGGAGGGGCTGGAGCTGGGGGCGGACGACTACCTGGTGAAGCCCTTCGACATGCTGGAGCTGTCGGCGCGGGTGAAGTCCATGCTGCGGCTGAAGGCGCTGCAGGACGCGCTGGTGGAGAAGAACCGGGAGCTGGACCGGGCCAACAAGGAGCTGGCGGCGCGGCGCGAGGAGCTGCTGGCGCTCAGCCGGACGGACGCGCTCACCGGGCTGTTCAACCGGCGCTACTTCGAGGAGCGACTGCTGGAGGAGTTCGCGCGCTCGCGGCGGTACGGCTCGCCGCTGTCGCTGGTGATGCTGGATATCGACCACTTCAAGCGCATCAATGACACCTTCGGGCACCCCTTCGGAGACCAGGTGCTGAAGGCGGTGGCGCAGACGGCGCGCTCGCGGCTGCGAGAAGTGGACCTGATTGCCCGGTACGGCGGCGAGGAGTTCATCGCCCTGCTGCCGGAGACGTCGCCGGCGGATGCGCTGCGGGTGTGCGAGCGCGTGCGCGAGGCGATTGAGTCGCTGGCGCTGGAGCACCCGGGCGCGGACGGGCGGACGCAGGAAGTGCGGCTGACGGCGTCGCTGGGGGTGGCCACGGTGCCCTCGGCCAGCCTGGCGAGCGCGGAGGCCCTGCTGCTGGCGGCGGACACCAGCCTCTATGCGGCCAAGGGAGCGGGCCGCAACCGCGTCCACCAGCACGCGGCGTGACAAGGATGAAGCTCGGGCTTTCCCCCGGCGACGCTTTGACCTAAATCCCTGTTTCCATGCGCCCGACCGTGATGATGCCCTGGCTGGTGGCCCTGGTCCTGCTCGGCCTGGGCCTGGGCGGCTGCAATCGCCAGGACACCCCGCAGGGCGCCTACCGGCTGTTCCACGACAAGGTTCGCAAGGGCGAGCTGCGTGAGGCGTGGGCAGTGCTGTCCAAGCCCACCCAGGACGCATTGGCCGAGCGGGCCCGGGCAGTGAGCGAGGCGTCCGGTGGCACCGAGAAGCCGGAGCCCCTGGCACTCTTCTTCGCGAATGTCCCTCCCCCTCCGGATGTTACGGAGGTTTCGCTGGTCCGTGAGGAGGGCGACAAGGCGACCGTGCTCGTGCGCTCGCCCGGAAGCTCCCACGAGGTCCAGATGGTCCGGGAGCCGTCCGGATGGAAGGTGGACCTTTCAGCATCCCTCCAGCCGTGAAGCCGGGCATGCCCGGAAATCTCGCATCAGGTAACGTACGACTGTGAACGACAGGAAGACACGGCGGGTGCTCCCCGCGGTCGAAGTCATCCGGCGGCCGGCCTCCACGCCCGGCAGCGCTCCCGTGACGCCGACCCCCACGGCATCCCCCACCCCGGCGCCTACGCCGCGCCCAACGCCTACGCCCCGGCCCGCCGCCGCGGCGCCCACTCCCGCGCCCCGGCCGGCAGGCACGGCCCCGGCCCCCTTGCCTACCCCCGCGCCCCGGCCGGCCGCCGGAGCGGCCCCGGTGCCGACACCGACACCGACACCGACACCGACACCGACGGCGCCCCCGGTGCCCCGGGCTGTCGTCGTGTCCCCCGCGCCCACGCCCCGCCCCACGGGCGGGGCGCCAGGCGCTCGGCCCATGGCCCCGCGTCCAGGGGGTGCGGGTCCTGGCGGTCCGCCCCGGCCCGGAGGCTTCGGCGGGCGTCCCGGAGGGTTCCGCTCCTCCACGCCCCGTCCGCCGCCCACGCCGGAGCAGATCCAGCTGCTGGCGGCGCGCGAGCACGTCCCCGCCCGCATCGCCAAGGGCGAGCTCGAAGGGAAGATGAAGGCCCGCATCTGGCGCAAGCTGCACGCCGAGGAGGCGAAGCGGTTCGACCAGGTGTACGAGCTGATGGGCCAGACGCCGAGTCTGTCGCTGGGTGACGCCTTCGGCGTGCTCCAGAGCGGCATGACGGTGGCCGAGTTCATGGCGCGCAAGGAGCGCACCCAGCGCAAGGCCGCCATCAAGCAGGCGCGTGGCGAGGTGGAGAACGCCATCGTCGCGGAGTTCCTGACCGACCTCATCGGCGGCAAGGCAGAGGTCTCCGTGGTGCTGGCGGAGCGCTCCCTGCTGGACACGCTGATGGTGGAGGAGCCCATCGCCTTCACGCTGGAGCGCACCGGGCGGCTGGAGAAGCTGCAGGTGGTGCTGCTGGCCCGCCGCGCGGACTGGGAGCGACTGCTGCCCGGCCTGGAGCGCGACGCGAAGCTGACGCAGAAGCCCGCGGCCGTGGCGCGCCAGCCGGACAAGCGCCCGTACTCGGACCCGCGCGCGTTCCTGGACCACCTGGGCCAGACGGTGAAGCTGGTGCTGCGCAACGGCATCACCCTGGAGCTGCCGCTGATGCACGTGGGCCGCTTCGACCTGCTGCTGGGCGAGAAGGGCCACGAGGTCTTCGTGCCGCTGCACGCCCTGCTCCGCTTCGAGCCGCCCCCCGCCGACGAGAGCGCCCCCGAGGACGAGGCCTGAGGGCCGCCGTCTCCTCGGGGCGCCGTGCCCCCTCCTTCCCTTCGAGGCTTCACATGCGCCGCTTCATCTCCCGCATCATCAAGCCCTGGCTCGCCCTGGCCGCGACGGCCGCCATGGTGGGCGCCACGCAGCAGGGCTGCACCAAGGACCCAGGGGCCTCCGCGAAGGCGCCGGAGGCCGCTGCGGCTCCCGCGGCTCCCGCTGCCAATGAGAAGCGCGAGGGCGGGGTGCGCGTGGTGGAGCTGTCCGTGACGGAGAAGGGCTACGAGCCCAGCCCCGTGAATCTGAAGAAGGGCGAGCCGGTGAAGCTCGTGGTGACGCGCAAGACGGAGCAGACGTGCGCCACCGAGGTCGTCATGGACGGCTACGACATCAACACCCCGCTGCCGCTGAACCAGCCGGTGGAAATCGCCTTCACTCCCAAGGAGTCCGGCAAGCTCGTCTACGGCTGCGCCATGGGGAAGATGATTTCCGGCGTGTTCATGGTGGACTGAGGACGGCGGCCGAATTCTGTCCTCCGCCGCGAGTCGGCCTTAGGCTCGGCGCCCTGCATGGGCGGCGCGGCGGAGCTCTTCACCCGGCATGTCTTTCTCGACCTCGAGACCACGGGGCTGGACCCACGTGTGGACGAGGTCATCGAGCTGGGCTGCCTCTTCTTTGAAGGTGGGCGGGAAGTGGACCGCTTCGCGCGCCTGTACTCGGCGTCGCGGCCCCTGCCCCTCACCATCCGCCGGCTGACGGGCCTGACGGACGCGGACCTCGCGGGCCGGCCCCGCTTCGGCACCGACATCGCGGAGCTGCGCGAGCGGCTCACCGGGTGGACGGTGGTGGCGCACAACGCGCCCTTCGAGAAGGGCTTCCTGCCCGACTTGCTGGGCCCCATCCGCGCCCCGGTGCTCGACTCGTGCGAGCTGATGCACTACCTGCACCCGGAGCTGCCCAGCCACTCGCTGGAGTCGCTGCTGCGCTGGGCGGGGCTGGCCCTGCGCCAGCCGCACCGGGCCCTGTCGGACTGCGAGGCGGTGCAGTCCGTGCTGGTGCACGCCATGGACCGCTGCATCCGCGACGGCCGGGGTGACGACGTTTCGGATCTGCTCGCCACGCTGGACCCGCGCCCGGGCGCGGACCTGCGGCTGGCGCAGGCGGACGCGGGCCTGGCAGACGACGCGCACGGCGCCTTCGACTACGAGGAGTGGCCGCTGGTGGACCTGCTGTCGCGGCTCCGCACGGCGTGCCGCGCGGTGTCCGTGCCGCTGAAGCTGGAGGCCCAGGGCTTCCTGCGCGGGCGGCCGGAGCGGAGGCGCGCGGGAGGCGTATCGGCCCCGCCCGAGCCGGACGCGGACGCGCCGGTGCTGCCGGTGCGCCCGGACGAGGTGGCGGCGGTGCTGGGCGCCGGTGGCGCGCTGGAGCGCGTGAGCGAGGGGTTCGTCAGCCGGCCCGCGCAGCTGGACGTGGCGCTGGCGGTGGCACGCACGCTGTCGGACGGCGGGCAGGTGGCGGTGGAGGCCGGGACGGGCACGGGCAAGTCGCTGGCGTACCTGGCGCCCGCGGCCCTCTTCGCCGCGCGCAACGGGCGCAAGGTGGGCGTGGCGCCGCACACGAAGACGCTGCAGGACCAGTTGCTGGAGAAGGACCTGCCCCGGCTGCACCGGGCCATGAACGGGTCCTTCGGCTACGCCCTGCTGAAGGGGCAGACGAACTACCTGTGCCGCCGCCGCGCGCTGGAGGCCACGCGGGTGGAGCCGGGCATGGGCCACGCCGCGCGCGCGCCGCGGGCCTACCTGCGCGCGTACATGCGCCGCAGTGGCGAGGGCGACCTGGACCGGCTGAGTCACTGGTTCCGCGAGCGCTTCCCGGCGATGTACGGACTGGTGCCGGCGGTGCGCTCGGAGGCGGCGACGACGCTGGGCGAGAAGTGCCCGCACTTCCACAAGTGCTTCTACCACTCGGCGGTGGCGCAGGCCCGCGAGGCGGACGTGCTGGTCATCAACCAGTCCCTCGCCTTCGCCTGGCCCGCGCGCTACCCGAAGCTGGACCACCTGGTGCTGGACGAGGCGCACGAGGTGGAGGACGTCGCCACCACCGCGCTGGCCGTGGAGTTGTCGGACCTGGCCTTCCAGCGCCTCACGGAGCGGCTGCATGGGCGGGACGGACGGCGCGGCCTCTTCGCCGAGCTGCGGCGGGCCCTGGGCGGCGCGCGGGCGGAGTCACGCACGCTGATGGGCGAGGTGGAGGACGGGCTGCGCCGGCTGCTGGACGAAGCGCGCGGCCTGGGCGCGGGCGTGCTGGCGCTGTGCGAGCCGGCGGCCACGGCCGTGGGCGAGGACCCGGACGAGGGCGCGTACGCGCCGGAGCTGCGGGTGACGGAGGCCGTGCGCGCCCTGCCCGCCTGGGAGCCGGTGCGAGACGGGCTGGAGGCGGTGCGCGGCGCGCTCCAGGCGTTGCACACGCTGCTGGCGGTACGGGTGCTGGCGGCCCTGCCGGAGCTCGCGGCGCGGATGCCGGCGCTGGAGCGCGAGCTGTCCGGGGCCACCACGGAGCTGGGCGAATTGGCGGTGCTGGCGGGAGAGCTGTCCGGCGAGGCCGCGCCGGGGCGATGCTACGCGGCCACGGCGGAGCCGAAGCGGCAGCGCTGGAGCGTGGGCGCGCAGCCGGTGGACGTGTCCGGGTACGTGTCGCGCGACTTCGCCGCGAGCAAGCGCTCACTGGTGCTGGCCTCGGCCACGCTGGGCACGGGGGACAACGTTCCCTTCGTGCTGCGGCGGCTCGGGCTGGACGGGCGCGGCGAGCAGCCGGCACCGAAGCTGGTGCGGGCGCCCTCCCCCTTCCGGCTGCGGGAGCAGGCGCTGGTGGTGCTCGTCACCGACGCGCCGCGCGCGCACGAGGAGGCCTTCGTCGAGTGGGCCGCGCTCCGGATTTCGGGGCTGGCGCAGACCATGGGCGGGCGCGTGCTGGGGCTGTTCGCGTCCACACGGCGCATGGAGCGCGTGGGGGCGGAGGTGCGCTCGCGCCTGGAGCCGCTCGGGATTGAAGTGATGCGGCAGTCGCGCGGGCACAGCCGCTCGCTGGCGGCACGGCAGGAGCGCGACACGGGCACGGTGCTGCTGGGCACCAAGAGCTTCTGGCAGGGTGTGGACATCCCCGGCCGGGGCGTGGGCTGCGTGTTCATCGACAAGCTTCCGCTGGAGCCCGCGCTGCGCCCGCTGGTGGCCGCGCGCGAGGAGCCGCTGGCCCGCAACGGCGGCGAGTACATGGGCTTCCTCCAGTACCGGCTGCCCCGGGCGCTGCTGCTGCTGCGCCAGGGCGTGGGCCGGCTCATCCGCTCCACCACGGACCGGGGCGTCGTCATCCTCGCGGACCCGGGCCACCCCAGCTACCGCGCGCACTTGATGAACGCGCTCGATGGCTACCGCGTGGAGGCACTCCCGTGGGCCCAGGCGCGCCTGCGCATCCATGGCGTGCTCAAGGAGACCGGGCTCACCGTGGAGCTGGACCCCGCGCGCTCCTGGGGCTGACGCGGAGGCTCGCTCGCGGCTCGAATCCGGATTCATTCGAAAATCCGGGCGCGGACGCGCGCTCGGAGTCCGTGAGGCATTGACGCGCGAGGCTGCCGACCGCACGCTTTCACGGCATGGGATGGCACGCGGATGACGACAACCATCGTGGGCAGGCCTTCCCTCGGGCTCCCACGCAAGAGGAGTGGGACGCGATGGGGCCCGAGGAGCGGGCGGAGGTGGTGGAGTCACTCCCCGATGAGGTGACGGACCGGGAGATGTCTCCGCCGGAGGGAGACAGACACCAGGAGGGCAAGCACCGCGCGCTGGACGTGCTCAAGGGGCACTTCGGCAACAAGCGGCGCAAGGTGTACGTGGGCTCGGAGCTGCCCGTCTATTACCCGGGCGAACGGCGCTTCGCGCCAGACCTCCTGGTCGTGTTCGACGTCGAGTCACACAGCCGCGGGAAGTGGCTGGTGAGTCACGAGGGCAAGGGGCTGGACTGGGTGATGGAGGTGCACCACGGAGGCGACCGGAGGAAGGACGCCGAGGTCAACGTGGAGCGCAATGCCCGGCTGGGCATCCCCGAATACTTCATCTACGACCGCAACCGGGAACAGCTGGAGGGCTTCCGGCTGAAGACGCGCTCCGCGCGCACGTACACGCGCATCAAGCCGCGGAAGGGGCGGTACCTGTCGAAGGTGCTGGGGCTGGAGCTGGAGGTGCGCGACGACCGGCTGCTGCTGTGGGCGGGCAGGAAGCTGTTGCTGGAGTCGTCGGAGATAATGGAGCAGCTCCGGGAGAAGGTGGAGAAGGTCCAGCGGCGTGTCGACGCGGAGGCCCGGAAGCGGAAGGCGGCCGAGCGGAGCCTGGCGACCGAGACGCGGCGGCTCGAGGAGGCAGTCCGGCGACGCGAGGAGGCCGAGCAGCAACTGGCCGCATTGAAGGCGGAGCTTCGCAAGCTCCGGCCCCGCAAGCACTGACGCGCGGGAGCCGGGTCCGTCCCGCTACTGCTCCAGCCGGGTGCGGTAGCGGGCCTCCAGCGTGCGCAGCTCCGCCAGGGCCTCCGGCGAAGCCCCGGCGCCCTCGGCGATTCGCAGCGCCTTCGCCAGCGCGTTCGCGTCCTCCTCGTGCTGGTCCCTCAGCCGCTGCACCATCATCCGCGTGTCCTCGAAGAGGTCCCGCAGCTCGTCACCGTCGCGCAGGCCGTACTGCGGAGGACGCAGCTTGCCGCCGTGGACCTCCTTCACCATGCGCCGGATGCGCAGCAGCGGCCCCGCCAGCCGGTGCGTCACGACAATCGTCCCCAGCGCCACCACCACCGTGAAGCCCGTCAGCAGCCCGCCCAGCACCCACCACGTGAGCCGCTGCTGCCGCTCCAGCTCCGCGCGCTGGGCGACGATGGCGGAGCGCTCCTCCTCGTAGGCCGCGTCGATGGAGCGCGCCTTCTCCCGGAAGGTGGCCTCGAACGACGGGTCGTCCATCCGCGCCAGCAGCTCGTTGGACAGCGTGGCGCCGGACAGCTCGCGGCTCACCTCCGCCGCGCGCGAGCGCGCCTCCACCGCCGTCGCCGTCTCCCGCATCAGCGAGCGCGCCGCCCGCACCAGGAACACGCCCAGCAGCGCCGACAACACCAGCGTCACCGCGACCATGTACGCGGTCAGCTTGAGCTGGAAGCCCGTGTCGAGGAGGAAGTTGCGCCAGCGCCGCTTCACGGGCGCCATGGGCGCCGTCGTCGTCGTCATGTCTCGCTGCTCCACTCGAAGGTTTCCGCCGCCTCTTCCACCGCCTTCGGCACCAGCGCCTTGAGGAGGTCTCCGGGCTGCGCGCCCGCGGCATTCACGTCCACCTGCCCCATCAACGACAGCTCCGGATACGTCAGGCAGACGATGTGCACCCGCAGCCCGCCGCTCTCCGTCGCCTGTATCTCCGGGGTGATGCGGTAGCCCGACACGCCCAGCTTCTTCAGCGTGCCCTTCGCCGCCGCCTTCGACTCCTTCGCCGGGGCCAGCATCGCCCCGCGGCGCACCAGCCGGGAGCGCAGCCGCGCCTCCGTCGCCTTCACCAGCTCGGCCGGCAGCTTGCCCGTGCGGTCCTTCAGCGCGTCCACGGACACGTAGAAGCCCGGACGGCGCGACTGGTACGCCTTCAGCGCCTCCACCGCCTCGTCCACCGCGGACTTCACCGCCGCGTCCGCCTCCGCCTTGTGCGCCTGGAGGCAGGCGAGCGCGGACGGCTCCAGCAGCTTCGCCAGTCCCTTCGCCGCCGCCGAGCGCACCAGCTCGCTCGTGTCCTTCAGCGCTCCGCACAGCAGGGCCACTGCCTCCGGGTCCTCCGTGGCGCCCAGCACCAGCGCCGCCTGCGAGCGCGTGCGCGGGTCCTTGCCCTGCTGGAGCTGGCGCCCCAGGAAGGCAATACGGGAGTCACCCTGGGCCAGGGCCGCGCAGGGCGCGAGAAGCAGGAGGATGAGGGCAGAGGGCAGCAGCCGCATGGGGGGGACGCGTGCCCGCACTCTAGCCCCGACTGCCCGGTCGCGAACAGTTGCATGCCCTGCGAGCCACACCCACCTTCCCTCCGCACAGTCGTACCAAGGGTCCCCCGTGAGGGGGACGGGATGGGAGGCGGCCGGCCGGTCCTGGCGTGCCGCATCGGTGGGGGAGCCACGACATGAGAGGAAGCATCCTTGCGGGCGTGCTGGTGCTGGCGGTGCTGGGAGGCGCGGGCTGCCGCGACTCGGACAGACTGGTCCCCGTCGGCCTTCCCCGTAGCACCAACCCCGAGGACCCAGTCCCTCAGCCGGCGCCCACACCCCAACCGGAACCGCCACCTCCAGCACCACCTCCAGTCGAGGAGCCACCTCCTCCGACGCCGGTGGACCCGGACGCCCCGCCGCCGCTGCCCGAAACCCTGGACCGCACGCCCACGCCCACTCCCGACGGCGTGCCCGGCCCCATGCCTGGCGTCTACAGAGACCTTGGCCCCGCGCCCAACACCGACATCATCCGCGGCCTGGTGGCGCTGCCCATTCGCAACAGGGCGGAGCTGGAGACGGCCATCAAGGAAATGTACGACCCCAGCAGCGCGCGCTTCCGCCGGTACATGACGCCGCAGCAGTGGAACGCGCGGCACGCCCCGTGGGAGCAGGACGTGAAGCTGGTGTCGGACCACCTGGAGTCGGTGGGACTGAAGGTGGAGCGCGTCGCCACCAACCGGCTGCTCATCCACTTCACCGGTACGGTGTCCCAGTTCAACGCGGCGTTCGGCGTGCAGCTCATCATCCTGGAGCGCAAGTCCCCGCAGGGCGGCAATGACCCGCACAACGTCTACGGCCTGCCGCCCAACGTGGAAATCAAGGCGCCCCAGTTCGTGAAGGAGCGCATCGCCTCCATCGTCGCGGTGGACCTGCCCACCGACCCGGGCCCCCTGCCCGGCGAGTTCGGCGAGGTGCCCACCACGCCGCCGCAGCCGCTCAGCGACGGACTCACGCCCCAGCAGGTGGCGAGCGCCTACGGCCTGACGCCCCTCTACCAGCGCGGCTTCCGCGGCAAGGGAGTGAAGCTGGGCGTCACCATCGGCGCGAGCTTCCGGTGGAAGGACCTGCGCGCCTTCTGGAAGATCTTCGGCGTCGAGCGCTCGGACCCCACCGTGGTGCAGACCATGGAGCCCCCCGGCACGCGCTACCGCGAGGGACAGCTCGACGTGGAGTGGGCCAGCGTCATGGCCCCCGAGGCAGACGTCATCGTCTACATGGGCCCGGACGCGCGCAACACGTCCATGGTCTACACCTTCAACGAGGCCATCGCCCGGGGCGAGGTGTCCGTCATCACCGACTCGTTCGCCCACCGCGAGGACTCGGAGCCGAAGGCGGTGCACGAGCAGTACAGCGCCTCCGCGACGATGGCCGCCGCGCTCGGAATCACGGTGGTGGCGGCCGGCGGTGACTCGGCGGGCGTGGACGTGCCGTCCTCCAGCCCCTACGTCACCTCCGTGGGCGGCACGCAATTGAGGATGAATGGGAACACGGTGACGGGCGAGGTGACCTGGCTGTACTCGGGCTCGGGCATCAGCATGACCTTCCCGACGCCCGAGTGGCAGAAGGGCCTGCCGCAGGTGCCCCGCCGCCGCGCCGTGGCCGACGTGGCCCTCAACGCGGACACCGGCTACTGGTACACGTGGCTGGGCAACACCGTCCCCAACACGGGCACCTCGTTCGGCTCGCCCATCTTCGCGGGGCTGGTGGCCGTGGTGAACAGCGCGCGCGCCTCGGAGAACAAGCCGGTGGTCGGCTGGCTCAACTCCACGCTCTATACGACGCCCGCCGTCCAGGACACCTTCCGGGACATCACCGTGGGCGTCTCCGACCGGGGGTACGTCGCCGGCCCCGGCTGGGACATCCCCACCGGGTGGGGCGCGCCCAACGGCCTGGGCCTCTTCAACACCCTGCCGTGAGCGGCGTCCCCTGGCCCCCGGCGGCCAGGGTGGAAACGGCCCAGGTGGGCCCCGCCGACCCGGGAGGAGTCCGGGGGTGGGGCCTCTTCCGTGGGCGGCTGATCCGGATCAGGCCCATCCTGGGGTAACGTGCGGCGGATCCAGGAGGCTCGCCAGGTGTCTTTCACTTCCCGGTTGGAAGGTCTGCTCCAGAACGTGGGGTTGGGCGGTGTCGTGGGTGAGGTGCGCGCGATGCTGGGACTTCCGCGCGACAACACTTCACCGCGCAACGAGGTCGTGGGGCAGGCACCGCCGCCCAGGCCGGCTCCGGCCCCCGCACAGACGGTGGTGGAGCGCACACCGCGCCCCAGACCCGTCTCCGAACCCGTGGCCCGGGAGCCCGTCAGCGTCGAGGCCCCCGAGGCGGAGCCCCCGGCGCCCGCGAAGGCCGCCCCCGCCGGACGCGCGAAGGCGAAGAAGGCCCGCCCCGTGAAGCGCGGGAAGGCCCCGGCCCGGAACGGCGCGGAAGCGGCCGCTCCGAAGGCAGGCAAGGGAACAGCGTCGCGGAGCCGCCCGAAGGCGAAGAAGGCCGCGCGCACCGCGAGCGCGACGGCCGCGCCGCAGGACGCGTCCGTGGTGGTGGCCCGGCTGGTGGAGGCGCTCCGCGCGCACCCCCGGCACGAGGCGCTGGTCACCGCGGGCCGGCAGAAGGACCAACTGGTGCGCTCGCTCATCCCCCTCTACCTCGCCCGTGCCGTGGAGGCGGACGTGGAGGTGACGTCCGGGACGATGTCGCGCTTCTGGGGCGAGCTGGGCGTCACGTATGCCGCGCCCAACGCCGCGAAGGCGCTCCGCCTGCACAGCGGCTACGCCCAGGACACGAAGAAGGGCAAGGCGATTACGCCCCGGGGCATCCAGTACGTGGAAGAGGCCCTGGAGCGCGTGCGGGAGCCCGCCTCCCGGTGAAGACCCTCCGGAAGCGGCGCGGCCCGTCCCTGCGTGCGTTCGTTGTGGTGGCGTTCGCGCTGGCCCTGGCGTCGGCCCCCGAGGCGAAGGCGGACGACGCCGTCGCGCTCATCTGGAAGGGCGCGAAGGACCAGCCGACGGCGGAGGCCCTGAAGCCTGGCTGGGAGCGGCTCGGGAAGCTCCTCTCCGACAGCGGTGTCGTCATCCCGGAAGGCTTCCCCACCCTGGTCCAGAGCAGCACCGTCAGCGGCCTCAAGCCTGGTTTCTGGGTGTGGGTCGTTGGCTTCTGCCCCGCGGGTGAAGGCGGAGATGCCCTGGAGCAGCTGAAGGTCGTCGCTCCAGACACCTACGCGCGCGACGTGAAGCTCCCTCGCGAGAAGCTGGCATGCCCGAACGTCGAAGCGGCGACCCTGAACGCCGACTCCCACACCTTCAAGCTGCCGGAGGGCCGGGTGCTCCGCGTCTTCACGTACGAGGAGTCCGAAGTGCCCGAGGGTGACATGCCCGGCGATGAGTACACCCGCACCCAGTACGTCTTCGCCCTCATGGGCAAGGCGGGAGAGGTGCTCGACACCGTGAGCGCGGCGGGCGAGGAGACCTTCTCCGGCGACGTTCGCAACGGCCCCTCAGGCTACAGCTGCCTCGCCCCGAGTATTGCCCGCGACAATAAGGGCGTCGTGAAGTTCACCCGGAGCTGCACTGCGACCGTCGCGGAGTGTGGCTCGGTGGTCCGCGGAGACGAGGTCACCCTCATCACCGTGGACAGAACCGGGATGAAGAGCCAGGAGAAGCGCATCAACGAGGAACGCATGGAGTGCGGCGGGGACTAACCGACATCCAGGCGGCACCCGGGGCCGTGGTGCTGCCCCAGCGCTGACTCCGCATCCTCCCCTCCCAGCTTCCGCCGCGTCGGAAGTCGTGGAGGGCGCCGCATGCGGAGAGCCAGCCAGCTGGCGGTGTTGTGGATGCTGGCCCTCGCCGCGAGCCCCGCCCTCGCCTTCCCCGCCCCGGACGTGCCCGACGCGGGACTCCCCGAGACACTCGCGGGCGATGAACAGGCGCCCCCACCCGTCGCGCCTGACGGGGGCACGTCCATCGCAGAGGAGGCCACCAAGTCCGAGGAGCCCGAGCCTCCCAAGACGGAGCAGGCGCCCGAGGAGGTCCCAGGCGCCATCATCGACCCGGACCTCACGGGCATCGTCGTCAGGACGGGCCAGGCCACCGAGGAGGACCTGAAGCGCGGCTACGTCACCTTCCGGGGCCGCATCAAGGTGGACGTCAACTACGACTTCCGGCCCATCCTCAACGAGGAGGACTTCGTCCCCTCCTCCATCCCCATCGACACCCAGCTGCGCGGGCCGAACCTCAACTTCAACGCGAAGCAGAGCCGCCTCTTCTTCGAGGGCGGCAAGCTGTCCAGGCTGGGGCCCCTCATCGGCCACGTGTCCGGTGACTTCTACGGCGAGGGCTCCAGCGGCGGCGACTTCCGCGTCTACGAGGTGTACGCCGTCGTCGGCCCGCTGCTCGCCGGGCGGAAGTGGTCCACCTTCATGGGGCTGGAGTCCATCCCCGACACGCTCGACTTCCAGGGGCCCGGCTCCATGCTGGCCGCGCGGCGGGAGATGCTGCGCTATGGCCCCACGCTGGGGCCGCTGCTGGTGCAGGTGTCGCTGGAGCGACCGCAGCCGGACCTCACGCTCGCCAACACCGACACGGAGCAGGTGCGCATGCCCCTGCCGGACGTCGCGGGCGCGCTGGAGTGGGACTTCGGCGACGGCCGCAACCTCCGGCTGGCGGCGCTGGCGCGGTGGCTCGCCTACTACGAGCTCGGCGGCGACGAGGACATGACGCTGGGCCGGGGCGTCATGTTGAACGGGCTCTGGACGTGGAGGCCCTCTGGCTGGCGCGTATCGGCCCAGGTCCACTACGGCGCCGGCATGGCCAGCTACGTCGGCGACCTGGCGGGACAGGGGCTCGACGCGGTGCTGGTGGCGCCGGGGCGGTTGGAGTCGGTGTCCTCATTCGGCTTCTATGTCGGCCTCGAGCCACAGTGGACGGAGTGGCTCGCCTCGACATTCGTCTACGGCTTCCTGGACGCGTCCCCGCCCGACACGCTTCCCGGCACCACGCTGCACCGCACGCACTACCTCTCCGGCAACCTCAAGGTGCGCCCCGTGCGCTCCTTCGAGTTCGGCTCGGAGCTGCTCTTCGGCAGGAGGCAGGACCAGGACGGCGGCGCGGGCAACGCGCTCCGCCTCATCCTGTCGACGCGCTTCTTCTATTGATGCGCGGCGGGGCCCAGGGCTCGGCTCGGGATGAACCCTCCCGGATGTGGGGCGGGCATGCGGGCGTTCCCCTGAGGTCTCGCTCCGTGTCGAGGGTGCTGGGAAGAATGGTCCTGACCAGTCGGCTGTTCGGTCTGGTCAATGAGGCCCTTCTCCAAGCGCTCGCTCGCCCTCTCGCTCATCCTGCTCTCCGTCGCCGGCTGCTCAGGCGCTGGCAGTGGGACGGAGTCGTCCGACGCCCCCGGCGCCGAGTCCCCCGCGCCGTCCGAGAACGCGCCGGGCAGGACGCCCGATACGACGGGCCCCTCGCTCCCGAGCACCAGCACCACTGAGGGCTCCGCCGGGGACACCACGCCCACGCCGGAGGCCACCCCTGCCCCGCTCAGCGCGTGTGCCATGCCCGCTGGCCTGCCGCTCCAGCAGGGAAGCCTGCGCACGTGGCTCGGCACGGTGCCCATCAATGCTTCGGGCAGCGAGGGCTTCCGTGAGCCGGGTGGCACCGAGCTCACCGCCTTCGAGCGGGCTTTCGGGAAGCTGCTCGCCACCGGTCCTTCCGCGGAGCGCGTGCTGGACTTCGCCCAGCTCGGCTACTCGCTCTCCAGCTACCGCGACGCTGACAGCGGCGGCGGGTGGCTCGTGCTGGCCGAGCAGGACCGGACGCGCGGCGGCGGCACCTTCATCATCAACCTCGCGCCCGCGCGAGACTTGTGGCTGGAGACGCCGCACGCCGACTCCGACGCGGGCACCCTCCGCCAGGGCGCGGAGCAGCTCGTGGCGCTCGGCGCGCGCGCGCTCCTCATCACCGGCACCAATCGCTGTGCCGGTGCCGCGGCCAGCCCGTGCAGCGGCACCACTGGCGTCTGCGGCACCACCGGCCTGCGCGCGTCCGACGTGGCGCACTACGCCAACAACTTCTTCACAGCCGCCCACCGCGCCCTGCGCGACGCCTACCCGCAAGGCATCGCGGTGAGCGTCCACGGCATGGACGTGTCCGAGGAAGGCCCCGAGGCCGCCGTGGTCAGTGACGGCACCTCGAAGGACCGCGCCAGCTCGCTGTCCGTGCGCCTGCGCGACGCGCTCAACCAGCGCCTGCCCGCGGGCCCGCGCCGCGCCTTCTCGTGCAACGCCCCGGACGACTCCGGCAAGCACCGCGCGCTATGTGGCACCACCAACGTCCAGGGCCGCATCGACAACGGCGCGGGGGACGCGTGCTACGCCGATGCGCCTTCCGCCAGCGACCGCTTCCTCCACCTGGAGCAGGCCTCGACGCTGCGCGGCACCGGCGCCGCGGCGGACGCCGTCATCGCAGCGCTCGCCGACACCGTGCCGTGCTCACTTCCGGGCAATGGCCTGGGGTGCCCCGCCGTGGCCAGCCTCACCGCCTGTCGCTGATCCACCCGGGCACGAGGTGCGTGCACGCCGTGCGCCTACGAGGCGCTGACGCGGGCCCCCGCGCGCCCGCGCGATTCCCCTTCTGCACGTTTTGACGGTGGCTCTGTCCACCGTCCGGCAGTCGAGCGCGTGTCGTCGGTTCCCTGGCCGACGATTGGCTCGTCCGTGAGGGGTCTTTACTAGCCGGTGAGAAGACGCTCCTTAGCTTGGCGCGGAGCGACGTCATGGCGCTCTTCTCCACATTGACCCTGTTCCCGGCCTACAGCCTCGACACCTCCATTCTGGCGGCGGTGCTCGTTGGCGTGCTCATCCTCGCCCTGCTCACCGAGACGTTCGGGTGGGTGTTCGTGGGCCTGGTGGTGCCTGGCTATCTGGCCTCCGTCTTCGTCATCCACCCCGAGGCGGGCGTCACCGTCGTGGCGGAGGCGATGCTCACCTACGCGCTCGCGCTGGCGCTCTCCGCGGGCATGAGCCGTACAGGCGCCTGGAGCGAGTTCTTCGGAAGAGACCGCTTCTTCGCCATCGTCCTCTCCAGCGTGCTGGTGCGCGCGCTGAGCGAGGCGGTGCTGCTGCCCCACTTCGGCCGGTGGCTGGACGCCCAGTGGGGCACGTCGTTCGCGCTGGACCGCAGCCTGCACAGCATCGGCCTGGTGCTGGTGCCACTCACGGCCAACGCCTTCTGGAAGCTGAAGCTGCGGCGCGGACTGTGGCAGGTGGGCGTGCCGGTGGTCCTCACCTACGCGCTGCTGCGCTTCGTGCTGCTGCCCGCCACCAACCTGTCCTTCTCCAGCCTGGAGCTGATGTACGAGGACGTGGCGCAGGACTTCCTGGCCAGTCCGAAGGCGTACATCATCCTGCTCACCACGGCGCTGCTGGCCGCGCGCTTCAACCTGAACTACGGCTGGGACTTCAACGGCATCCTCGTGCCGGCGCTGCTGGCGCTGACGTGGCTGGAGCCGGCCAAGCTGGTGGCCACGCTGCTGGAGGTGCTGCTGCTGGTGGGTGGCACCCGCGCCCTGCTGGCGATGCCGGGCCTGCGCACCCTCAACCTGGAAGGCCCCCGGAAGACGGTGCTCGTCTTCTTCCTCGGCTTCGTCGTGAAGTGGGGCATCGGCTGGGCGCTGGGCGGCCGCGTGCCGGGGCTGAAGGTGACGGACCTGTTCGGCTTCGGCTACCTGGTGCCCACGCTGCTGGCGGTCAAGATTCTCCAGAAGCAGGCCGTGGCCCGGGTGATGCTGGCCACGGTGCACACGTCGCTGGCGGGCTTCGTCGTGGGCAGCCTGGTGGGCTTCGGCCTGTCGCTGGTGGAGCCCCGCCCGGCCACCGCGCTGACCGCGGAGACCCTGACGGCGCGGGCCCCGGGACTGGGCCTGGACAAGAGCCCCCTGGGCGTCATGGCGCTGGCGCATGCCACCGCGCGCGAGAATGACGCCAGCGGTGTGCCGCTGCGCCGGCGCAACGGAGAGCTGCGCCAGTACGTCGCGCTGTGGCGCGCCGCGGGCGCATGGCTGGAGTCCGGGGACCTGGAGGCGGAGCGCACGGTGCGTGAGCGCGCCCAGGCCCTGGGCCTGGAGCTGCGCCCGCTGGCCACCCCGCCGGGAGCCCCCGCACGCTTCGCACTGGTGGAGCGCGAGCGCCTCGAAGGGAAGCTGGGCTGGGACACCGCCGTGCTGGTGCCGGGCGCTCCCGGGCCCGTGCTGGAGGTGCCCCGTCCGCTGACCGAGGCTCCCAGTGCCGAGGCCGCCGCCACCCTGTGCGAGCGCGTGCGGTGCCGCGCCATCATCGCCAGCGGCGTGGACACGTCCGCCGCCGGACTGGTGACGGGTGACGCCCTGAATGAGCCGGACGCACCCCTGCGCAGCGCGCACGTGGCGCTGTCCGCGAGCGAGCGCGTCCAGGTGCGCGCCGACACGTCGCTGGCTCGCGGCGGGGCACTGCTCCACGTACCCGGCGGGCAGACTCCCGAGTCCTTGAAGTCGCTGTGGCCCGGAACAGCCACCACCGACGCGGCCCCGCCCGAGCCCGGCCTGTCCTGGGGCGAGGCGCGACTGAGCGTGCTGCGCGCGCACCCGCATGACCTGGCCACGGTGGCGCTGGAGGGCCTGCCGGAGCTGCCCGCGCCCCTCACCCAGGTGCAGGTCCGCTCCGCGCTGCTGTCACCCGAGGAGTCCGCGCCGTACGCGGAGGGCGCCGCGCCCCAGCCCACCGACGCCGAGCTGCTGGTGCTGGAGCAGCAGGTGGCCGCGCCGCTGCTGGGCAATGGCGGGGCGACGGTGCCGGAGTCGCTGCACGCGCGCTGGGCCTCGGCCATGGCGGGCCTCATGGGCATGGTGGTGAGGCCCGTGGAGGACTGCGCGGACACGGGCCCCTGCTGGTGGGTGACGGACACGGAGGGCAACTTTGGCCGCGCGGGCGCTTCGCTGCTGGTGCGCCCCGGCACGGGGACGCTCGCCTTCGGAGTGCCCGTGCCGGACCGCGAGCAGGGCACGCTGGCCGTGGCGCTGGAGGCGTGGCACGAGGCGCGCGCCCGTGCGCTGGTGGTGGCCACGCCGGAGGGCTCGACGGGGGCGCTCCATGCGGCCACCCAGGGCCACCTGCGCACCACCTTCCAGGCCTTCCACCAGGCCGTGCACCGGGCGCTGCCTGAGGGAAGCGGCCTGGTCCTCCAGGTGCGCGGCTTCTCAGGCCGCCCGGCCGTGAATGCCGACGTGCTGGTGGACGTGGGGGGCCCGGTGCTCCAGCCGGGGCAGCGTCCCGCGGACCTGGAGCGGCTGCTGGCGAAGAGTGGACCGCTGGGGTGGCTGTCCTCGCGCGTGCGCTACCACGATGGTTCGCCGGAGCTGGCCGGCCTGTCGGACGCGAGCCCGCAAGCGGCCTTCTCCCGCACCTTCGGCGGCGCGCACACCGCCACGCTGTGGCTTTCCGAGCCGCTGCGCGGCGCCTTCGTGGGCCCACGCCTCGTTGCCTCGGAGCTGGCCCTGGCGGGGCTGACGCGGCCGGTGCCAGCCGAGGACTCGCCGCTCCAGGCGCTGCTCAAGCCGGGCCTGCGCGTGTCGTCTCGGCCCGCTCCCGCCGCGCTTCAGGAGCGCTTCGCCGCGCTCACCGCGAGCGCCGAGCGCTACCTCTTGCAGCAGAACGTGCATGAGCTTCGGATGCTCGCCCGGGCGGGCCGCGCCGGGCCGGTGACGCAGTCGGTGCGCGCGGGCTACAGCGCGTCGCACGGACTGCCCTGGCTGGTGGTGGAGGCGCGCCAGGGCCGGCACGTGCTGCGCGGCGTGTACTTCCTCCAGCAGCACCCGTCGCCGCTGAAGCGGGTGGAGCTGGTGGCCGGAGTCGAGGGGCTGGAGGCCGCCGTGGACGAGGCGCTGCGCCACCGTCGCCCGGTGTTGCTCACCGGAGAGCTGACGTCCGTGGAGGGACGCCGATGAAGACGAAGTCCCGCGCCCTGCTGGCCCTGGTGGGTCTGGCTGTCACCCTGGCGCTCATCTATGCCGCCAGCGCGAGCGTGGTGCGCAGCGCCGGCTCCACCGCCGCAGTGCGCGACGACAAGTTCGCCCGCGCCGAGCGGCTCGTCTTCTACCGGCTGACGGCGGGCGAGGAGATGCGCGTCAAGGTGCCCTCGGACGCCGAGGAGCTTCGCGTCGTCACACACCTCATGCTGCCGGACGGCACCACCTACGGCCCCGAGCGCCAGTACCAGTACGGCCTCAAGCTGCTGCTGCGCGACCCGGCCCAGGTGCTGCTGGAGAAGCCCCTCTTCACCCGCACACGGCAGAGCAAGGCCCAGCCCCAGGAGGACGGCACCTGGCTGCAGGAGAGCGCCTTCGTCACGGACCCCAACGTCCAGGTGACGGACGAGCGCGAGTTCCTCGTCCGCCTGCCGCCGCCGCCGCGCACGAAGAATGCGGTGATGTACCTCAAGCCGGCGGGCACCCACGGCACGCTGCTGGTGCGCGTGTACGTGCGCACTCAGCGACGGCTGCCGCTGCTCTCCTCGCAGCGCGTGGCCGACCAGCGCGCCGAGGAGCGCGTGGAGCGAACCACCTTCCTGCCCTTCGAGAAGCTGTCCGCGGAGACGCGGCACAAGCTGGCGGAGGAGAAGTGGGAGCGGCTGAGCGCGGAGGGTGAGGCCGGCGCCGACTACTTCATCGAGCCCGTCTACCGCACCCCGTTCCGCCTGCCGCTGGTGGAGGTGGCCGAGTCCGCGCAGGAGCGACTGGGCGCGGGCGGCGCGGTGGCCCTCAACGTCAACGGCCCCACGCAGGCGGTGCTGTGGCTGTGGAGCACCACGCCGGACACCGAGGGCGGCACGCCCACGCCAGCGGGCCCCGTCACCGTACGCGCACTGGGCCCCACCGGGGCGGAGCGCACCTGGGAGGTGCCCGCGCTGGGCAGCGGCGCTCCGGTGTCCCATGTGCTCGACGTGCCGGAGGGGCTGCACACGCTCTCCATCCACAACGCGGGCACGGAAGACCTGCGCTACACGGTGGAGGGGCCCGCGGGAGCGTGGCTCGCTCCGTCCGAGCTGCGCGCCACCATCCAACCCGATGCGCGCATCGCCTGGCTGCCCGACACGCGCCGCACCGAGGCGTTCGTCACCGGCCCCGGCTGCGCCACGCTGGAGCTGGAGGTCGACGCGGCGATGGACCCGGCCGGGCGTCTGCTGCGGCTGGACGCGCGGCGGCTCGGCGTCACCGGCGCCGCTGACGAGAAGCCGTCCGACGTGCTCCTCACGGTACTGGACGCGCGCGGCAAGGTGATGGGCCAGACGCGCATGGACGTGGTGCCCCAGCCCGCGAGCTTCGAGAGCGCCGACGTGCCGCGGCTTCCGGGACAGCGGCTGCCGTGCTCGGAGGGACTCGCGGCCACGGCCGACGCGGGCACGGGTGAGGTGACGGACCGGCCGACGCCGGTGTCCGTGCCCACCAGCGCGCGGGTGTTCCTGCCGGCCGGGGCGCGCAAGGTGCGCCTGCACGCCTCGAAGCCCACGGCGGTGTTCCTCTCCACCTTCCTGCCCGCGCAAGGCGGACTGGCCGGCCTGGCGCCGTACCTGGAAGAAGGGCTGCAAGGGGTGCGCTGGCGCAACGCGCCGCTGGAGAAGCGGAGCTGGCACCCCATGCGTCCGGCCAACGTGACGGAGCTGACCCGACGCGGGGCGCGGCTGGAGCTGCTGAGCCAGGTGCGCCTGGAGCCCGAGGGCCTGGAGACGGTGTCGCCGCCGCCTTCCGGCAACACGGTGGTGCTCAAGCCCCTGGGCAGCCCCGACACTCAGGAGGTGCTGGAGCCCATCCAGGGTGCCGGCGACGCGGCCCGCGCGCTGTCCACGCTGCTGACGCCGGGGCGCGCGGTGCGCACGCGGTTCGACGCGCGCTCGCCGTCGCGGCCGGAGCTGCGCCTGTCGCTGGAGGGCGCGGAGGGGCTGGGCAGCGAGGTGGAAGTCATCCTCAACGGCGAGCCGGTGCACCGCTGGACGCTGCGCTCCACGCGCACCCGGGAGCTTCTGCCGCCACTGCCGCCCGGTGAGCACGAGGTCATGCTGCGCACCACCGCAGAAGGGCTGACGGCCACGCTCAACCGGCCGCCTGTCGAGGGCAGCGGCCTGGGCGCTCGCACCGTGTACCGGATGGACGGCGAGGGCCTGCGCGTGCCCGTGCGCAAGCCGGGCGTGGGCGCCGTCACCGTCAACATCATCGTCTACACGCAGCAGCCGGAGAGCTCCGCGCAGCAGCAGCTGTCCGTGGTGCTGGACAACGGCCAGCCGCTCCGCCGCAGCGGGGTGCTGCTGCCCCGGGTGACGCGCGCGACGCGTGTGCTGCCGCTGCCCCGCTCCACCAAGGCGCCGGCCACGCCCGCGGGCCGTCCGCAGGCACGGTGGTACGCGCGCACCGTGTCGGTGACGCTGGGCGAGGACCTGGCGCCCGGTCTGCACCAGGTGCGTGTGGTGCCGCAGGGCCTGGGCGACTCGCCGCTGTGGGCGCGCTTCTTCATGTTCGGCCACGCCGAGAGCAACAGTGTCACGCAGGAGTGGAACCGGAACGGCTGGGAGCTGGAGGACGCGCTGTGAGTCGCTGCCTGCCGCGATGGGCCGCACGCTGGCTGGCGGCGGGCGCACTGGTGGCGCCCGGGCTGACACCGCTCGCCCTCGCGTCCGAGCCCGTTGCCACGCCCACCGCCCTTCCCGCCTCCGGGACGGCTTCCCGGCCCGCCTCCTCGCCCGCCACCGGGGCGGCTTCCCGGCCCGCATCCTCGCCCGCCTCCGGGGCGGCTTCTCGGCCCGCCCCGACGCCCGCCACCGGGGCGGCTTCCCGGCCCGCCCCGACGCCCGTGTCGGAAGGCACGGAGACACGCACCCGTCGCGAGGAGCCGACCCAGGCCACGCCCCGAGACAGCACGGAGCAGGACGAGGAGACCCTGGGAACAGATGAGGATGCGTCGGCCTCGCGCGAGCAGGGTAAGAAGACCCTGGGCGCGGAGGAGGACGCGTCGGCCTCGCGCGAGCCGGACGAGAGCCCCGCGCGGCCCCGCTCCGCGAAGGGGTGCGGCCCCGATGCGCGCTTCGCCGGGCTGTGGCCCGCGGTGAAGGACGTGAAGTTCCACCCCACCACGCTGGAGGAGCGGGCCGCCTTCACGAAGCTGCTGCCCGCGCTGCTGAAGGCGGCGCCGGAGCGGAAGACGCCACCGGCGGGCCTGGAGCAGGTGGCGGCCTCCGTGGGCTTCCGGCTGGAGGTCTGGGAGGGAAAGCAGGACACCTTCTGGGTGCTGCGCGAGAAGGCCGAGCGGCTGCGCGGCGCGGGGGCCTACGTGGTCCGTACCGGGCCCGCCACGGAGGACGTGGTGCAGGTGCCGCATCCCTGGTTCGACCGGGGCACCGAGGACATCGGCGTCGGACTCTTCGCCTGCGCGCCGGAGGGGCTGCGGCCCCGCCTCTTCATGACGGCCACCGCGCACCGCTACCACGGCAACCCGGGCGAGACGCCCGAGGACCCGGAGCATCCGGCGGACGTCGCGCACAACCCGGACCACCTCTTCCAGGAGGTGACGAACCTGGTGGCTCGCACGCTGTCCATGCCACGCGTGGTGCAACTGCACGGCTTCGGCACCGCGAAGGCGGCGGCCGGGCAGCAGCGGGACCAGTCGATGACCGCGGTGGTGAGCTCCGGCACGCGTCAGCCCACGGCCTGGGCTCGGCGGGTGTCGCAGCGGCTGGTGAAGGTGTTGGGTGAGGGGGTGCGCCTGTATCCGGAAGGAGCACAGGTGCTGGGCGGGACGCAGAACGCCCAGGGACGGCTGCTGCAGGCGTACGAATGCGCGCACTTCCTCCATCTCGAGTTGTCGGCCCAGGCGCGCAAGTCCCTCACCTCCGGGGAGCGGCTCGCGCGAATGGGGCACGTGCTGTTCGCACCCTTGGAGGACTGAGCGCCGATGTATCCGCTTCGACGCCGCACACGACTCGTCTCTCTGGCCGGCATGCTCGTCATGCTGCCGGTGGCAGTGCTCGCCGCCTCCTCGCCGGAGACGCTCCGGTCGGTGGAAGGACTCAGCTGGGAGCCGCGCCCCGTGCGCGCCCCCGTTCCCCCCGCCGACGTGCGCGCCACCGCGCCCTATGTGCCGGACGGCGTGCCACAGGTGACGGGCGCCGTGGAAGTGGGCCCCGAGCGAGGGGCCGCGCTGTGGCTGGGGCCGCTGGACGTGGCTCGCGTCACGGGCGCGCCCGGCACGCTGCGCTTCGTGCGTGTGCCCACGGCGGACGCGGAGGGGCCACACCTCAGGGTGGAGGAGGAAGGCGTGCCGGAGAAGCCCGGCCGCTGGTACCTCGCCGAGCCCATGGGGCCGGGCAGCATCTGGCTGGTGACCGCCACGAAGCCGGGCCGCGTCTGGGTGGAGCGCCCCCTGCCCTACGTGACGGGCCACACCGACGAGGCCATGCGCGAGGCGCTGCTGGGCTGGGTGGCCGGCACGAGTCCGCGTCCGCCACTGCCCTTCCAGGCGTCGCTGCGCACGCGGCTGGAGCTGGACGCGGAGCTGGAGGCCGCGCTGGCGGAGGGCGTGCCGGAAGACGCACCGCTGCGTGGCGCCCTGCGTGACTGGCGCAAGGCCGCCGCGCTGCGGGAGTGGACCCAGGTGTCGCCGCTGCGAGGGGCGAGCCTCCGCGTCTCCCATCCCCGTCCGCCCGGCGCGACGGTTTCGCTGGAGGGTATGAGCGCGCCCTGGGTGCGTCCCGAGCAGGGCACGGGAAGCTGGGCGGTGGAGCTGGAAGGCCCCGGCGTGCTGGCGCTGGAGGCGCGTCCGCTGCTGCACGGCACGGAGACGCCGCCCGTCGCGCTGGAGGTGCGCAGCGAGGGCATGATGCTGGCCCGCGCCGACGTGGCGCCGGAGCCCGCCTGGGTGGATGGCGCGTCCGACGTGGCACTGCCCGAGGACCGCAGGCCTCGCGTGCTCCCCAGCGGGGAGCGGGTGGGCGTCGAGGAGGAGCTGCGGGTGGCGCTGCGCCCGGGAAGGCACGCCTACCGCGTGCACTGGGACGGCAGCCCGGTGCTGCTCCGCGCCCGCGTGGTGTCCCGCCGTCCGAAGCTGGGCGAGGCGCTGGCGAACGAGGCGCACTGGCATGACTACGCGCGGAAGGCCTGGGACGCGGTGAAGGCGGACAGCTCGCCCCGCGCCGCGCTGCTGCGTCGGCAGCTCGCCACGCTGGCGCCGGAGCTGGCCTCGGGAGAGGCCTCGCTCATCGCGGTATATAATGATGCGGGGCTGCCTCCCCTGCTCCGTGCCCTGGTCGCCGTGGACGAGGCGAGCGGTGAGCGCGTGTCGGAGGCGGTGAAGGCCCTTCGCGCGCTGGAGGGGCAGTCGGCCACCACGCCGCTGGCCTGGCACCTTCGGCTGCGCGCGGCGCGGCTGCTGCTGGACAGCCGGCAGACGGACGAGGCGCATGCGCTGCTGGGCACGGCGCCCGCCTTCCCGGAGCCGGGCTGGCTCGCCGCCGAAGCCGCCGGGCTGGTGGCGCGGCTCCCGCTGGGAGACCCGCTGCGCAGTCGCGAGCTGGCCGCGCTGGAGTTGGCATGGCGCGCCGAGCCGCTGTCGAACGAGATTCGCCGCCGCTACCGCTCCGCGTGGTGGCGCGCGAGCCGGTGGACGCGCGTGGTGCCCGCGCCGGAGGAGGACGCGACGGCCCTGCTGCCCACGCGCTGGCTGGACGTGCAGCGCGTGGATGAAGAGGAAGGAACGGCCTCGTCTGGAGCGCTCTGGCCACTGGCCTCGGGCGCCGCTGTCCGCGTCCACGCCAGCGGCCCGGCCGAGGCGCCGACGCTGCTGCGTGCCTACGTCGTGACTCCGTCCCGCTCGGGCGCGCCGCTGGCGCTCCGCGTGGGAGAGCACGACTTCCCGCTGCTCCCGCTGTCCGCGGTGGAGCCGGTGGAGATTGCCCTGCCGCCCGGTGACCACACCGTGCGCCTGAAGGGTGGCGCAGACGCGCGGGCCTTCCTCTCGCTGCGGCCGGCCGAGACAACACGCACCGTGGAGGAGGTGGGCTACCTCCGCACGCAGTGGCCGGTGCGCGTGGGCAAGAAGGCGGTGCGCTTCCGCGTCCCGGACGCGAAGCTGCCCACGCCGGTGCGCCTGCAGCTGCGCGGGTTGGGGGACGTCTCCCGGCCGGTGACGCTGCGCATGCACACGGACGTGGGGCGGCCCCAGAAGCTGGTGCTGATGCCGGGCCGCTCGGGCTCGCTGCACCACGCGCTGGAAGGCGCGGAGGGCACGTCGGGCGCGCCGGTGTCCGCGGTGGTGGTGCTTCCGCCACTGGCGCGGGAGGTCTGGTTCGAGGTGGAGGGCAAGGCCACGCCGCTCGTCGCCTCGCTGTCAGTGCGCCGTGGCACCGCGGGCTCGCTGGACGCGGTGGCCCCGGCCGTGGCTGTCGCCAGCGCGTCGGCGATGGACACGCTGCTCACCCTGTCGCGGCGGCTGCGCGAGACGCCGGACGACCTGGAGCCCCGGCTGTCCCGTGCGGAGCTGCTGCTGTCGCTCCAGGAAGAGGGCTTCGCCCGCGCGGACGTGGTGCCTCTGCTGAAGGACCAGCAGCGGCTGTCGCCGGAGCAGTCCCGGCGCCTGCTCGCGCTGCTGGGCCGTCTGCAGGACGGCGAGAGCGAGGGCCTGCGCTTCGGCCAGGCCCTCACCGAGCCCATGCTGGTGTCCCCCGCCTTCTCCGTGCTCCCGGGCGCGGCGAAGGAGGACCTGACAGCGCGCGTGGCGAAGGCCCGCGAGGTGGGCGCGAAGCGCGCGCTGGAGGCGCTGACCTCCGAGGGCACCGGCTCCGTGGCGAAGCGCTACCTCAAGGCGCGCTGGCTGGCGGCGTCCGGTCAGGACGAGGCGGCGGCGCTAGCGCTGGTGGCGCTGTACCGCGAGACGGGCCTCCCGCAAGTGGGCCTGGAGGCGCTGGGGCTGCTGGAGCGTCTGGAGTCGTCGCCGAGCGCATGGCGGGAGGGCGGGGCCCCGCTGGGCGCCGCGCTGGCCGCGCAGCTGGAGGGCTGGGCGGACCACCCGCGCGTGCGCCGCATGCGCGCGCTGGCGGGCCGCTGGACGCGCTGGGAGCGGCTGCGCGACGCGGAGCAGACGGCGGGCCTGCTGGACGCGCTCGCCGAGGGAGACCCGGAGGAAGCCGGCACGGAGGACTCGGTGCGCAAGGCGCTGCTGGCGCCACCATGGCCGCTGGAGCAGGGCCGGCTGCTGCCCTCGGGCCGGGCGCGCGTGCTGAGCATGGACGTGCGCGAGGCGCGTCCCGTCGGTGCCCAGGTGCTGTGCGGCTCCACGCCGCGCGTGGGCGTGGACGGCCCCCGGCCACCGTGCACCTTCGCGCTGCGCGTGGATGGCCGCACGGTGGTGGAGCAGCAGGTGGAGGATGGAAGGACGGCGCTGCTGACCTTCGTGATGGACGTGCGCGGTCGCCACCAGGTGGAGGTGCTGCACGCGCGCAACGAGACGCCGGCCCTGGGGCTGGTGCGCTTCGTGGACCCGTCTGTCGCGGGCCGCGACTCGGCGCCACTGTCCTCGCAGCAACCGCTGACGATGCTGCGCAGCAAGCCGGGCACGCCGGTGGTGATGACGGTGCTCGGGCCGGGCGCGCTGCGCATCCAGGCGCGCGCGCTGTCACCCCAGGCCGGACGCCACGTGCTGCTGTCGAGCGTGGTGGTGCCCACCGGAGAGGGCACGGGCGGCGCTGGCGCGGCGGACGCGCAGCCGGTGCGCCTGGGCCTGCCGGAGGAGACCGACCCCACGGTGCGCAACGTCTCCGTCCCGGTGGGCCGAGCCGGAGAGACGTGGCTGCTGCTGCCCGACAAGGGCCCGCACCAGGTGCGCCTGGAGTCGCCCGAGGGCGAAGCACTGGTGCGCGTGGAGCTGGGCGTGGTGGAGGCGCCGGACGCGCCGGCCGGGCGCTGGTGGGAGCAGTCCTCCTCAGGACTGGAACCCCTGCCCTGGCCCGCGCTGCCGCCGCGCCTGTCGCTGCTGCCGGAGGGCGTGGCTCCCGCGGAGTCTCCGCGCGGCCTGGGCATGATTTCGGCGGAGCTGGCCTTCCGCCGCGAGGAAGTCGAGGAGGGTGAGCTGGTGGACCGCCCGCTGCGCTCGGGCATGGAGGTGCGCCTGGGCCTGCGCCGCGAATTGGTGGAGGAGCGCATGTGGCTGCGCTTCCAGCCGGAGGCGCGCTACCCGGTGGGCCAGCCCACGGTGTTCGGCGCCACGACGGGCCTGTACGTGACGCGACTGCCGCTGAACCTGCGGCTGAACGTGCAGGGCTCGCTCTTCAGCCAGTCGGTGGAGAGCACGCTGCGATGGAGCGCGCGCGGCCGGGCCTCGGTGGACCGTTGGGTGCGGCTGAGCCCGGACCTGGGGCTGGTGCCGTCGCTGGGGCTGGCGATGGAGAAGTCACACGGTGGCTCGGCGGTGGACGCGGGCCGCTACGACCAGAGCGTGTACTGGCGGTACGGAGAAGACCACCCGCGCCGGCTGATGCCGCGACTGTCGCTGCGCTGGCAGCCGTTCCAGGACCACGTGGGCACGGCGGGGACGTATGCCACCACCAACGCGGACCTGGGCACGCTGGACCACGCGGGCGGGCAGCTGAAGTGGGCGGCGCTGCTGGGCGGGCCGCTGCGGGGCACTCGGGCGGAGCTGGGCTACGACCTGTCCTACCGCATGAAGGACGAGCACCGCTCGGACGCCTACCTGCGGCACCGGGTGGCGGGCCGGCTGGACTGGAACGTGTGGGTGGGAGCGGGCAGCCGGCTGATGCTGTTCGCGGAGGACCGGGCGCTGCTGTCGGACCCCTTCGGGTTGCAGAACGTGTTCTCCGTGGGGGCGCGCTGGGACTGGATGGGCGGCCGAGGCCTGCGGGACATCACCCCTCCCGAGGAGGAGTTCGAAGAGCTGCTCGATGGCGGACGTTCCCTCGACTGAAATGTCCTCGTCACAACGCGGTATCGCCCCCGGGCGGCATCCCTCGGGGGCGATGCATAGCTCTCCCGGCGACATGCGACCGTCGTCTGATCCGCTGGAAGACCTGCTCCTCGAGGCCCTCCCACCCCTCCACCGCCGCGTCCGCCGCGCCGTGGTGGCCCGGCTGGCGCACCGGCTGTGCGAGTCCTGTCCGCGCCCACATGGAGGGGGAGACGGACATGCGCTGTGGCTGCGGGAGGCCGTGCAGTCCCTGGTGGCCGAGGTCGCCGTGGTCGACGCCGAGTCCGCCGCCCTCACCCGCCGCTACAACGAAGCGGACGGCGAGGAGGCGCGCCGTCAGGTCCTGGTCGACCACCTCACCGAGACGGTGAAGGACCGGAAGGAGCGCCGCGAGGACCTCCGCGCGCTGGACCGGTGGATGGGGCTGGACGCGCTGCGTGAGCGGCTGGAGCGCAAGCGGCACCAGCTCCTCCAGGAGGAGGAGACGGCGCTGCGCTGCCTCACCAGCGTGCTGGGGCGGCTGGACGACGACACCCGGGCCATGCACGCGGCGGAGCTGAAGTCCCTCGCGAGCGAACTGCTGGAGCGCGCGGTGGGAGCACCCCGCGCGCAGAACCGCCTGGCCGCGCTGGAGTGCTTCCACGCGCTGGCGCGCCAGGAGCCCGAGTCGGTGGCGACGCTGCTGGAGGCTGGCGCGGAGCTGTCGGGGCTGGTGGGCCAGGAGGACGCGAGCCCCTTCTTCCAGGCGGAGGCCCTCCGGGCGCTGCTGGTGACGGACCTGCTCGCCGGGCTCGCGACGCTGCGCCAGCGCCTGCGTGGCCCCTACCCTTCCGCGAAGGACTTCCTCTTCCGCCGTCAGGCGCTGGAACTGGCGACACCGCTGCTCCCCGCTGAATACCTGCTCCCGCTACTGGCGGAGGTGGCCTCGCACGACCCGAGCGAGTTCGTGTGCATGGGCCTGTGTGACCTGCTGGCGCGCCGCGTGGATGGCCAGTCCCTCCTGCGACAACTCGCGGGCCTGGATGGGGCCACGCAGAGTCCCCGCGTGCGCACCGCCGCGGTGCTCGCAGCTGCGGAGGGCGCGCGCCAGGAAGCGCCGGTGCGAGACGCCGTGCTCGCCCTGCTGGTGGACGTGCTGAGCCAGGACACCCATGCGCTCGTGCTGCGCGTGGCATGTGAGCAGTCCGCCGCGCTGGCCGAGTCCCTAGGCGCCGGCCTGGGTGAGGCCCACACGCGGCTCACCGAGGCCGTGGCCGCCCTGCGGGTGCGCCCGGACACGGAGGGCGTGGTGCTGGAGACCGCGTCCAACGCCGAGCAGGTGCTGCGCCGCACGGCCGACCCCGCGCGGCTGGCGTGGACGCGCTACCTCGCCGGGCGCGTGGAGAAGCTCCGCCCCGGGGGCCGCACCAAGGTGACGCTGGAACCGCTGCCGGACGGGCTGCCTCCGATGCCCGAGGCGCCGGCCTGGCTGGGCGCCATCCTCGCGGACCTGTCGCGGGACGGGTACGGCCTCTACGCTGAGCGCTCGGAGACGACGCTGACGCTGTGGCAGGGAGACCGGCAGAAGCGCCGGCTGTGGCGCATCCTCCACGAGCTGCGCACGCCCGCGCCCAACAAGCGCCAGGCGTTCCAGCACACCGTCGGCCGGGTGATGCCGGGCACGCTGCGGGCGCACCCCGCGCACCTGGACGAAATCACGGAGACGGTAGTGCCGGGCGAGCGCGTGCACGTGGCCAGCCAGGGCGGCTGGGGCCGGCACCTGCCCACCGTGGACGACCTGCTGGACTTGCCCCTGCGAGCGAACGGCAAGGTGCACCTGTTCAGCAGCCACGGCACCACGGTGCTGGTGCCTCCGCCCTCGCTGGCGCGGCGGCTGCGCAACCGGTTGCGAGTAACGCGTGACTACCGCCGGCTGTCGGCGCTGCGGCTCACGTCGCTCCATGGCGAGGAGCCGCGCGAGCGCCGCCGCTTCGTGGAGCACGTGGAGAAGGACCTCGGCGTGCTGGTGCACTTCTCCCCGTACGAGGAGCAGGCGCCGGTACCCGGCCCGCTGTCCACCCTCTTCGGAGACCCGGATGAGCGCCAGGGCCCGCGCCTCCACTCGTCCGCGCTGGTGGGACTGGAGAGCGGCGTCCTGGCGATGCTCACCGAGCGCATCATGGAGAGCGAGGGCTACTTCCTCGGCACGGGCGGCAACGGTGTCGCGGCGCTCGGCATCTTCACGGCAGCGCTGTTCACCGTCTTCCTCGGTGAGACGTACGCCAAGCGTCAGCGGGTGCGGAAGGCACGCGCGCAGGTGCCGCTGTGCATCGGCGGCTGGGGCACGCGCGGCAAGTCCGGCACGGAGCGGCTGAAGGCAGCGCTCTTCACCGGCCTGGGCTTCGACGTGTTCGCGAAGACGACGGGCTCGGAGGCGATGTTCGTGCACTCCGCGCCCGGCGGAGCGCCGACGGAGTTCTTCATCTTCCGTCCGTACGACAAGGCCACCATCTGGGAGCAGAAGGACATGGTGGAGCTGGGCGCGCGCCTGGGCACGGAGGTCTTCCTCTGGGAGTGCATGGCGCTGCAGCCCAACTTCGTGGAGCTGCTCCAGAACGACTGGATGAAGGACGACGTGGCCACGCTGACCAATGCGTACCCGGACCACGAGGACATCCAGGGCCCGGCCGGCATGGATGTCGCCACCGTCATCACGAAGTTCATGCCGAAGGGCGGCAAGGTGGTGACGACGGAAGACCACTTCCTGCCCCTCTTCCAGCGCGCCGCGAAGGACGGCGGCACGGCGCTGCACCACAGCGCGTGGTGGGAGGCGGAGCTGATTCCGGAGGAGCTGCTCGCGCTGTTCCCCTACCGCGAGCACCCGCGCAACATGGCGCTGGTGGCCACGCTGGGCGAGCAACTCGGTGTGCCTCGCGCGTACGCGCTGGCGCTGATGGCCGAGCACGTCCAGCCGGAGATTGGCGTGCTCAAGGTCTTCCCGAGCGCGAAGGTGCGCGGGCGGAAGCTGACCTTCATCAACGGCCACTCGGCCAACGAGCGCACGGGCTTCCTCAACAACTGGCGCCGCACCGGACTGGACACGGTGGAGCCGGAGACGCAGGCGGACCGCGCCGTCATCACCGTCATCAACAACCGGTGGGACCGTGTGTCGCGCTCGGAGGTCTTCGCGCGCATCATGGTGGAGGACGCGGCGGCGGACCGGCACGTCCTCATCGGCACCAACCTGGAGGGCCTCCAGAAGTACGTGCGCGACGCGCTGGACCGCTTCCTCCAGCGCACCGAGGTGGTGGCACAGGAGGACCTCGTCGCGGGCTCGGATGTCAGCCGTCCCGAGGCCCGCCTGACGCGCGAGCTGGCGCGACTGAAGATTCCCCGTCCCAGGCCCGAGGCCTTCTTCGAACGGCTGGGGCTCTACGCGAAGGGCGCGGGGCTCACCGCGGTGCGCACGCCGGAGCTGGTGGCGGCGGTGGACTCGGCGCTCGGCGCCCACGATGACGAGCTGGCCGTGGCGCGGGTGCGCTCCGCCCTGGAGCGCGAGGTAGGGCCGCTGCTGGATGCGGCGCTGCGCGAGGCGCCGGTGCGGGAGGACGCGGCATCTCCCGAGGTGCTGGCTCCGGCGACGAAGGACGAGGTGCGCGAGCACGCGCTGTACGCACTGGCGCGGCTGGTGGTGCACGCGCGGCTGCGGCGCGCACTGCCCGGCGCGGGCGGGGACGGCGACGCGGAGGCGGTGGCGGCGTTCCACCGGAAGTTCCGCGACGCCTACCGGGACCTGTACCTGGAGCAGCTCGTGCCGGTGAACGACGCGGGGGCCACGGGTGACCAGGTCATCGACGCGTGCGCGCGCGCCGTCCCGCCGGGGCTGAGCGTGAGCATCATGGGCGCGCAGAACATCAAGGGCACGGGCCTGGACTGGGTGTACCGGTGGCTGGCGCTGGACCGGGTGGGCTCGGCGCTGGAGACGCTGCGGAAGGGCTCTGAGGAGTCGCGGCGGCGCGCCCTGGAGTCGCTGGAGACGTTCGCGGACTGCGGCCTGGTGGACTCGGGGCTGGCACGGGTGGCGCTACCGCGGCTGGCGAAGCATGCCCAGACTCCGGAGGAGGCCGAGCGGATGCGGCGCCTGGCCGAGCGGGCCCGGGCCACGCACGAGGCGAAGCTCGCGGCGCTGCGGCACACGGGGACTTCGACGTTCATGCAGTCCGTCACACGCAAGGTGGAGAAGGTCTTCGACTACCTGGACAGCGTGACGCGGCGGCGGCTGAGCGAGCTGCTGCTGGAGGACCTGGTGGCCGGGCGCGTCTCGCACGCGCGGGCGGCGCTGGAGACACGCAAGCTGTACGAGCGTCAGAAGGGCGGCTGGCTGTTCTCGGGGTTCGGCAAGGCCAAGCCGGAGGAAGCGCCCCTGCTGCCGGCGGAGACGCAACCCACGCTGTCGGAGCCGTTGGCGCCGCAGCCGCTGCGGGACGTGTTCGAAGAAGCGTTGGAGACGAAGCGCGGCGACGTGGCGGTGCCGGTTCCCCGGCCCGCTCCGGGCACGAACACCCCGGTGGTGGCGGGCCCGAGGGCGTCGACGGAGGGGGGCCATGCGAAGCCCCGGGAAGAGCGGGAGCCGGCGGCCAAGGAGGCTCCGGTGACACGCGCCCCGGTGGACGACGCGGGGGACCCGGCGAGCTGAGCCAGGGGCGTCGCGACAACCTGAGGAGAGGACTTCATGGAGGAGCTTCCCACCCCGGATGCTCCCGGCGTCGCGAGTGTGCCCTCGGGCCCACGCGTTGGAGTCGGAGTACCGGGTCACAACGAAACCACGGCGGCCCGAAGGCGGGCGCTGTTCTACGCGCGTCAGAGCATGCGCGTGAGCGAGGTGCGTGACCTGGCCGGGTTCGACGCACTGGAGGCCGAGTGGAACGAGCTGGTGACACGCACGGACGACCAGGTCTTCTACCGGCACGAGTTCCTGCGCTGCTGGCTGCGGCACTTCGCGCCAGAGGGCCGGCTGCGCATCCTGACGGGGCGTGACGCGCAAGGCCGGCTGGTGGCCGTGCTGCCGCTGCAAGCGAAGCAGGGAAAGCAGTACGGGATGCCGGTGCGGCAGTTGCTGTCGCTGACGAACAAGCACTCGTGCCGCTTTGACTTGCTGGCGGAGGACCCGCGCCGCGCGGGAACGGCCTTCCTGGCGCACCTGCTGAAGGACGCGAGCTGGGACGTGCTGCGGCTGGCGGACGTGCCCGAGGGAGGCTCGGCGTTCGCACTCCTCGCGGTGGCGCGCAGGGTGGGGCTGCCCTGCGGGACGTGGCAGAGCGCGCGCTCGCCGTACACAGTGTTACCGGAGACGGTGGAGGCATGGCAGCGCGAGCGAGGGCGGAAGTCGAAGCCGCTGCGTCGGCGCAGGCGCCGGCTGGAGGAGCGTGGCCGGGTGACGCTGGAGCGGATGACAGGCGGCGAGCGACTGGCTGAGCGGCTGGCGGAAGGCTTCGCGCTGGAGCGCAGCGGCTGGAAGGCGGAGCGCGGGACGGCGATTGCGCAGAGCGCGCGGCGGCTGGCGTTCTACTCAGACCTGGCGGACGTGGCGGCGAAGGCCGGGTGGCTGGGGCTGTACTCGCTGCGGCTGGGCAAGCAGGCCATCGCGTTCCAGTACGGGCTGGAGTACGGCGGCCGATACCTGGCGATGAAGCCCGGCTACGACGAGCGCTTCGCGGAGGTGGGTCCGGGGCAGCTGCTGACGGAGGGGCTCATCCAGGACTGCATCGGCCGAGGGGTGACGGAGCTGGACCTGCTGGGGGACGACGCGCCCTTCAAGCGGGAGTGGACGGACACGGTGCGACCGCACCACTGGTTGTTCATCTACCGGAACTCGCTGAGGGGCCGGGCGATGTACCGGGCGAAGTTCCGCTGGGCCCCGGTGGCCCGGAGAATGGTGGGGAAATGGGTCCGACGGCGCTGACCTTCTATTGGGCCGCGAAGCGGCTGAAGACGTGGGGTGTGCCGGTGCTGCCGGAGGTGGTGGCGGCGGTGGGCACTCGCATGCACCAATGCCACGTGGACCTGGAGTCGCGGCTCCATGCGAGCGTGGAGCTGGGCTACGGCGGCATGGGCGTGGTGGTAGCGCCCGGCGTGGAGATTGGAGAGGGCAGCTTCCTCTCGCAGAACGTCAGCGTGGAGCCGGAGCCCGGAGTGCCGGGAGCGCCCCGGATTGGCCGCAACGTCTACGTCGGCGTGGGCGCGCAGATAGTGGGCCCGGTGACAGTGGGTGACGGGGCGGTGATTGGGGCGGGCGCGGTGGTGACTGCGGACGTGGCGCCCGGAGCGGTGGTGGCGGGCATTCCCGCGCGGGAGCTGAAGCGGAAGGTGGTGTGACGGGCCTGAGGCGTCCGTTCAATCGACGGAACCGGTAAGCGTCAAGGGAGTTGTCGCGTGAGAGCGTTCAGCCGGTGCGCGTCATCTCCTGCACGGCCGGGGTGAGGTTCGGAGAGGGGCCGAGGCGCACGGGGCCCACCGGAGCCCAACCGCACTCGCGGGGTGAGGAGTCCAACACTCATCCCTCTATGAAGATCAGACCCCGCCGATCACGTCAACCGAGCCCCGGGTTAGGTTCCTTCGACTAGTGCGAGTAATTCCTCGGGCTCCAAGCCCTGCCACTCATACCGGAGGCGCTGTTCGTCCGCTTGCTGCACTGCGAGCTTCAGTCCAGACTCCTCCGGCAGGCACTCCGAGATCCTCCGGACTGCGGAGACCGCAGCCTGGGTTCCTCGCTGTTTCAGATTGCCTAGCAGCGCTTGACGTAGCCCTGTGATCTGGAAGGCCTGCACGTTCCTGTTATCTGCGGGAGGGAAGCGCCTCTTGAGCCAGACATAAAGCTCCGCGATGGAGTTCTCGTCGAGCTCTTCCGCCAGTTGCAGTTGCTGTTCCCGCTGCACCCTATAGACCTCGGAGCGCATGAGGAGTTGCACCCCGAACGCCGGATCTGCCTGCATCAAGGGCCAGAGGTGTGGCCAGGCGGCCCGCAGGGACGTGTTGAGCAGCGAACTGCCAGCTTCGAGTCTCTTCTCTCGCGCCGCTTCATCGACCGCAGCACTCGAGGCCCACTGCAGCGCCTGGCCGAACGCCTTCGGGCTTCGGGGCACAAGCTCGTTCAGCAGCACTCCCAGAGCCGATGGCTCCATTGGCACGCCAGCGCACAGCCAGTCCACCAGTGCATCCACAAGGCGCTGGTCCCACAGACGCGCCAACTTCTCGAGGAGAGTGTCGACGCTCAAATTCTTGCTGGCTTTGTCCAGCCACATCAGCACAGCCGAGATGAACGCCTCGGGGGCCCTGACATAGGCGTGCGCAACGAGGGTATCTTGGACTGCCTTTTCTTTCGCATCCTGCTCCCAGGGCCAATCGACGACGAGTGGCCCCCATCGAGTCCATTGCTCCGTCGGCCAGCTAGCGAGTACCTCTGACTTCTTTGCCAGCAACAGGCAAAGCGCCCGGTAACCGGCAGTGGCCCAACGGTGGGACTCCCCAGTACCGAACCACTCGACTGTGCGGGGCTCTCCGTCCTGCAGGTAGCGCTCTGCGGCGGAGATGCAGCGGGCTCGGAGGTTCTCATCGAGAGCTTCCCAGCCCGGCAGTACTGTGAGGTTCGCCTTCAATTCATCGTCAGTCTGCCACCCGCGTTCCCTGACCCGGCTCCGAGCCAACTCCAGGCTGATGCGGTACCAGGCAATCATGTCGCCAGCCTCGAACCTTTCGAGCAGGTGCCTTACGCGGTCCTGGCTCGGAGGCTGATGCGCTTGTTCATCGCCGCGCTTTTGATTCCAGCTCTCGCGCTGCTTCTGCCGGGCTCGCAGGCTGGCGGCTTGGGGAGACCCAAGCTCGACCGCGTCCAGGCACCACGAGAACTGTCGTGAGAGAGAGGGAACTCGCTGCCGTACCTCCAGGATGAGGTCGACATGTTCCAGGTTGTCCAATGAGAATGCGCTCTCGATCAGCTTCAACCAGCGTTCGTGAAGCTGAGGATCCGCGATCTGCTCCAGTTGCTCGGTCAGCCAGCGAAGGTCGTCATTGGGGATGAACGGCTCCTTGTCGATCAACCAAAGTCCCGGGCGTTCAAGCTGGCCTACCAACTCCTGCACCAGCATTCGCCGCTTGTCGGGCTCAGCCAGTAGTGGGGCAGGCGTTCGCCTGCCATACGGTGCGTCCCCGAACAAAGACCTATGCTGCTTTAACCGGCTCAGGACCGAAACACCGAACTCCGGCAACACGCCCGGCGCATCAAGATGTTCCCAGGCCTTGCGGAAAATAGCCTCGACCAGTGGATCGAAATAGCGACTACTTCCCCGGCTCCTCCCCCAGCGCAGTGCCACTGGCAGGTCCTCGGATTTGAGATGTTCCGTTACGTCTCTGTAAAGAAAACCAGCATAGGCTCCGAAATGATGCGTATTTTTCGGTGCCGAGAGGAGTTCGAAGAGCTCTTCGGCGGAGAGGTACCCGGGCCACATCACATGCAGGACCCTCGCCGCCAGGTCCTTCTCGGGATCACCTTCGGTACGCAGCAGAGGCCTGAGGCTCTCGAAAACCTCTTGATTGCCCATGGCACTCATCGCTTCGACACTTGCGCACCGGATCTCCAGGCTTTCTGATTCATCCAACGCCATCTGAAGCAGGTCTCCCAACAACGAAGATTCTCCGCATTCTCCAGCGATGTTGATCGCAATTACGCGAGCCAGAAAGCTCTTGCTCCGATTCTTGATGATGGAGGTCAGCTGTAAGCCGAGAGAAGGGTGCTTCAAGACGTCATATCTGTGCCGTAGCACAGCTTCGAAATCAGCGACCTCCTGCCTGTTGAGCTGCTCCAGCAACGACTCGACCAGCCTTGCCTTCAAGGCCGTGTCGATGGTGGTTACGGAACTACGGAGTAGGAACTCGGGGGCGATGGGGATGAGTTCCTGGAAGAACTCAGGGCTCATTCCTGCAAGCCAGCTCACCATTTCCTGAAGCGAGGGGATGATACGGAGCTTCCCGCTTGTGTCCGGCCGTAGGAGAAGCTCCTTGAGCTTGGCTGTGGTCACCCGCCGGGTGACCAGGAATCGAGCCGCGAGGAACTCAGGGAAGGTCCAATGGCTCCAGGTTACGAGCCGCTCGCCCGTTCCTCCGGTGAACAGCCCCGTCTGGAGGGTCTCCCGGATATGCTCAGGCATGACCGGGACTGGCTTCCCTCCAATCTTCTCATGGCCGTAGCTCAGTGCACCGAGAGTGGCGGACTCTTCCGGGGCACGACTCTCATCTTTTCCCAGGTACATGGACGGACGCTTGCAAAGCAGGGTCACCGCCGCGATCCGCTCCGCCAGCCGCAGGCGATGCGTTGACGGAAGCTTGCCATCGGCCTTCGATGCGGCTCGGTCCAGGCTGACCTCTTCGCAAAGACGCAAGCATCCCTTTTCATAGAGTGCGCGCAGGCTATCTGGCAGCCGCCGATCGTCTTTGAACGCAGAAATCAGTAGCTCGAGCGTGATTGGTTTGATGGCCAGCGGAACGGCGTCCCGCTGCGTGACTGCCTTCAAAAGCGCCTCGGGGTCGAGACCCTCGATCCGAGCGGCCTCGGCGACATCGACCCGCCGCAACGGTGCTATTTCGTAGGCCCCAAAGTGTTCTTTGCCCCAAAGCTCCGGCAGTTCATGACTCAGCAACTCGGGCCATTCCGCCGTACGGCACGCGAGCCGCAGCCGCAGCCGCTTCACGGGGCAACGTCCGAGTTCCGTCAGCAGGTTCCGGGCAATAGCTTGTATATGAATCAGGCATTCATCCAGGCTGTCCAGGAACAAATTCAGAGTGCCTTCGGAGTTCCGCCACGCCAGGAACTCCGCGGACTGGAAGAGGTGCTTGTCGAGCAGGGCTTCGGAAGTGCATTCCTTCAAGTCCACTAGCAGGTTCTGTGACGATTCGTCGTCACTCCCCTGGAACAACCCGGAATCAATCAACTTCAGGGCCGTGCTCTTTCCCGTGCCGGGCTCGCCCAGGAGCACAAGGCAGGGCAACTTGGAGATGGATTCGAACGGAACGATATTCGGGTTCCAGCCCGTCCAGTCGTCACTCTCCGGATCCGGGAGGAAGCCGTTGAACGAGAGTCGAATCGTTTCCCCCCGCGGGAGCCAGAAGCGCTTCCCCCTGTGGCGAATGTCTGACATCGGAGTGCGCCTACGAGAGGACAGCCCGAGCGCCCCCGCCACCGAGTCGAGCTGCGTAATCGGGTCATCGTCATGGGGCACTTCCTGGAACTGGGAGAGGAAGTCCGCGCCCGCGAAGGCTCCGGGTTCGCCCAGTCGGAGGGGGAGGATCCGGAGCGGACCTGACGCCGCATAGCGCTTCCGCGCCAGCTCGATCTCCTTCAGCACCCACTCCGATGTGACTGACGCAGCCGAGAGCAGCACCAAGAAGTGCGTGCTCTGCTCCATCAGTCCTTGAACAAGGTGCGGCTCCCATTCCGCCCCCACGGGGATGCTACGGGGAGCAATCCAGACCTTGGCACCGCGCTCACGAAGGCCCAGCTCGAGACTGCGGGCAAGGGCTGCGTCGCGCGGATCGCGTGTCGTATGCGAGATGAAGACCGACGGAGTCGAAGCCATGTTTACCGGAGCCTGGAGGAGCACTTCAGGCAAAAGATACCCCACGACGCAAGGAGTGGGAGCCCTGCTGGACAGGCTCGGGGCACTTCCGGTCAGATACCCTGGTCCCTCTGACCGAGGGGGAGATCAACGCGCGGGCTGCCGCGTGTTGCGCAGGTATGAGGGCGCACGCGTGAAGCCGATGCGGCGAGACGTCTCACCGAGAAGCAGGCCAGGAGGACCGGAGCGCTTCGGAGCCAGCCCAAGAGGAGCGGTCTATCTGTCTCACTCTTCGATGTGCCGCCAGTGGAGCCGACGACCTGAACGCCAATCATCGAACGTGACGTACTCATCGCCTTCTCGATTGACCCAGAGCCGACGCTCGGTTGCCCCCCTCAACCGAGCCTCATCCACCACGGGATAGAGCTGAAGGAACTCAAGTCGCATGAACCGACTGCTCGTCGCGTCCTCTCTCAGATAGGGGAGGATTCCGACCTTGCCGTGGTGCCCGTCTGCGTAGCCCAGCTCCCACGGAATCCAGAAGGACTCGTCCGTGTGCTCGGAGGTAGCCAGCAGGAGGCAATCGCGGTTCCGGATTCGCAGGCGAAGACGCTCCGCCGTCCTGCCGGAAACCGATAGCCGGCTCAGCTCCGCATCATCTTCGACCCAATCGACGTAGACCTTGTAGCCGAACGACTCGAGCCTGCGCTTGATGCGCAGGATGGCCTCCTGGTCGCTGTAGCTATGAGAGAGGAAGATGTCGAAAGCCTCGTCCTCCGGAGCTTGCGCTTCCTTGATGAGGAGGTCCGCGCAAACGTCTGACGCGAGCTTTATCCCGTGCTTCCGAAGAGCGTGCTCATTGCCAAGGGCGCGCGCCTCGGACAGCCGCAGCGGCAGCCGCGTCACGTTCAGGGGGCTGAAAGCGGGAAGGCGCATCGGTAGATCCCGGGATGGCGGCTCAGCGACGCGTCCCGGTGTTCCTGGGCCATTGTCCCTCGAGCCACGCGTAGGCCCTGTCGAGCTCCGCGCTGATGCTGCCGAAGTCCCAGTAGATGACCGGGATGCCGCGCATGCAGTCCGGAATGCGACCTGGCGAGTCCCGGCGGATCTGCATCCCGAAGATGGGGAGACTCAGCTTCCGGGCGCACTCCACCTCCCAGATGGCACCAGGCGCCAGGTACGTTTCCTCGCCGATGAGCAGGACCAGCAACTCGCTGTTCTGGATCAACCGGCGGACGTGCTTCTTCCAGGTCGCATCATCGAGATCCTGCCGGAGGGAGTTGTCCTCGAACGTCCACGGCGTCGCGGAAAAGAGGCTCTGACGGACGAGGAAGTCCCGGGCCCACATGTCCTCGGAGGCAAAGCTGACGAACGCACGCAACATTCGGCACCTCCATGCCGCCCGGCAGGTCTGGGCGGTTGTGTTGGATGCCGAGCCTTCTAGGGAAACCACCTCAGCGTGTCCAGCACGAGCCCCGCGGCCCCTGCTGCTCAGTCCTTCTTCGGCATGAGCTTTGGGGTGAGGGACTGGAGCTGCGAGCTGAGGCCGAGGAGCGCCTCGAAGGACGAGCGCGGTGCGTCATGGAGGGGCCTACCGCCTGGGGCCGCGGTGCCGCCCTCCGGATTTCTTCTCCGTCCCAGGCCGGGTCATGCGCCGGAACCTCTCCTCGATTTCAGCCCGAAGCCCGTGGAGCTCACCCGCCTCGTGCTCCGCCGCGTAGCCGCAGTGCGAGAGGATATGACAGGCGCGCCGTACGTCCGCGTACCAGGGCCTCCGCCCCAGTCCGGTCACGTACTGGCGAAAGGCGCTCTTCTCCTCGGGGCGGCTCGCGGTGGCATACCAGTGGCCCAGCGCGATGTTGGCCTCCCGGTCCAGCTCCTCTCCCAGCTCATGGCCGAGTTCCAGCTCGCCGGGGCGGAACCACTGCCGCTGCTCCAACAGGGTGTAGCCCGCCAGCTTCCCGCTCATCACGAGCCAGATGCAGAACCGGTTGAGGAGCCACTCGAGGAAGAAGTACCGCGTCCAGGTCCGCTTCACCCGCCGGGGCCTGTAGTGCATCACCGTGGACTCGCGTGACGACTGGAGGTACCCGAGCAGGATGCCCACGACCTGCCCGGAGTCGCGGCCGGAAAGCCTCACCAGGGTAGCCACCACCGCGTCCGCCAGGCTCTCCGTGAGCCCGGGGTGCCGGGCGTCCAGCACCTCGCAGCCGGACAGGTGGCGGAGCGCGGCGAGCACCTTGCGGACCTCCAGCTCCCGGCCCAGCAGGCACTCGACGATGTAGCGGTAGTAGGCCGTCAGCCCCGCTGCGCCGATAGAAGGCAGAAGGGGATTCAGTGCCTCCAGCCGCCGGGGCATGTCAAGCACGTCAGGGCCGGCCTCGCACATGAAGTACATGAAGGCGAACAGCTCCCGGACACTTCCACTGTGTCCGGGCACAATCCTGCTCTCCCGTGCCAGCCGGGCCTGCACGGCCGTGGCCGCCCTGGGCGCGGCGAACCAGGCTGCGGCGCGGAACTCGGGCGCGGCATCGAAGTGCCACAGCGACTCCATCAGCCCCCGCCGCGTTGCTTCCAATGGCTGCGCGTGGCGGGACAGCAGGAGCAGCAGGAAGCCGAACGTCCCTTCCCGCACGTCCTCCGCATGGAGCTGGTCGAACCAGCCGCGCACGAAGCGCAGTGCCTCCTCTTCCCCGCTCCCGGCGAGCTCCGGGCTGAGCCGGAGCTGCCGGGCCAGCTGCAGCTCCCAGAAGGTCTCCGTCCGCAGGCGGAGCCTGTTCACCGGGAGGCCCGGCGGGTCTCCGCTGGCCGCCGTGGACTCCTCGAGGAGGTTGGCCTGGATGAGTACCTCCAGGGTGTGCTTCACCAGGGCCGGGTCCGCCAGCGAGTGCATGTCCCTGGCCGCTTCGGCGATGCGCCTCTCCAGCAGCGGGCGCACGAGTTCCAGCCTGCCGGCCAGGGCCATGACGCTCGCGGTCAGGTGCACCGCGCCCTCCAGCAGCTCCCGCGCCGGCACGTCCGGGGCGATGCAGCGCTTCCGCTCCTCCAGCAGCCGCTCCAGGCTGGACTGGTAGCGGCTCCAGAATGCCTCGACGAACTCGATGAAGCTGACGTTGAGCAGGTCCTTGAGTTGCAGGTCCGGCAGGCTCAGCGCCGTCCAGGCGATGAAGGGCTCGTGCAGGAGTGGGGGGACCTGCTGGACGCGGCCCTCGCGAATCTCGTCCAGGAACCAGAGCTGCTCCCGCGTGGCGCCGCGTCTGTCCGACAGCAGGTGGCTGTGGAGTATCTGCAAGCCCACTCGCTCCCGCGTGTTGAGTTCGTCCAGGCTCAGCCAGCCGCCCACGTGGGGAAGCGCTTCCTGGAAGAATGAGGTCCGCACACTCCACGCGTCATGAGAGAGCCAGGCGTCCGCCCTGGACGTAGAGGCTGCCAGCCGCGACATGAAGCCGTACTGCCACCAGTCCTGGGCGAGCGGCCCTGTGATGAGCTTCTCCAGGTGGGAGCTCTGGATGGCGAGGAGCCAGTCCACGCGGCGCAGACGGGTGTGGTCCTTGATGAGGTTCAGCAGCGCGTCCAGGAGGCCCGGCTGCTCGCGCATCCAGGTGTGCAGGTCATCGATGGCGATGACCAGCCTGCGCATGGGGGGCGGGGGCGGAGAGCCCTCCGGCTCGTACTCGCCCGCCAGGAAGCGATCCACCTCGTCCAGGTCCCTCCAGGCCACCCCGGTGTGCGCCCGGAGGGCGTCCATGATGGAGGGTAGCAGCCGCTCGATGGAGCCTCCCGGGCCCACAGGCACTACGAGCGGCGCCTCCTCCCACGAGGCCAGCCTGGCCAGCGCGGCCTCGATGAAGTGCGTCTTGCCCGCGCCCTGCTTGCCAGCGACGAGGAAGCACCGGCCATAGGTGGGCGACTCCACCTGCCTCTGAAGCCCCTGCAGCTCCCTGCGCAGCTGCTTCGCTGCCTGGAGCTTCTCCTTCACGCCCTTGCTGGCCGCACGCGGACGGGCCGGGCCCAGGGCCCGCTCCTTCGACTCGATGAGCTGGTGGAGCTGCCCCAACTCCTGGCGGGAGACGAGCAGGGCCAGGCGTTCCCGTATCTCATTGCAGTTGCGGCGCAGGTCCACCGCCAGGCATCGCTCCGCCAGGGCCCTCAGGCCCAGGGTGGAAGCGGCCTGCTGGATGGAGCGGAGCTGGTGGCCCACCACCTCATGCCAGCCCTCGGCCTGGAGGAAGCCACTCCAGTGGAACATCAGCGGGTGCCAGGAATTGCCCACGCCCTCCTCCTCCCGTCGCTGCCAGTCGGCGAGGTGCTTCCAGATTTCCCGCAGCTGCGGGCTCTCCCTCCGCGTCGGTCCCGTCCAGTGGCGGACCCAGGCCTCCCGCACCTCGGCGTGGGTGACGCCCAGGGGCGCGCCGGACTCGAGCCTGCGGATGTCACGGAGAACCTGGCTCCTCAGTTCGGCCCATGCCTCGGGGCCGGAGCCGTGCTTCGAAAAGTCCATCCTCACCAGGTGCCGGTCAATCTTCTCTCGGAAGCGGCGCTGCGCCTGCTGCTTCTCCTCGGGCTCGGGGGGCGGGGCGCCAGCGTCTTCCCCAAGGAAGTAGCAGAGGCGGCGCTTGCGGCCCCGGGTGGCAGTGTCGAACTCGTATTCGGTGAAGGACTCGCTTCCGCCCGGGCGGAGGCTGCCGTAACGGGAGCCGTAGATGCCCACCAGGACGTCGCACCCCTCCACGGAGAAGTGGACGGCGGGCCCCGGAGCGGCGGCCAGGGCGCCATCCCTGTCCATCATCAGCGGCTGGTGGCCGAGGTCCCGGAGCTCGCGGGTCAACTCCTGCCGCAGGGCCGTTAGCGCAGCGGACTCCCACGTGGAGCTGATGAATATCTTGAAAGACTGAGGCATGGCCCCCCCTAATCAAGGTCAGCACGGGAAGGATACCACCGGTCACATGAGCCGCCTGGCGGAATGAGCATTCCTTCCATCCATCGGCGCCGGGGACTGGCGACGCGAGCGAATCAGGCGGCCCGAGACTGCGCCAGGAGCCGGTGGATAGCCTCTTCCAACTCGCGGCGTACCTGCCTCGTCAGGGCCCGGCGGAAGATGGGCAGTGTGTAGAGGAGCGGAACGAGCCAGAGCAGCCCTCCGCCGATGGCGGCAAGCCGGTGCTCCCATGAGGACCATCCAACCTGGGCCAGAGCGGGTGACGAGAGGCTCACCTCGGCGGCTGGATTCATCCACGCGCGCATTCCACCGCTCAGGAAGGCAGCTGCCTCCGGCAGGAACAGGGTGAAGGCCATCACGGTCAGCAGGAATGAGGCGCTGAGGACAACCTTGGGGAGTGCCGCACGCAGGCTGCGCTCGTAGGTGAGAATCCTGGCTCCGCCGAGGGCGTCCTGAAGCCCCGGCATGTCCCTGTCCAGGCCGGCGGATTCCGAGCCTGCCTCCTGGATGAAGAGGGTCTTCGAGAGGGCCTTCTGGCGGATGATGATTCCCAGCTCGTCATCGATGGCTGGCGAGACGTCGCTGACGTCGATGAGGACTACCCGCGCGCGCGACACAAGCTCCTCGACCTGGGCCTTCCACTGCGCATCTCCGCTCAGGAAGCAGGGAAGGCTGGCCAGGGGGCTTCGGAGCTTGAGGCCGCTGAGGCCCAGCAGGACCGGGTCCCAATCACTCGCCTGGCTCGCCGGTGGCGTCAGGGCCACCACCGGGATTCCGGGTGGCACGCTCCGCAGCACGGAGCCGAGCACCACCCGGTCCGCGAACGAGGAAAAGCGCCGCAGGAAGACCACAGACGGGCGCTCGCGAAGGAATGCGGGGCGTACATGCAGCCCGAGGAACAGCAGCATCGACAGGAGCCCCGTGCCCGCCATGCCGAGCAACGGGATGAAACCCACACCCAGGACATCGCCCTGGAGGACATAACCGGAAGCGAGGCCTCCATAGAAGAGCGCGAAGTACAGGAAGCCCAGCCCCGCAGCGGCAATGCACCCTCTTCGCGGACGCCCGTCGATACGGACAGGAAACGCTCTGAGCAGCATGCGCAGCGGAGGGAGGGCGGCGTAGAAGCATAAGAGGGGAATCACTCCCAACGCCAAGACGGCCCGGACCGGCCAGCGCTCCAGCAGCCCGTACGCGTGCAATGCCCTCGTGAAGAAAGAGCTGACAATTAGCGCCGCCCAGGCAGAGTAGACCCACACCAGCCCCACCGGGAACGGCGCTACGAAGGCCGCGGCTCTCATGAGGTGTCCCCCTCTCGTGCCGGCCTCATGGCCGCTGTGAAGCGATACCGGCTACGCGCCGCCGGTTGCCGCGGCAATTCTATCCGCCACCTCCTCCTGGAGGAAGTGGACCGCCTGCGCCTCCGTGACGCGGGCTTGTGGGCACCGTGAAGGCGTGGGGCTCAACACCGCGCCTGCTGGGGTGGCCCCGCGCAGCAGCCTGACCCCATCCAGTCGCGGCGTCCGCGCCTTCTTCCGTTCCGTCTTCACCGCTGCCTCATGCGGAAGGCTCGCCTCTTGCCGCTTCGGCTACGCCCCACTGCCCCCCCTGGGGAGCACACCACGTCCCAAGCCTCGAAGAGGAGCGCTTCTCACACCTCGTCCGTGCCCCCTCCCCTCTCACTCAGCCAGGGCCGACGACCTGTGATGCCGAAGAGCAAATGTTCTATTGGGTCCGGCTCTGACTTACGGAGGTCGACCCCATGTATGCCGTCCAAGAAGGGAGGCTGCTGCGCGACCCCGTCATAACCCTCAAGGATGACGGGAATGATGGGACACTTTCTTTCGACATGCTGCTGAAGGAATGATGCCTGCTCCATGTTCTGCCATGGGCCGAACCCGTGATTTCCGATGCACACAAGGACGGAGCGCGCTGATTTGAGCTGCTGAGCCAACTGGTTCTGCCAGGAGAAGCCAGGGCGAAGTTCCTGTTCGTCGAGCCAGACGGACAGCCCCTGGGAGCGAAGCATTGCCGCCAGGTTACGTACCGCCGGTTTGTCCCTGCTGTTGTGACAGAGGAACGTGTCGAAGGTAGGCAGCGGGGCGCTGGCCCCCAGTTCCCGGGAGAATGCCTGCGCAAGGGTCAACAGGGCAGAGACCTCCTGCTGGTGTTCCTCCACGTCCCGCAGGCGTGAGTCTCGCGCGGCGGCACCCGCATGGAACTCCGCAATCTCCCTCTGGATCGTCTGGATGAAGCTCTTCGAGTACAGCTCGAGCTGTTCTTGCGCCTTCCCTACAGTCCGCCCCGTGGCGACCCGGATGACTCGACGGGCCGTCGTCACCGACACCTCGGTCATGTCGTCGATACTCTTATCCCAGAGTTCCTGCATGGCTCGCGCGGAGATTGCATGGACCTCGCGGACTCTTTGGCGCACGACCTCGCGGTACGAGTATTCGTCCTTTCCGCACAAGCCCCCGCGTTTGGAGACGTATCGCTGTGAGGTCTTGTATTTCTGGATCTGGTATCCCTTACGGATGAATGAATCGACACGCTGCTCCAGTTCCTCCTGAAACTCATCGAGCGAGAGCATGGGCAGGTCGATGGGCACGGGAACGAGTGAGATGTCGAAGGCGTCTCCCACCTTTTGCTCGATGCGCCGGGCCAGAGGCTCGATCTTCCGCTGGAGCCTTTGCAGGAGCTCGCGCTGTTTCTCATGCGCCTCCAGCTTGAGTTCATCTTGGAAGAGGTTGAATTGAAGCCGTATGAAATGGAGGAGCCGTTCGGTAACCTCCAGGGCCTTTTGCCGTGCGGCCTCGGGATCGGTGGCCACCCCGAGGACCAGCGCTCGCACATCCTGGAGGAGTTGCTTGAACCGCTTGGGAAGGTTGAGCCCGGCGCCCCTGTCCGCCGCCTCGTCGAATGCGGTCTGGATTATCGGCCGGATCGTCTCTTTGAAGTTGTCGAACCGCGCCCGGACCCACCTCTCAAGGGTCTTCTCGAACTGCTTCGCTTCATTACGGGCGCCTTGAAGATCGGCCGAGATCTCGGCCAGGTCTCCTTTCAGGCCTTCGAGTCGGCGAGTCAGGTCGGTGTGACTCTTCTTGAGCGCGGCAGAAGCCGTTCGCAAGATGTTGCTGAAGGTCGTGAGGTGCTGCTGCTGCTCATCGAGGATTCTCTGCAACAGGAGCCGTCCGCGATGCTGGTAGATGAACGAAAGGATCTCGGTCTCCAGGCGCTGGAGCCCACTCTCCTCGAGTAGCTCCGGTGCGACCTCGCGGCACTGCTCAAGGGTCGTGTTCTGCCCACGCTTCCCGAACATGATCTTCCGGAAGTCTCCCAGTCCTTCGGGGGACGCTGCTCCCCGCGCGACAAGACGAGCGAGCAGGGCTTGCTCGGCGGAGACAGGGAGAATGCGTGAAGCCTCGACTCCCAGCTCTGGCCACTGCTGCCGCAACAGCTTCGCCACGTAGTCCTGGGTTTCCTCGGGCGTTAGCCCGTGTCGGTTCTGCAGGTCGACTTTGTTGATCACGAAGAACAGCCGCTCCGAGCACCGCTTGCGGAGATCGGGCCGCATGTCGCTCAGAAGTTTGAAGAGTTGCTGCTCGTCGGTCGACTTCAGCTTCGTGTAGTCCAGTACGTAGACGATGACATCCACGTCACCAAGGACACGCTCGACCATGGTGCGCATGGCATCCGTGCCTGCTTCGTTGGGCCCTGGCGTATCGAGAATCTCGAACCGCTGCTCGTCCATGGCGCGCGTGGACAAGGCATCCAGCGGAGCCTCCAAGACAAGTTCATCCCTGCGAGGCAGTCCATCCAACTCCCGGCTCTGCTGGTTGAGTTGCTTCAGGTATGCCCTGATGGAGGAGGAACCCTCCGCGGCAACCTGCTCCCCCTCGAAGAGCCGACCCGGGATTGCCTGCGCTGTGTGGCGGATACGCACGATTCGAGCGGTCTCGGGTGGGTTCGACGCCGGCAGGTACTCCTCGCCCAACCAGCAGTTGATCAAGGTCGACTTCCCGGACTTCACCAGAGCCAACACTCCAATCTGGAAGGTCTGCTCCTTCCACTTATGCTGCGCAAGTTGGAGCTTTCTGGTGAGGTCTTGAAGAAGCAGGTTCTCGGTATCGTGTTTCCGCTCGCGCTCGAGTACCTTTGCGAAGCGCTCGAGCAAGTCGCCGACCTGCGTCCGCATCTGCACGAACTCAAGCTGCAATGAACCCGCCCTGCCAGCTGACTGCTCGGCCATGGACCCTCCCTCCCACAGAGAAGAGCCGAGCATAACCATTGGACCGGCCGGCGTATCTGGAGAAGCGGGGGGGTGACAAAGGACTCCATCATCCAGCCCATGCGCCGCATGGCAGCCCCCTCCTGACGAGGACTGCTGTAACGTCTTCACCAGCGACAGCGGCCGGGATGAATGGGCCCACGGTACACGGGTATCCCAACTCCGCGCCCGTCTCACCGTCCTGACCAACCGTGACCATTCCGAAGGAGGACAGCCGGACCAGCTCATGGGTAGGGGGATGCCATGGAAGCCAGCGTGGCGGTCCGTGCAATGGCGCGCAGACATTGAAGAGTCGCTTCTCCTACGATTGTCATTTCCACTCGTTCGGTCCATCGTTCGAGGGCTGCTGGAATCAGCCGCTGCGCCGAAGCGCCGAAAGGAGCAGGAACCGATGCCAATGTCTCGATGGGGCCATCTGGAAGCAAGGTTCGGGGGTGCACCGCGTCCGAGGAAGATCCTCTCGCTCGACGGAGGTGGCATTCGCGGCGTGCTCACGCTGGAGGTGCTCATCCGGATGGAAGCGTTGCTAGCAAAGGCGACTGGAGCGGGCGCGGCATTCCGCCTGTGCGACTTCTTCGACTACATCGGAGGAACGAGCACCGGGGCTATCATCGCCGCGGGGCTGGCGAGGGGCATGAGCGCCCGGGAGCTGCTCGAGTTCTACAAGCAGACCGGCCCAGCCATGTTCGACAAGTCGTTCATCCTGTTCCGACTGCGCAACCTGTACGAGTCGAAGCCCCTGGCGAAAGAACTGCAGAAGCAATTCGGTGAGCACACGAATCTTCTCCCTGAGAACCTGCGCTGCCTGCTGCTCGTCGTCGCCCGCAACGTCACGACTGATTCGCCGTGGCCCATCAGCAGCAACCCCGATGGGAAGTACAACGACCCTGCCCGTCCTGACTGCAACCTCATGATCCCGCTCTGGCAGCTGGTCAGAGCCAGCACCGCCGCCCCCATCTATTTCGCGCCCGAGGTGCTGCAATGGGACAAGGACCACCCGGCGAAGACCTTCGTCTTCATGGACGGCGGACTGACTCCCTACAACAACCCGGCCTTCCTCCTGGTGCGCATGGCGACCCAGGAGCCCTACAACCTGAACTGGCGAAAGGGTGAGAAGAACCTGCTGGTGGTCTCCGTCGGCACGGGTGCGGCGCCTCAGCTCGATGCCGACGTCTACTCGCCGGGCAAGAATGCCCTGTCGAACCTCTCCACCCTTCCCTCCGCACTGATGTACGGAGCCTCGGTCGACCAGGACATCAACTGTCGGACCCAGGGGCGCTGCGTCTACGGAGAGCCCATCGATCGTGAGCTGGGAGATCTGATTCCGCGCGACGAAGCCGGGAATGCGATTCCCCTCACCCAGGACCTGGGGCGCGAGTTCCTCTACGCCCGCTACAACGTCGAGCTTTCCAGCAAGCCACTCAATGCCTGGGGGCTCGGTGACATCGACCCCAGCAAGGTCGGGAAGCTGGACTCGGTCGCAGCCATCGACGACCTCTGCCGTATCGGTCAACGGCTGGCGCAGGAGGTCAAGCTCGAACACTTCGGAACCTTCGTCGGACCTGGGGGCCCTTGATGCGTTCGTTCATCATCCGCCCCTTCGGTGAGAAGAATGGCATCGACTTCGACCTGATCGAGCGGGACCTGATTGCCCCCGCGCTGAAGGCGGCGGGCTTCACCGGCGGGACGACCATCGACATTCTACGGGCGGGCAACATCCGCACGGACATGTTCCAGCGCCTGCTGACCGCCGACCTGGTCGTCGCCGAGCTCTCCATCCACAACGCCAACGTCTTCTACGAGCTCGGCATCCGCCATGCACTACGCGACAAGCGGACGTTCATGTTGCGCGCCAACATGGACAAGTTCCCCTTCGACCTGCAGACGGACCGCTACTTCGCCTATGACCACACCCGGCTCGCGGACAGCCTGCCGTTGCTGACCGAGGCACTCCGTCAGACGAAGGCTTCGGAGGTCCAGGACAGTCCCGCCTTCAAGGCGCTGCCCAGGCTCGAAGCGCAGGACCGCTCCCACTTCCTGGCGGTGCCGCCTGACTTCCGCGAGGAAGTCGAGCGTGCCGTCGCGGACAAACAGGTGGGCGACCTCGAGCTGCTCGGGTCGGAGGTGCATGGGTTCGAATGGGAGAGCGAGGGCCTGCGCGTGGTCGGCCGCGCCCTGTTCGATTTGAAAGCCTTCGATGGCGCAAGTGTCATGTGGGAGGCCGTCAGGAATCTCGATCAGATGGACCTGCAGGCCAACCTCCTGCTCGGCACCATCTACCAGCGGCTGGGTGACCTGACGCGCTCCATGCAGGCGCTGAATCGTGCACTCAGCCGCGACGGAGTGGACCGGAGCAGCCGAGCCGAGGCGTACGCACTGATGGGGCGTAGTGCCAAGACCCTCTGGAAGAAGGAATGGCGGCAGGCACCGAGCGACAAGCGCCGCCAGCAGGCCTTGCGCTCCCCGCAGCTCGACGAGTCACTCAAGGCCTACGCGGGGGCCTTCGATGAAGACCTGAACCACTACTACTCAGGCCTCAATGCCTGCGCCATGCTGAACATCCAGCTTGAGCTGGCACAGGCCCATCCTGAGACGTGGGCCGAGCGCTTCGAGGATGAGCACGAGGCGGAACGCGAGCTGTCCTCGCGGAAGCTCCGCCTCGAGAAACTCCTGGCGGCGGTCGAACTCTCGCTGGGAGCCACGCTCAAGCAGCTCAAGCGGGAGCAGAAGACGGACGTCTGGGGGCGGATCAGCGAGGCCGACCTCTGCGCCCTGATCTCCAAGAAACCCTCCAGGGTCGCCAGTACCTATGCAAGCGCACTTGCAGCAGCACCGGAGTTCGCCGCGGACTCCGTGAGGGACCAGCTCGAACTCTATGCGGAACTGAAAATCCTGGAGGGAAACGCCAAGGCCGCCCTAGAGGCCCTGCCTGCCAGCAGGAAATCAGAAGGGCCCGCGAAGACAGGACGTGTGCTCCTCTTCACGGGGCATGTCATCGACGCGCCTGGACGCGAGCATCCGCGCTTCCCACCCGATAGGGAAGGAGCGGCGCGGCAACGGCTCCGTCAAGAAATCGAGGGCGAGCTGAGGTTGCCAGGTGGCATTGCCTACGGGATTGCTGGCGGCGCGAGTGGCGGCGACATCCTCTTCCACGAAGCCTGCGAGGAGTTGGGCATCCCCACCCGACTCTACCTCGCGCTCCCCAGGGAGCAATTCATCGAGGAGTCGGTTCAGCCCGCTGGCCCGCATTGGGTGGAGCGCTTCAACCAGCTATACCGAAAGCTTCCCAGGCGGGAGCTCGGCGAGTCGAAGGAGCTGCCGCGATGGTTGCGGGAAAAGCCCGACTACGGCATCTGGCAGCGCAACAACCTCTGGGAGCTGCACAACGCCCTGGCCGCGGGGAGCACGAATGTAACGCTCATCGCCTTGTGGAATCGCAAGAAGGGGGATGGGCCGGGCGGCACGGAGGACATGGTGGAGGTGGCAGAGGCACGCGGTGCGAAGACAATCATCATCGACACGAGCACGCTCTAATCCCCGCGCTCACTCCGCCACGATGATTGCCGTTTTCCGCCATCGACGCGCTCCTGGTCCTCGCACTGACGTTCGAGCAGGTTTAAGCGCGCCTGGGAGGCAGGCCCCCCTTGAGATTGAGGAAGCGCTCCCTTCCCCTTCCCTACGACGCGGCCTTCTGCTCCGCCGCGCCGGCCAGCGCCGTCGCGACCGCGAGGGTGCGCACGTCCCGCGCGAAAGCGGAGAGGATGGGAGGCAGCGCTCCTCGCGCGACGTCCGCCGGGTCGAACACTGTCGCCCAGAACTGCTTGCCATCCCCGATGGCCATGCGTGCCATGAAGGCCGCCTCCCCGAGCGTCTCTTCCTTCAGCGCCCGCTCGCCCTGGAAGGGGCTCAGCGCGAGGATGCGGTAGAGGTCGATGAGCCCATCGAGCCGGGCAGACAGCGTCTGGACCAGCTTCCGGCTGTCCGATTGCGCAATCATGTACGTCGTGCCCTGTCCGCCCCCTTCGGGAGGTACCGAAATCATGGCCACCTCCTTCGTATCCACGAGGACGTTGAAGCCAGAGGCGGGCTGGGTTGCCTTGTCCATGAGAGTGAAGTGCAGCAAGGGCGCGCGTTCTCCCTCCGCCTTGATGCCTTCCGGAACCAGCTGCATGCCCAGCGCACGCATGTCCAGCAGGAGCTCCAGGAGACCCGCCGGAAGCCCCTGCTGCATCAGCGCCTCCGCGTCGAACATGTCCGCCCAGCGTCTGCCGTCCTCGAACAGGGCGCGGATGTGGATGGAGGGCGTGTGCAGGGTGTGGGGCTGGAAGGCGTCCTGGGAGCGCCGGGTCGGGAGGTCAGGCAGGCCGGCCGCGATGGTGCGTTCCGCGAGGTGGTCGAAGAGCGGCCCCGTGTTGCTCCCGTCCTCGTCCAGCCCCTGCTCCACTCCCACGAGTCTGTCGGGCGCATAGGGGTGGAAGACGAAGACGAGCCGCCGGCCGAGCGTGGCGACGAAGTGGAACCGATGCACGTTGTCGATGATGTGCAGCGAGGTGAGCCTGGGCCTGTTGACGGAAGGAACGGCCGGGCTCCGGGTGTCCTGCAGGGCCGCGGTCCACGCGAGCGCCTCCGCCGGGTCCGCCTCGTCCGAGCCCGGCAGGGACCGGGGCGGTGGAGGGGAACGGTCGGCCATGGAGGACGCGCTCCCGCCGAGTGAGAGCGTGTCGCTGGTACCGCGCCTGTTGCCGGACATCACGAACACGGCCACGCCCGCGGCCACCGCTGCCAGGACAAGAATCAGCACCATCTTGCGTTCCCCCTCGAAAGGAGCCCAGCCTCACAACGGGCGAGGCGCGATGTCAAATCACCCGCGCCCTTTTCCGGACGAGAGCCTGCGGACCGCCTGGCGCACGCGTTCGAAGCACGCCTGGATGTTCTTGCTAATCTCCGTCCCTCCCAAGCTCGAGAGAGGGGGACCATCGCGATGACTCCTGAGCAGGCGACAGTTCTGGAACACCTCTGGGCGAATGTCCGCGAGCGTGACGACTGGCCCCAGCGAGGGCGGCTGGAACTCCGGCTCCAGCAGCAGGGAATACAGCTCGATACCCTCGCGGAGAGCACTTCGTGGCTGACAGTCACCGGCAGTAGCGTGAGCACGACCTTCGAATCGTTGCTCATGTTGCCCCAGGTACGGGCTGTCCTGGCGCCGCTTCCTGACCTGATGCGGTTGCTCGCCCAGCGCTTCATCGAGCACCCGGACCTCGGCGACGACTCGAAGAATCCCGAGGCACAGGTGACGAGCACGGAGTTCCTGGCGCTCTGGGGGAACGATGAGCACGCGAGATGGGCGGCGCGGCTTCTCACCCGCTTCGCCCGCTGGATTCTGTTACCGGTGGGAACCCTCCCCGAAAGCAACTCGTATCTTCAAGCCACCCTGGCGAGCGTCAAGTACGAGCACGTGCTGTCGCTCGACGACTACCTGCGGCTCTCCCAGCCCGTGCATCACGGCCGGGTGAAGCGGAACCCACGAGGGCCGCACCTTGCGCTCCTGCGGACGGTATACGCCTCGCTCCGCGAGATGGGCACGTGGCCCAGGCTGGTCCCCTTCACCCTCCAGCACCGAGGCACGCTGGGTTTCATTCCCAGCCTCGTGGATGAGCTGACCCCTGCCTTCATCCGCGAGTCCCGCGGTGGCTACAAGCAGCCCCGCCGAATCATCCTGGCGGCACATGCGCTGCCATTCGTGGAGGATGAAGAGGGCCTTGCCCTGGCGGTCCGCTTCGTCCGAACCGTGGCGGAGCTCTGGTTCGACGCCGCCCCTGGACCGGGGACGAGCTTCACCATCGAGCAGATCGCCGCCCGGATGCAGCGCCCCGTCGAAAAGGTGCTGCCCCTGGCCCGAATGCTCGAACACCAGCCCTGGGGTTCGGGAGACGCCGGGCTCCTCGAAGACAGCGGCTGGAGAGTCCACGTCGCGCAGGACGCCATCTGGCGTTTCAAGGAACTGCAAAGCTGGGAGCAGTACGTCACCGTTCGCGACAAGGAGTTCTCCAACTTCGCGATGCCGCCAGAGGACCCATTCCCCTCCGACGACATGACGCGGGCTCCGACGCCGTGGCACGCCTCGAAAGCCGCGGTCCAGCGAGCGGTAGACTCGGTGTTGCGCTCCGCGACGGCATCACCGCCCACCCGCCAGACTCCCAGGCGCACTCCGCGCGGCAAGAAAGCAGGGGGCTCCGCGGTGAAGCGCGGGCCACTCCACCTCCGGGTGTTCCTCTCTTCTCCCGGTGACGTGACAGATGAACGGCGCATGGCACGCGAAGTGGTGGACCGGCTCCAGAAGGAGCCCTTGCTGCGAGGCAGGGTCACGCTGGAGCTGGTCGCCTGGGATGACCCCAATGCACCCACGCCGATGGAAGCGGGAGAGACACCCCAGCGCACGGTCAACCGGTATTCGCCCAGGCCCTCGGAATGTGACCTCACGCTCGTCATCCTCTGGAGCCGCCTGGGCACCCCGCTGCCAGAGCAGGACGCGCGTCCCGATGGCACCCGGTACGCGTCTGGAACGGAGTGGGAGTTCGAGGATGCGCAGCGCGCGAAGAAGACGGTGTTCGTCTATCACCGCACCTACAAGCCGCAGCTCGACATCGACGACCCAGACTTCGACGTGAAGCGCGCGCAGTACGCGGCGGTAAAGAAGTTCCTGGGCCGCTTCACGGCCCCGGACGGCTCACTACGGGGTGGCTACAACGCCTATCCCGAGCCCGAGGCGTTCAGCGCCCTCCTCAAGAAGAACCTTGAGAGCTTCCTGCGCCAGCGCTTGGATGACGGCGGTCAGGAGGCCCCGCGGCCGCCCCCCGAGCCCTCATGGCGACAGGAGCTCACCGTGTACCAGCGAGAGGCCCTCAAGCGCTATCAACGGCTGGACCTGGAAGGGCTCACCCCGCCGGAACGGGAGGAATACCTCCAGATCCAGCTCCGCTCCGTCTTCGTGGAGGCTGGAGTCCGGGAGAACGCGCCCCCGCTCGACATCCCCAAGGAGGTGCTCCAGCGCTTGAGCAACGAGGGAGAACTGCACCCGGACGACCTGCCCCGCGAGGTCCCCCTGGAGGAGGTCCGGCGCGTCAGCGAGGTCTACTACGAGCAGCCTCCCATCCCGGTGTTCGACGCCCTGGCGCGGGCCGTCAACGAGCAGGTCATCCTCCTGGGGGACCCTGGCTCCGGCAAGTCCACCCTCGCCCGCTACATCCTCCTGTCGCTCGTGGACGAGCAGGGCGACGAGCGGGTGCGGAAGGCCTACGAGAGATTCATCCCCCTCCTCATCGAGCTGCGGAGCTACGTGGCGCTGCGCCAGCCCACGGGCCCCTGTGCCACGCTCTTCGACTACATTGAGCGGCTGAAGACCATGGAGGGCTACTACCCGTCCACCCAGGCACTGCGCTCCTACCTGAAGGAAGAGGGCCGAGTGCTGTTCATCTTCGACGGCCTGGATGAAGTGTTCCAGCCCGAGGAGCGCGATGAGGTGGCGCGGGAGATTGCTGGCCTCGGGGTCCAGTATCCCCAGGCCCGAGTCCTGGTGACGAGCCGGCACGTAGGCTACCGGCGGAAGATCCTCACCGATGCGGGCTTCCGCCACTACTCACTTCAAGACCTGTCCCCGCAGCAGACCCGGGAGTTCCTCGATGCGTGGTTCTCAAGAGCCATGTACGACCGGTCGCAGGAGGCCGCCGAGCGCACCCAGCGGCTCGCCGAGGCACTCGAAGCGTCTCCGTCCATCCGCGCCCTCTCCGGCAATCCCCTGCTGCTCACCATCCTGGCCATCATCGGCAAGAACCAGGAGCTGCCCCGAGAGCGCTGGAAGCTCTACGAGCATGCGGCGACGGTGCTCATCCAGCACTGGGACGTGAACCGGCTCCTGAGGAACCAGCAACTGCATGTGAGGTACATCGACGCGGACGACAAGAAGGAGATGCTGCGGAGGCTCGCGTACAAGATGCAGGCCAGTCGCGGGCTCGCCGGGAACTACATCCACAAGCAGGACCTGCTGAACGAGTTCGAGGACTACGTCCAGACGCGGTACGGCGCGGTGCCCACGGAGGCAACCCCGGTGGCACGGGCCATCATCCAGCAGCTCCACGAACGCAACTTCATCATCTCGCCCTTCGGAGCGGGGCTCTATGGCTTCGTCCACCGGGGCTTCCTGGAGTACTTCTGCGCGGCCTCGCTCACGCACAAGTTCGAGAAGACGCGGAAGCTCGACCCGGAGCAGCTCAAGCGCGAGGTGTATGGGCAGCACTGGAGCGACCAGTCCTGGCACGAGGTCCTGCGGCTCATCGCGGGCGTCATCGACCCGTCCTTCACCGCGAACATCATCGAGTACCTCTGCGCCGAGTGTGGCGACGCCTCGGCGGAGCGCACAAAGGGCCGGCCGCCGTGGCACCTCGCCCTGGCCCTGCAGTGCCTGCGGGAGGTCAAGCGGCCCGCGGAGATGGCTGTTCCAGCGGCACGCCTGCTCGAAGGCCTGTGCATGGAGTTCGACAAGGACATGGCCTCGGTCCCCATCTTCTACAACTTCATGCAACTGCACGTGGTGCCGCACCTCATGTCGATCGGCACCGCATGGCCCGAGCGTCACCACCTGGCGAGGCTGCTGAAGCAGCGAGCGCCACAGCGGTACTCGTATATCTACGACAAGCTCTTCGGAATCAGCATTGGCGCGCTCGGCAGAGGTGACTCTCAGGTGCATGCCGCGGTGCTGGACTATGCGTCGTCCCACTCGGACCCCCGCCAGCGGGTTCTCGCACCATTCGCCCTTGCGCAGGGTTGGCCAGAAGGAGGCACCTACTCCCGGCTGACACGGCTCGCGCGCTCGGACACGGACGCAAGCGTACGCTACGCGGCCCTCTACGCGTTGGCGGACCACTATCCCCGGCACGAAGGGACAGCAGAATTGCTCCGGGAGATGACCGCACGAGGCCCCCATGCCCTGGACCGGGCATCCGCGGCGAGCGGACTGGCCCGCCAGTTCCGGGCAGACCCGGAGACCTTCCGACTCCTGGCCGAGCGCCTGAGGGAGGAGGAGCACAAGTACCCACGCACCATCGTCGCGCTGGCGCTCGCCGAGTACTTCGCGGACCGGGAAGAGACCCGGGTACTGCTGACCGATGCGGCGGTGAGGGACGAGTCACCGGGCCCGGAGGATGAGCCTCGCGACGCCCCATACCACGTCCGTGAGGCGGCACTGCATGGCCTGGTCCTGCACTGGCCTCACCACTCCGAGACACTCACCCTCCTCGAACAGCGGGCGGCGGTGGACCCCACGCCCTGGCTCAGGGAGTGGGCGGCCCAGGCACTCACCCGGCTGCGCCGTACGTCGCGCGCCCCGGCACGCTGAAGCCGCGCCGGGCTTCCCCGCGGGCCGGAGCTCCGTTCGGTCAGCACGAGGATGCCGTTCTTCCCCGCTCCACCTGCTTCGGCGGCACCTCCGCCGCTCCTGGAGTCATCGCGATGGGCCTCCGCACCCTGACGCTGTTCCTCTCCTCGCCTGGCGACTGCGTGCACGAGCGACGGGCGACTGAACGCGTAGTCCAGAAGCTCCTGCGCGACCCGTACCTGCAAGACCGCTTCATTCTTCGGGTCGAGGCTTCGGATGCCCAGGGACGCACGGTGCCCATGGTGGCCACTCGCCCGCCCCAGGAATCCGTCGACCTGGAAGTGAAGCGCCCACAGGACTGCGATGTCTGCGTGGGCATCTTCCGCGGCCGCATGGGCACGCCCCTGCCGCGAAAGAAGTTCCAGAAGGAAGATGGCTCTGCCTTCGAATCTGGAAGCGAGTACGAGTTCCACCAGGCGTGGAAGCAAGCCCAGCGGACGCAGGGCGCTCAGCCGTACATACTGCTCTACCGGGGGCCGGCGAACGCGAAGGCAGACTCCCGCCAGAGGAAGAAGGTAGACGCCTTCTTCGAGTCTTCATGGGTGCAGGCACTGGACGGCTCACAGCACGGCGGTTTTCACACCTTCAAGACGACACGGGACTTCGCGGAGCAGTTGGAGCATCACCTCCGCACCTATCTCCACAGGCAGGCTCCCTGGCTGCGGCAGCCATTCGACCAATGGCTCCAGGACAGCGCCAGGAGGCTCGCGAAGGACGCGGGCCCCCGCTTCACCCCGGAAGTTCACGTTGAAACGCCACTGGCGAAGGCGTTCCATGCAGTGCTGAGGCTGCCACAGGCCCTCAAGGAACTGGATGACGCACTGGGCGAAGTCTTTGCCCTGGTCCGCTACACGGAGGAGCTGGAGTCGAGCAGGCAGGCCCTGCGGGGTGTAGCCACCGCACTCGGGCAGCTCGAGCCGTGGGAGGCGCCTCCAGACTTCGAGCGGATTCAGGCCGTCTTGAGGGCTTTGGAGAAGCGATGCATCGAGGGACTGGACACGGTGAGCAGGAAGAAGGGAGCGAAGGGCCGCGCGGCGAGAGGGAGCAGCCCCCCCGGCGATACGGCGAGTTCCTCTGTCGACCGTACGTATCTCCTTCAGGCAGCGGCAATACAATGCAGCTCGGTGCTCGACCTGGTCGAGCAGTACGCCCCTTTGATGGAGTCACCGGTCCTGTTGCTCCATGGCTCGGCAGGACAGGGGAAGACCCATGCCCTGGTCGATCAGGTCCTCCGCCATGTTCAGCAGGGAGGTGTCGCGGTCGGCGTGCTCGGACAGCAGCTCACGGGTACAGGCGACCTGTGGCAGGAAATCTTTGCCCGGCTGGGCATCGCTGGCGACACAACGCCGGACCAGTTCCTCGCGACGCTCTCGGCGGAAGCCCGGCGCCGTCAGTGCATGGCGCTCATCGCTTTCGATGCACTCAACGAGACGCAGCCACGGAGCCGCTGGCGGGTACAGCTCGCGGGCATGCTCGAACAAGCCCGCAAGTACTCGAATATCGCAGTGGTCTTCTCGGTACGCAGCGACTACCTGAAGAGTACCCTACCGCCTCAAGACGAGGCAGGGCGCACCGCCTGGAACGAATGCGAGGTCAGGGGATTCGCCGGGGTCGAGGCCGAAGCGCTGCTCAGGTTCTTCGCGCACTATGGACTTGAAGCCCCCGTCTCTCCTCCCATCATTCCCGAGCTCAGCAATCCCCTCTACCTGAAGCTGCTCTGCCTGAGCATGCGGGGCCACGGGCGCATCCGCGGACTGCTTCCTTCCTGGCTCGATGTCCGGGATGGACTCATCGACCACCTGGAGGGTGCAGCGCTCGAAGATGCGGCGCTGGGAATTGACGAGACCGCGAAAAGCCCCATCCGTAGAGCGCTCAATCAACTCGCCGACACCCTGCTCGAGAGCGGCTCGCTCTCGATTGACCGCGCCCGTGCGGAGGAGATCGCCAACCGGTACGCACACGGCCGACCTCTCATCGCGTTCTTCATCTCCAACGACATCCTGATGAAGGTTCCCGGTCCGAATCCGGATGATGACTTTCTCCAGTTTGCCTTTGAGCGGCTCTCGGACACCTTCCTGGCGGACCGGTTGCTCGGCCGCATGGCGGACGCGGAGGGCCGTATCGGACAGAAGAGGCTCATCCATTCATTCTCGCAAGGGGGCGAACTCCATGCGCTCGTCTCGGACTCGCCTGGGAGCCCACCCTACAACGCGCCTGGGCTCCTCAAGGCGCTTGCCCTGGAAATCCCTCGAAGGACAGGCCAGGAGCTCGTCGAAATCATTCCTCCGGCTGGGGTCTCGAAGCGCCGGGTGGCCATGGCGTTCTTTGACAGTCTCCTCTGGCGCAACCAGGACCGGGAATTTGGAGTGTCTCCGCTGGAGCTCCGGAAGCTTCTGGAGCAATGGGAGGCATGTCTCCCGTGGACCTTCTCAAAACGTGTTGATTTCTACATCCGGCTCTCTCTCATCCCTGGACATCCGCTACAGGTGGCGAAGTTCCTCCATCCAGGGCTATCTGCTCAGAAGTCCCTCGGGGACCGAGACGCGCTCTGGTCGGTTCATCTCGCCAACTCCTGGAAGGATGAGGGCGCGACGCTTTCCATCCTGACGCAATGGACGGATGCGTACGGGTTCAAGGAGCTAGAGCCCGACGTCGCCGCCCCCCTTGCGCTTGTCCTCATGTGGGCCTGCGCCAGTTCACACACCGGACAGCGTGAGGCGGCAACCCGGGGGCTCTGCCGTGTCCTCAATGCCTGTCCGGGTATTGTCGAGAACTTCCTGCCCGCGCTGACTCCGGTAGACGACGCCTATGTGGTCGAATCCTCCCTTCGGGCTGTTCTAGGCGTAGTCGAGGTTCAGAAGAACCAGGCGTGGGTCAGCCGCATCGGCCGGCTCGTGTATCAGCAACACTTCCCGCAGGGAGGGCCGCGGTGGTGCCACCTCTTCATCCGGCACTATGCCCGGTCCATTGTCGAGCGTGCGGCCGCGGTCACGAAGCCCGGGGAGATTGACCTCGCCCGAGTTGTCCCACCCCATGCAAGTCATCTGGAGCTGGGGAGTGTTCCCTCCATAGAGCAGCTCCGAGCCATGGACGAATCCCGGGGCTATCGGGCCATCGTCCGTTCCTGCACGAGCGGAGACTTCTTCCTGTATGAACTGGGAGGAAACTCTGGAGGTGCGCGGTTCTTCGCTCGCCCGCTGCCGTCTTCAACGGAACCCGAACGACCCTATCGGAGGTCCGAGGCACTGTTGGGCGGCGCGGCCAAGGCAGAGTCCTTCGACATTGCGTTGATGGGCCGGTTCATCGCGCATAACTGCTTGAAGCTCGGCTGGACGTCCCAACGGTTCAATTCCTTCGATGAAGAAGCAATGCACTCGGACGTGAGAATCCATGCAGGGGGGCGAATCGAACGAATCGGCAAGAAATACCAGTGGATTGGATGGAGAACCCTGCAGGCCTTCCTGACGGACCACTACTATGTGAGCGCAGACCGGCGCGATGGCTCCAAGGTCTATGAAACCCCCAGGGACTTGCGAAAAGACCTGCCTGCACCATCCCTATGGCTCGTCCCTCCCAAGCGGGCCGAGAGGCCTTTCAAATCCACTGCCCCGGATGGTGGCGAGCCTTCACAGCCCTGGCCCGAGCCGACAAAGCCATCCATCCAAGCCTGGATCCAGAATCCGCACGTCGAGCCTGCGTTCCCTACGCTCCTGCACCGGGTTCCACCTGAAGCAGGCGATTCACCAGCCACTCCCTGGATCCGCGCGAACATCTTCCAGGTCTGGGAGCGCCCATGGGTGCCTGGCGAATGGGCGGAGCCGGATTTCGTGGCGGATATCCGGTGGATGGGCAGGGCGCAGGTGATCCAGAAATCGAGCCTGCGCCGGCTTCTCGAGGATTTGAAGAAGCCCCAGGTGCAGGAGCGGTTGCGAAGCATCGGGCGGCCGGAGATCCCCAGAGCGGACGCGCTCCCCCTGGATCGTTGGAGCGCGCTGAAGGGGGAACTCGCTGTGGGGTTCATCCACGCGAACCAGCCAGGCATCGATTGGGATGAGTATTTCCCCGTGCCCTACGCCCACCTGTTCGCTGAGATGGATACACACGAAAGGATAATCACCCTTCCCACCCCCTGGCTCATTCAGCAGTGGCAATTGCAGTTAGACCGGGAGTCCAGCGGGTACCGGCTTCCGGATGGGCGATTGCTCTTCAGGAACTTCGCTCTGGCAGGTGGGCCCGATGCCGTCTTCGCTTCGCTGCCCGCTCTCGCAGAGCGGCTCGAAGCTTCGGGGTGGGTGCTGGCATGGATGATTCACGGGGAGAGGCACGCCCTCGTTGAGAACTCTGAGCTGGCGGGATGGGTCAACACGCAGGGTGTCGCGTGGTTCGACGGAGAGCGAGCACAGGTTCCGTGGATGCACCGGGAGAGGAAGGTGCGCTCCATGGGCAGGTAGGATTCAGAATTGCTGCGCAGGGCCCCACGCCCCCGCCGGGTCCTCCTGGTGCTGGATGTCGTGGACCCGCCCCTGGAAGGTGCGCATCCGCCAGGAACTGGCACGGGCTGGACCATACGGATACCCATGAAGTCGAGCGCGCGCAGGACAGGATTCAGGGGGACTCCCCGAGCAGACGCTGGCACGCGCCAGGCACAGGCGGGTCGCCGAAGTGGCGTCTCCGCTCGTCGGGGGTGAAGTCTCGATTCGCGATGCGGCAGGCCCGGGCCTGCCAGGACTCCACCCGCGCATCCCACAGGAGCACCGTGCCCTTCTCGTCTCCGGATGCCAGGAAGGCACCGTCCGCCGTGAACGCGAGGGCCGTGACGAAGTCACGGTGCCCCTTCAGGGGAATCCCGATGGGCTCCCGGGACTGCACGTCCCAGAGCACCAGCGTCCCATCCTCGTACCCTGAGGCCGCCGTGCGGCCATCCCCGCTGAAGGCCACGCTGAACACCCGCTTCGCCTGGGTGGGCACCGGGTCCCCGAGCGCCTTGCCCGTGCTCGCGTCCAAGAACAGGACGCGGCCATCGTCTCCCCCGGAGGCCAGCAGCCGACCGTCGGGGCTGAACGCGACGGCCGAGACCGAAGAACGAGGGATCGGGCCAGCTCTGGAATAGCGGCCACCCGCCTTGGCCTCCACGAAGAGGACGCTTCCATCACCAGCGCCCAGCGCCACCCGCTGGCGGTCCGGACTGAAATCCACGTCCACCACCCCGACACCTGCATCCGGAGCAAGCCGCGCATCAGGCTTCCCCGTGACATCCCAGAGGTAGACCGCCCCCACGTCGCTCACCGCCACCAGGGTATTGCCGTCCTCGCCGTAGGCGATGCCCATCAGCGTCTCGGGACCCGCATCGACGTGGAACGGAGTCCCGATAGACGCACAGCTCCGCGCATCCAGGCGCACCGCGGTGTCTCCCGCGGCGACCGCGAACTCACCGCCACCCGGGTGGAAACCCACGCCCCGGACCTCCTCGAAACGTGAGCAGGGACGTGCCGCAAGGGGCTGCACCGAGGGGGAGCCCAGGGCCCACGGCACCACGTCACCGTCCAGCCCGCCCGAGACGAGGGTTCCGGCATCGGGAGAGAACGCTAGGTGCATCACCTGCCCACGCTTCCCGGTGAGACGGCGCCCCAGGGGTCGGTGCTCCCCGGGGTCCTCGTACATCTCCAGGTCCCAGCGCGCCAATGCGCCATCCGCGCTCCCGGAGATGAGGTAGCGGCCATCCCGGCTGAACGCGAGGCTGGTGACCCATGACTGGCGGCCCGGGTTGAAACCAGGAAGCTCCCTGCCGAGCTGCGGGTCCCAAAGGCGCACGCGCCCATCGGCGCCGCCCGAAGCGAGCCTCCGCCCATCCGGGCTGAAGGCGACACTGAAGACCCGCTCGCCACCGTTCAGGAGCGGGATGACCGGCGCCTCCGGCGTGGTGATGCTCCAGAGCCGGAGGCTGCCATCGAAGCCGCCCACGGCCACCCACTGGCCGTCCGGGCTGAAGGCGAGGTCGAGGACTCTCTTCGCCGCGCCCAGCGGACTGAAGTGGGGTTCCCGCAGCTGCTCCGCCTGGACCTGCCACATCAGCACGGAGCCATCTCCATGTCCCGAGGCCAGGCGCTGGCCGTCCGGACTGAAGGCCAGCTGGACCACGGGGCCCTCGGCACCATGCACGGCGGTTTCGAGCGGTTCGCATCGTCCCGGCTCCACCTGCCAGAGGTGAAGCTTCCCAAGGAGGTCCCCCGCCACCAGCAGTCCGCCCTTCGGGCTGAACGCCACGCTCTGCATGGGCCCGCCGTCCTTCTTCAATGGCGCACAGACAGGCGTCCCGCTCACGCTGTCCCAGACCCGGACCGCACCGTCATCCGCCGCAGCGGCGAGGAACCGTCCGTCGCCACTGAAGGCCACCCCCTGCACGAAGTCGCTCTCGCTGGCCAGCTCGGGAATCGCGTGGGATTCCCACGTTCGCACATCCCAGCGCCGGGCAGTGCCATCGTGGCTTCCGGAGGCGAGCCACCTGCCATCAGGGCTGAAGGCCACCTGGCTGATGCGGCGCTCGTGCCCGTGCAGGTACGACTGGAGGTACGAGGCGTCACGCAGCGCCGAGAGCAGGGCGCTGCGTGCCTCCACGGTAGGCGAGGCCTCGAAGGACTCGGCGGCCAGGAGGAGCGCCAGCTCGAGCTTCCGGGGCCGCTGCTCGTTCGACTGCGCCGCAAGCTGCAGCGAGACGGCGATGCGGCGCTGCTCCTCTTTTTGAGAGTACTGGTAGAGAGCCGTCAGCATCAGGGCTATCGCGATGACGAGGCCCATCGAGACGGCGGCCAACTGGAGCCGGAGACGCCGCGTCGCCTCCTGGCGGCTGCGCAGGATGTACTCGGTATGCAGCGGCACCGGCTGCGGCCCGGTGCCGGGAACCGCCGTCCCCAGCCAGGCTTCCGCGGCTTCGAGGTCCTTGCCCTGAAGCAGCAGGCTGTCATCCTGCTGCTGCTTCTCCCAATCGAGCGCACGTACCAACAGGCGCGTGTGCGCGCGCACAAAGGACAGGTCGGTTCCGAGCGCGGCCAGCAGCGCCACGAAGTCGTCGTCGAAGCTCTTCTCCCGAAGGGGGACTCGCTCGATGACCGAGAGTGGGCGGGGGACCTGCGCGTCCGGGACGTCCCGGTACAGCACCGGGACCAGCCGCTTGTGCAGGCGCAGCGCATGGTCCAGCTCCCTCCGGCACTCCGTGGAGGCGACGGAGTCCGGGCTCAGGACGAAGAGGAAGTGCTCGGCGGCCTCGATGCCAGCCTCGATTTCCGTCGGCCATTCGGCCAACAGGGGGATGTTCCTCAGGTCCAGCCAGGTCCGTTTCTCCGCCCGCTCGAAGGCCGCGTACAGGTGGTCCACGAAGGGCTTGTCCTTCCGCGAGTAGCAGATGAAGACATCCACTGTGAGCGCACTGTCCAGCGCGAGGAGCAGGGCCCGCATCGCCGCCTTGGCGTCATCCTGCTCCCGGAAGTCAATGGGACGCAGCAAGGTGACGGCCCGGGGGCGGGCCTCCGCCTGCACGTCCCTGCGCAGCACGGGCACGATGCGCTTCTTTTGTTTCACCGCGTGCGCGACCTGCGCTCGGCAGCGTGGGGAGGCCGCGGAGTCCGGGCTGAGGATGAGGACGAAGTTACGCGCCGCCTTCAGTGCGGCTTCGGCGCCTGGCTCCCAGCTTCCGGTGGCGCCTTCTCCGTCCGCGACGAAGGGCTTCCGCCGGGCGAGGCGGAGAGTGTCCTCCAGCGAGCGTACGAACTCCCGTTCCTCCGGGACGCAGCAGAGATAGACGTCCGTCAGCTCTACCATCGGCTCACCTCAAGGCAGGTATACACCTCTGCCGAAGCAGGAGCGCCGCTGAACGCGGCCGTAGCCCACGGCCCGGCGCCGACTCAAGTTGCTGCTGCTTCGCCGCATCGCCCTCGCGGAGTTCGTGTGCCTCGCCAAGGGCCTCTGGTAGCGTCTCCCCGCGATGGCCTCGAAAGAAAAACGTCGGCTTCCTCCGGCAGTGCGGCGAGCAGCCCTTCAGGAGCTCAGCCGGGATCGGCTCTCCGACATCACGACCGTCTTCGACCTGCACGTTGAAGATCGCCGCGTCTACGAGCAGCACATCTCCGCAATTGTCCGCTCCAGGTCGGTGGAGTTCGCCGACGTTCTCGAGCTGCTCACACGTGACGAGCTGAAGGCCATCTGCCTGGCGCTCGACGTGGACGAAAGCGGTCGCGAAAAGGCGCCGCTCATCGAGCGCATCCTGGAGCTGGGCGCAATCGAGGACGTGAGCGAGCCCGCCGAGCCGCAACAACCCCATCCTCCGGTGTCGCCACCGAAGGTGGATGCCGCAGTGCCGACGGTGGCGCCCCCCGCGAAAGACGGGAAGAAGGTTTTCATCATCCACGGCCGGGACAGAGCCACCCTGCAGGAGCTGAAGCGCTTCCTGAAGGGCGTGGGACTCCAGGCCTGGACCTTCGTGGACGAGTTTCACGAATCCGTTTCCAACACGCCCATCGTGGAGATCGTCGCACGCGGGGTGTCGAAGACCCGGGCCGTCATCGCGCTTCTGACTCCGGACGAATTCGCATGCCTCGTCCCTGAACGGCGTGAGCCCACCGAGTCAGAGCGGAACATCCGCCGCTGGCAGCCGCGACCCAATGTCATCTACGAGGCGGGGATGGCCATGGGGCTGAACCGCGACGGCACCATCCTGGTCACCGTGGGGCATGTCGAGCTGCCCTCCGACCTTGACGGCATCCTCCACATCCGCCTCACCAATGGCATCGACTCGAGGCGCACGCTTCGCAGGAAGCTCATGCAGGCCGGGTGCGAGGTGGAGCCAAACCTCGAGGATTGGATGGAGCCCTCCCTGGGAGGAGACTTCAGCGTCACCGTGGCGACCCGCCCGTTCCCCGAGGACCCCTTCTCGCCCAAGTAGTGTGCCGCCGAGCCCCAGGGGGCTCAGGACGTCTTCGGCATGAGCTTCTGGAGGATGCCTTCGAGCTGTCTCACCGTCTCGGGCTCGCCGGACCGGGCGTCGCGCTGCTTCTTCAGATTCGCGGACGTCGTTTCGTACATCCAGGACTGCATCCATGGCTCGGCCCCGAGCCCCAGCAGCGCCTCGACATGCTGCTCCACGGACGGCCAGTCCCTCTCGGCGCAGGCCAGCTCCAGCCGGGTCGCCTCCTGCCAGTACGCCTCGGCCTTGCTCTGCGAGTTGGGCGCTGGGGCGCGGTCCACCGAGAAGCGGACCACGGGCAGCAGGCGCTTCAGCGCGACCTCGTCCTCGGCACGGCCTCGGACGATTCGCAACGTCACCGCGTTGACGCCCGGGTAGTAGTCGCGCGGGTCCTTCCGGAATCCATCTTCGTAGGCCTGGATGGCCTTCTTCACCGCGGCCTGAGCCTCGGCCGTGTTCCCCGCCTGTTGCTCGGCGTCCGCGAGGCCCTTGTAGATGCGGCCCAGGATGCCGAAGGTCTCACTGCTCTGCTGCTCCGGAGAAATGGTGCGCACCACCTCGAGCGCCTGCGCCCGCAACTGCTGGCCGCCCGCGAAGTCCTTGGCCTTGGCGGCAGCCTCCGCCAGGCGGTTGAGCGCGAGCGCGAGCTGCTCGCGCGCCACGGGAGTCCGCTGCAGCTCCGCGGGCAGATGCGGGTACAGGTCCACCAGCCGCTGGAACTCGCCCTTCTCGCGATAGGCGATGAAGAGGTGCAGCAGCACCGTGTGGAGCTGGGCCACCTCCTGAGGCGCTTTCAGGATCTCCGCGCGCACGGACTCCAGCTGGGCGAGCGCCTTCTCCTTGTCCTTCAGGGTCAGGGCCGCGCCAATCCGCTCCGTCATCGCATTCACGTAGGGCGTGCGCAGCAGGAAGACGTCCGTCTTGTCATGCGCGATGCTCCCCGGGCCGATGCGGGTCACCTGGATGAGCGGATTGTCCGGGGGCAGCTCGCCGCGTCGGGCCTGCTGGATGCGCTCCGTCAGCGTCTTTTCGAGCTGTTGCATCGCCTCGGTCGTGACGTGTCCGTCGCTCCCCGCGTCGTAGGGCACTACGCGAAGCGCCCGGAAGTCGAAGGGAAGCTGCGCGAGAGAACGCTGCTCGCAGATGAGCACGGTGGCACCGCGGCTCGCGCCATGGCGCACGCCGACCTCGTAGGCCACATTGGCGTTGCTGAAGGTGAGGTCGGCAATGACGTACTCGGACACGACCAGCCGCTCGTACATGGGGCGGTGGATGAAGCCACCCATCAGCTCCTCATCGGCACGGATGGCCTCGAGTCCCTGCCGTTCGAGAACGGCCTTGAGCCCCTGCCACACCTCGTCGAAGTGCACGGCGGGCCCAGCCAGCCCCGGAGGGGTTTTGGTGCCGAACGGCATGGCCACGAAGCACATCGGACGGGGCGGGACGGGCACGGACACGAAACCTCCAGGGCGCTGACGAACGTGCGGGAACATACGCGCTTCCAACGTATCAGCCATCACCGCGTTGGAAGGATGTGGCGGGCTCCAGCCTCCGGCACGCTCCCGGCGGCTCTCGGGCAATCTCTTCCTCAACCGTCCGCCGCTGCGCTATCAACCGTCCAACTCTCCAGCGAGCCGCCGGTAGAACCGGCCCGCGAGCGTCTCGTCCGGGTGCTTCTGGCTGTGCACTTGAGAGCGCTCCCGGAACTCCAGGTCGCGCGAAGACTGCTCACCCGGAGCCCCCTGCCTCACACCACCGCGCGCGACACGGGCCAGCACCTGCTGGGCTTCCTCCAGAAGCTCCGGGCCGCACTTCATCGCGGCTTCCAGGAGCGCAATGACCTCGTCCTCCTGCTCGAAGAGGCTCATGGGCGGCTCTTCCTCGAAGCTGTCGAGGGCCCGCATCACGGCGCCTGCCGTACCTGCCTGGATCCAGTGGAGCCGGATGGCACGCCTGACCTCGCGGTTCATGGACGCGAGCTCCGCGAACCACCGCCGGGCATATTCACCCACCAAGACATTCTCGTGTTCGAGCAGGCGGCTCAGCGCCAGCATCGCTCGCTGCCGCTCCTCCGGAACCAGTCCCTCCGAAGCGGGTGTCTCGTGGCTGGCCAGTACAGGGACGGCCTCGAAGCCGATGCCCTCCCGGTCCACCGCCTCGATTCGCGCCAGCATCATATCGACCACTGCGGCGGGTACGTCCTCGACAAGCTTCACCATGAGCTCCCCGCACCAATGACCGAGCGAGCGAGGTGTTCTGAGGGCCTGCGCGAGCACCTCTTTTTCTTCCTGGCCATACACAACGTAGAGTTCCTCCTGGACGACCGCCTCGGCCCACGACTCCGCCAGCTCTTCGTTCACGTGGTGGCTGAGCAGCAAGCCCGCTCGTACTGCCGCCCCGAGCCCACCGGAATAAGCGAGGAGTTTGAAAGCATGCGCGCGAACGGACAGCGCTGGGTGCGTCAGCATTCGCTTCAGCAAGGCGACCACTTTGGCCTCCCCCAGGAGCTCCACGTCTGAATCGGCGAAGCGGAGGCTCCTCAGGAAGTCCGGGCTTCCGTCGTCGAGAAGGACGTCCACGAGGAGTTTCCCTGCTTCGGGATCCGAGCCTAGCAGCCCCCGTACCAAGCCGTTCACCATCGGCCTGAGCGGGTGGCCAGGCTCGCGCACCAGCAGTAAGCCCCAGGTGGTCGCCACGCGGGAGGAAGTCTGGGCAACGTCACTGAAGAGTTCCTCGACCCGTGGAGGCCGATTGGCCTCATTCAGGGCAACGGCCGACCGCGTCAGCCGCGCCAGCGAGTCTTCGGGCGACACGCCGGGGGCCGCCAGCACTCGCGCCGCTGCTTGGAGCGCCTCCTGCCGTTCGCGCTCCGTACCTGCGGGGTCGCGTCGGTCGCCCGAGTGCACCCCTGCCAGGGCCTGTTCAAGTGTGCCCGCCAGGTCCCGCTGGAGCTCGTCCACCAGTGCTCGGGCCGTGTCGCGGAGTTCCGGCACTCGCTCACGCGCTGCCAGCCTCGACAGTTGCATCGGCATGCAGAGGTCCAGGATGGGACTGCGCCGCTCCTGGCGAAGCTTGCGCAAGCACGCAAGGGCATACTCCTGCTCTGGAATCCACTGGCTCCGCTCCCCCTCGCTCACGAGCCGCTGGAAGGAGCCGGGCTGATGCCAGAGCGCCGCGCCGAGCGCTACCAAGGCCCCCCGCGCGTCCTTCCAGTCCCCATCAATCGCAATGCGGATGAGCAGGTCGATGACCCTTCGCCGCAGTGGTTTCCAGTAGGAGTAGAGCAGCCCTTTTGCTTCCAGGGTGATCTGCTGTCCATCGAACCACTCGTGCATCAGCTCCTTGTGGAGCAGGGGCGAAAGGTACTTCGCCAGTCGGTGCCCTGGGAGTCTGTTCGCTCCATGGCTGCGAACCTCCGCCCAGGAGACGAATGCCTCATACGCCGCCAGAGATTGGGTGGGCCGGTACTCACCTGCGTCCTGCAAGACGCGTTCAGCACTGTCCGACTGCGGGTTGATTGGGTTCGGCTCCTGCATGGCCAGGCTCCAGAGCAGATCACAAGCCCGTGCGACACACACCGGCGCACCGAGGACGTTCTTCAGGAGCCTCGTGAAGTCCCGCCGCACGTAATAGAGGAACGACAGCGAGGAAGGCGCGGTGCGCTCTGCATCCTCTAGCTCCGGTCCGAGGAACCTGTCGGCGAAGCGCAACGCGGGTTCCGGATGGAGTGGGGCAATCTCCGCGATGACCTCGCGAATCTTGTTTTGGCGTACAGCAGGCATATGCTCGTAAAGGTCTGGGACAAGCTGCCAGACCTCCCCGGTCACACTCGCCACACGTCCGTTCTGATTCGGGTCCCAATCGGCCATCGCCAGGTTGCGGAGGATGTTTCCCAGGAAAGGCTCTGCAAGCGTTTTCAGGGCCTCCTCGACATAGCCGGTCGACTCGCCATGTGGGGAAACGGAGGCATCCACCACTTGGTATTCGGAGACGGCATCAACCGGGATGCGGACCAGTCCACCATGGCGCACCAGCAGCCCTGCGGCTTCCAGGGCACTAAAATCCTCGTGCAGTTCATAGCGCCGCACCCCGATGAAGCAGGCGAGTGCCTCTAGCCCGTCGGTGTCCTTGGGCCAGACAGGACCTGCCACGGCAACCAACCTCAAGACCTTCTTGTAGCGCTCACGCCGTGCGGGCTCTCCCTCCACGTTGTCAAGAACGGCGTCCAGGAAGCTCTCGACGACCACCCTCTCGAAATGTTCGCCCTCAATCTCCCGGATGTTCGCTCTTCCCTGCAGGGCGGCCCGTGCAGCCACCACACCCGCCAGCGCATTTCCGCGGGTGCGCATCGCCAAGGTGTAGGCCCACTCGTCGTTCTTTCCCAGGATGGACGCGATGAGTTGGCGCTGCGCCAGGTCGCTCAGTGCCTCGACTTCTCGTACGTCTACCTGCCCTGGCTCCATGTGATGTCCCCGCAGCACCCCGGTGAATGAGGCAAGGCGGTTCGTACGCGTGGTGACCACCAGCTTGAGGTTGGAAGCCCGGGTCCGGAGAAAGTGCAGCAGGGCCTGCTTCTCGTCATCCGGACGCTTGTGCACGTCCTCCACGATGAAGACATACGGGTCATCCACGGCGCTCTTGAGCGCGTCATGGGGGAGCGTTACGTCCTCCCGCAGAAACCGGAGCTCTGCGCGCGTCCTGCCGCACCATTCGAGCAGGAGCCTCGTCTTGCCGCGTCCCCACGGCCCATGCAGCACGAGGATCCGTTGGCCTGAAGTGGCGAAGCGCTCGAGGATGTCGAGCAACGCGTGCGAACCAACATAGGGGTGCTGGTGGCTCAGCATACCGTCAGGCGCGGATGGCTCGTTGAGTTCCACGAATCGCTTCACCGGCAGGAGCACGCCTCCCAGGGTCCGGCGCTCCCACGCCCCGATGGCGCGGACGACCTCCCGGGAAAACTCCTGGGGAGTGATGATGCCGGGGCGGATGACCAACTCCCCGCTCTGAAGGCGGCTCCGAAAGGACGCCACGTGCTGGCGTTCCTCTGCGCCCTGGCGCTCGATGAGTGCCGGGTCGCCTGCCTCGGTGAGAAACATGAGCCGGGGGACGCCCGCCATCCCGGCGCGCTCGAACTCCCGCTCGCTCAGCGAAGGCCCGCCAGCCCGGGGCGTCCCATAGTAGTGGCCCACCAGTCCTACCAGCAGATCCGGCACTGCCGCCTCACGGCGGCTCCAGCGCTCCACCGGGATATCCTCCGGTGTCAGGTCCTCCATCGTGCTCACGCGGTAACCTGCCAGCTCCTTCTCGATGGCAGCGCTCGCCGCCTCGAAGAAGCTACCCAGGTCACGTCGAGTTCCACTAAGGAAGACCGTTCGAAGCTTACCCGCCATGGCTCGGGATTTTACGCCAGAACGCGCACAATTCCTCTCGAAGCGCCTCACGTCTGGGGGAAGCGTGCACCTTCCTGGCGCCGCTACTCGGGTTCAGGCCGTTCCTGGCCAGCCGCTTCGTGGAACAGCCTGACCTCGGATGAGGCCGCAAACGCTAGTTCCTGCGGCTTCGAGTCCGAGATGAGCACAAGGCTGACGTCCACCTCGGCTTCCTGGTCCTCGGCTGTTGCTTCAGACTGCCGCGCGGACGCTGTTAGGGTGAGCCACCCCCAAGGAGGTACGCCATGGAAGGGTCGGAGCATCAGGAGCCAGAGGACGCGATGCCCGAGCGCCCGCATGTGTTGCTCTTGCGCTCATATGCTCGGGACAAGACCGCTATCGAGAACGCCATGATGGTGGATGACGGGGCGATAGGCGCGGCGACGCTCTCTCTTGGTGCACCTGGCTTCGCGCTGCGAGAACTCTTCAAGCCGAACTCATTCATGCAATTCCTGTCGCCCCAGCTGGAGGAATGGGTTGGGCCCTTGAAGGGTCTGGAGCCATCGCAGGCGGGAGTGACTATGGCTGAGGATGACTGGAAGCAGCGCATCCGGGCTCTCGTGAGCCAGGTGCAGCTCGTCCTCATTCTTCCAGGAACGACGCCAGGTCTGGCCTGGGAATTGGCGTATCTGCGGTCCGTCTTCCCCCCAGAGCAGATCCTCCTCTTGAACGAACCTTCCGGAGTGGACCCTGAGGCATCCCCTCATTTAGCAAGCTGACGAGGAAGCGGCGGGTCGGCTGGTTCGTGCGAGGAGTAGGGCCGCCTCGACACTACGTACAGGGTGAGAGCCTCTCCCATCAACGAAAAGAAGGTGCACGCCTTCCTCGACGGACTCTTCGGGGACGAGCTGCATGCCAAGAGAGTCTTGTCGCTGTCGCTGGCGACGCTGGGCGTGGTCCATGCGGCCAGCCTGTCGGTGTACGCCATTGGCCGGGCGCTGGCGCTGGCTCGTGGCACCAAGGGCAAGCACGGGGTGAAGCAGGGCGACCGGCTGCTGTCCAACACGGGCATCGACGTCTGGCACCTCTTCGCCCTGTGGGTGCCCTATGTGCTGGGGCAGCGCACCGAGGCCGTGGTGTCGCTAGACTGGACGGACTTCGACGCCGACGACCAGACGACGTTGGTGGCCGCGCTCAAGACGCGACATGGCCGCTCGACGCCCCTGGTGTGGCTGACGGTGCAGAAGTCCGCACTCAAGGGGCTGCGCAATGAAGTGGAAGACTCCGTCCTCTTGCGCCTTCGCGAGCTCATCGCCCCCGAGGTGAAGGTGACGGTACTGGCCGACCGAGGCTTTGCTGACCAGAATCTCTACGCCCTGCTGGAGCAGTTGGGCTTCGAGTACGTCATCCGTTTCCGCCAGTGCATCACCGTCACCCGTCGGGACGGCGAGCGGCGCCCGGCCGCCGAGTGGGTGCCCGCCTCGGGCCGTGCCTGCCGACTGCCAGCCGCTCGCGTCACCGCCGACGAGGCCCCGGTGGGCGCGGTGGTGCTGGTGAAGAAGAAGGACATGAAGGAGCCCTGGTGTCTGGCCACCAGCCTGAGCGCGGCGAGCGCCGCTCAGGTGGTGGCGCTCTACAGTCGCCGCTTCCGCACGGAGGAGAGTTTCCGCGACATCAAGGACTTGCGTTTCGGTATGGGCCTGTCCGCCATGAGCATTGCCGAGCCGGAGCGGCGCGACCGGCTGCTGCTGGTGTGTGCGCTGGCGCTCTCGCTGCTGACGTTGCTGGGAGCGGCCGGGGAGCGGCTGGGCATGGAGCGCTACCTCAAAGCCAACACGGTCAAGAAACGCTCCTACTCCCTCTTCCGCCAAGGCTGCTTCTACTTCTACTATCAGGCCCTGCCCATGATGCCCGAGGCCCAGTTGCGACCGCTGATGGAACTCTTCGGCCAACTCGTTCGAGAGCAACCGGTTTTCCGCGAAGTCTTCGGTGTCATATGAGGGGATGCCTCAGGAGTGGACCGGCTCCCGTGGGCAGCGGTGGTCCGGCAGTTCTCTGCGCAGGGCTGGACACTTCCGCGGCAGGATCCGGGGGCGGGAACCGTGTTGAGCCTCGACGACAACTGGTGCGCCTCTGTGTTCGCTGACGGCTGCACAAGTCCTACGGATTACGCGATGGCGGTGTGCTCCGCATGGAATGAGCTCGTAGACGAAAAGGAGGAAGCTCTGCCACGAGCCAAGGAGGGTGAGCCGTCCATGAGTGCACAGCAGTTCAAGTTGGAGAGGTGGGTTGCTGACGCGCGGAGTGAGCCGTCCATGAGCGCGCACCAGATCGAGGTTGAGAGGTGGGCTGCTGACACTCTAAGCTTTCTCCACGGGGGCACTGGAGGTGGGTTACTGGTGTTCGTCGCGGGAGGAACGGCCGTGATGCTCGTTCTGGAAACCGGTCCCCACCAGAGCGGCGGCATCGGCCGCATTGGTGCGACAGGCCTCTTCTTCGGAGTGCTCCTGGCGGTCTATGTGACAACCCGGATCCTCATCTTCCTCATCGCACAGATGAAGTCGAAGTGGGGGTGAAGCTCTCGCCTCACTCCCGCACGCGCACGTAGGTACACGTGGACGCGGCGGGAGCCTGGCAGCAGTCGCGGAGCCCACGGGCGAAGGCACTCCGTCGGCCCTCCCCCTCCCGCCACCGTCCCCCACCCGACACCGCCCGCCCGGGCACCGGCCGGCCGTCCCTCCCCGGAACCGCCCCCTCCCCCGGCATGCCACCGGCCAGGTCAGCCCCTGGGAGCGTGGGCCGTCCTCCCACCCATGCACCCTCCAAGAACTCCTGCGCCGCCTCGCGTTGTGGCATATACCCACACCATGCCTTCCGCCCTCACCGCCTCCCAGATTCGCGAGGCGTTCCTCAAGTTCTTCGAGGAGCGTGGTCACAGCCGCGTCGCCTCCTCGTCGCTGGTCCCCGCCAATGACCCGACGTTGATGTTCACCAACGCCGGCATGGTCCAGTTCAAGGACGTCTTCACCGGGCGCGAGAAGCGCGACTACAAGCGCGCCACCACCTCGCAGAAGTGCGTCCGCGCCGGTGGCAAGCACAACGACCTCGACAACGTGGGCTTCACCGCCCGGCACCACACGTTCTTCGAGATGCTCGGCAACTTCTCCTTCGGCGACTACTTCAAGCCCGAGGCCATCGCCTACGGCTGGGAGTTCGTCACCAAGACGCTCGGCCTGGACACCTCGCGCCTCGCCGTCACCGTGTTCAACGGCGAGGGCGGCACCCCCTGGGACGAAGAGGCCTTCGAGCTGTGGGCGAAGCAGGGTGTGCCCCGCGAGCGCATCTACAAGCTCGGCCTCAAGGACAACTTCTGGGCCATGGGCGACACCGGCCCGTGCGGCCCCTGCTCCGAAATCCACTACTTCCAGGGCAACGACATCGCCTGTGCGGAAGAGGCGGAGGGCAAGAAGTGTCAGGGCGTCGCATGTGACTGCGACCGCTGGCTCGAAATCTGGAACCTCGTGTTCATGCAGTTCGAGCGCAAGGAGAAGGACGCGCCGCTGATTCCGCTGCCCAAGCCGTCCATCGACACCGGCGCGGGCCTGGAGCGCATCGCGTCCGTCGTCCAGGGCAAGCGCTCCAACTACGAGACCGACCTCTTCCAGAACATCATCGCCAAGGTCAGCGAGCTGTCCGGAAAGCCCTACTCGCAGGAGGGCGGTGCGTCCCTTCGCGTGGTGGCGGACCACAGTCGCGCGGCGGCCTTCCTCATCGCCGACGGTGTGCAGCCCTCCAACGAGGGCCGCGGCTACGTCCTGCGCCGCATCATGCGCCGGGCCATCCGCCACGGCACCCAGCTGGACCTGGAGGACGTGTTCTTCTTCAAGGTCGTCGACCGCGTCATCGAGCTGATGGGCGACGCCTACCCCGAGCTGCGCGAGAGCCGCACCTTCATCCTCGAGGTCTGCCGTCACGAGGAGACCAGCTTCCGCCAGACGCTCAGCCGCGGCCTCAAGCTCATCGAGGAGGAGCTGGCGAAGCTGCAGAAGGCCGGGGGCAAGCAGCTCTCCGGTGAGGTGGTCTACCTGCTGCACGGCACCTACGGCTTCCCGTGGGACCTGACGCAGATCATCGCCCGCGAGCGCGGCCTCGACGTGGACCTGAAGCGCTTCGAGGAGCTCCTCAAGGAGGAGGCGGACAGGAACAAGTTCACCGGCTCCGGCGACAAGGGCATCGGTGACATCTACCTGAAGCTGCTGGAGCGGCTCGGGCCCACCGAGTTCCTCGGCTACGAGGGCGAGGGCCACGAGGGCGAGGGCAGCATCCGCGCCATCCTCAAGGACGGCGCCGAGCTGACCCAGGCCACCCAGGGCGAGACGGTGGAGCTGGTGCTGGACCGCACGCCCTTCTACGGCGAGTCCGGCGGCCAGGTGGGAGACACCGGCCGCATCGTCGGCCACGGTGGCAAGGCGGTGGCGCAGGTGAAGGACGCGCAGCGTCCGGTGGCGGGCCTCGTCGTCCACTCGGTGGAAGTCACCGAGGGCACCTTCAAGGTCGGCGACATGGTGCAGGCGGGCGTCAACGTGGAGCGGCGCAAGTCCATCCGCGCCAACCACTCCGCGACGCACCTCTTGCACAAGGCGCTCAAGCTGGTGCTCGGCGAGCACGTGAAGCAGGCGGGCTCCGTCGTCGCGCCGGACTACCTGCGCTTCGACTTCTCGCACTTCTCGCCGGCCACGCCGGAGCAGCTCGAGAAGGTGGAGGACCTGGTCAACGGGTGGATTCGCGACAACCCGTCGGCGGAGACGCGCGTCATGAAGCTGGAGGACGCGAAGAAGTCCGGCGCCGTCGCCATGTTCGGCGAGAAGTACGGCGAGACGGTGCGCGTCGTCACCGTGCACCCGGAGTCCACCGAGCTGTGCGGCGGCACCCACGTGCGCCGCAGCGGTGACATCGGCCTGTTCAGGATTACCAGTGAGGGCGGCGTGGCGTCCGGCGTGCGCCGCATCGTCGCGCTCACCGGCGTTGGCGCGCTCCAGTACGTGCGCGAACAGGAGCACGAGCTGCGCCACGCGGCCGAGCTGCTGAAGACTTCCCCGAAGGACCTGTCCAAGCGCGTCGAGGCCACCCAGAAGCGCGTGAAGGAGCTGGAGCGCAAGCTGGAAGAGGTCGCCGTGAAGGCCCAGACGGCGGGCAGCAAGGACCTCCTGGAGCAGGCGCGCGAGGTCAACGGCATGAAGGTGCTGGCCACGCAGGTGGACTCGGCGGACGACAGCGTGCTGCGCGGCATGGCGGACCAGCTCCGAGACCGCATCCGCTCGGGTGTGGTGGCCATCGGCGGCGAGAAGGACGGCCGGGCCATCATCCTGGTGGCGGCCACCAAGGACGTGGTGGCCAGGGGCATCAACGCGGGCGCGCTGGTGCGGGAGATGGCCAAGGAAGTCGGCGGCAAGGGCGGCGGCAAGGCCGACATGGCGCAGGCCGGTGGCCCGGATGCCGCGAAGCTGCCCGCGGCGCTCGAGAAGCTGTACGAGCTGGTGAAGGGAGCGGGCGCGGCGTGAGTCCCCGATCCTCCCCTTCCCTGGCGTCAATGGCGCTCCTCACGGCGGCGGCCCTCCTCACGGGGGGCTGCACGAAGGAGGAGTCCGCGCCTGGCGCCCAGGGAGGTGGAGATGACCGGACGCTGCAGAAGCTCCGCGCGGAGGTGGACCGGGTGAACCAGGGGGGCCATCCCACCCAGGGGCCCGAGTCCACGCGCGGAGACCCGAACGCGAACCTGGCGGGACTGGCCGCGGGGCTGGACGAGTCCGCGGAGCGGAAGCTGCCGTTGCCCGACGCCAACAACACCGTGCACGTGGAGGCGCTGGCGGTGAAGCTCACCGGGCTGGAGTCGTCCCACTCGGTGAAGGGCTCGGGGAAGGTGAGCCTCACGACGGAGGAGTTGTTCCTCCGCGTGCAGCTCGTCACGCAGAACGTGGGCGCCACCCCGCTGACGCTGGACCTGGGCGGCGCGAAGGTGGCGGGCGCCGGGGGCCAGGAGGTGCCGCTGGCCCGTGATGCGCAGGCCGTGGTGGGCACGCGCCCGCTGCGGCGCACCTGGGCACCGGAGGAGCGCACCGACGTGGTCCTCCTGTTCGAAGTCCCCCCGTCCGTCCTTCGGGAAGACGGCCTGCACCTGGTCCTGCAGGGGTCCGGAGGGGACGTACGGATTCCGCTTCGATGAGCGGCCTCGCGTCCAAGCTCCTTCCCCTGCGCATCCGCCTCCCGTACACGACGGAGGAGGAGTTCATCGAGAAGTACGGCTCGAACGTGGCCCGCGGCGGCGTGTTCGTGGCCACGCGCGCGCTGAAGCCCGAGGGCACCGGGCTCGCGTTCGAGTTCGTCCTGGCGGACGGCACCCGGCTGCTGCGCGGTGAAGGCGTGGTGGTGAAGGCGCAGGTCGACGCGGGCGGCGGGCGCTCCGGGATGACGGTGCGCTTCGTGAAGCTGGACGCCGCGAGCAAGGCGCTCATCGACCGCCTGGTGGCCCGGCGCAGTAGCCCCATGGAGGCTCCGCCCGTCTCCGCGCGACGGGTGACGGAGCCCACGGCCCCAGCGACGCCGCCCGCCCAGGAAGAACAGGCGCCCACCCGCGAACCTGTTTCGACCGAGGCTCCCAGTGCTCCGTCTCCGACGTCCGGGCAGGCCGAAGACGAGGACCTCGGCTTCGACATCACCGCGAGCCTGACGGAAACCGACCAGGGCACGCCCGAAGAGGCGACCTCCAAACCCACCGCTCCAACTGAGCCGCAGGGCCCTTCCGTCTCGACCACCGCCGAACTCGCCGAGCCCCAGGCCCCACCCGCGTCGGACGCCATCGCCGCCCCGTCCGAGCCCCAGGCCCCACTCGTCTCGGCCACCGCCGAACTCACCGAGCCCCTGGCCCCACCCGCTTCGGACGCCATCGCCGCCCCGTCCGAGCCCGCGTCCCCGCCAGTCTCGGCCCATGCGCCCACCGCTGAGCGCGCCGAGCCGCTGGGCCCGCCCGCGTCGAAGCCCAGTGCCACGTCCGGCCTCTCAGGCCTGCCCGCGTCGGAGGCCAGCACCCCGTCCGGCCTCGCGGCCACGCCCGCGTCGGAGGCCACCGCCGCCCCGTCCGGCCTCGCGGCCCCGCCCCCCACCGACCGCGTCGAGCCGCCCACCGAGTCCGAGCCTCCGACCTCCGCCGCGCAGGACGCCGAAGCCGTGCGCAACCACCGTCGCCGCGCGCTGCTCGACGTGCCCGTCACCGCGCCGACGCCTTCGCCCTCGGTGCCCGAGGTCGTCCTCGGCATCGACCTCGGCACCTCGCACGCGCGCGTCGCCGTCTTCCACGAGGGCACCGCCAAGCTCGTCCCCCTGCCGGGCACGGACGGCACGGAGCTGCCCGCCCTCGTCGCCGTGGACGGCAGCGGCGAGCTGCTCGTCGGCCCCGCCGCGCAGGTGGAAGCGGACCGGGCCCCGCGCCGCGCCGCCTCGGGCCTCAAGCGGCTGCTCGGCCTGCGCGCTCGCTCACCCCGGCTGCGTGAGCTGTCCACGCAGCTCCCCTTCCCCGTCGCGTCCGACCCGAGCGGCGACGCCGCGGTGGAGCTGGGTGGCCGGCTCATCGCCCCCACCCTCTTCATGGCCCTGGTGCTGCGCGAGCTGAAGCACGCCGCGGCAACGCTCGTCGGCCGCAAGGCCACGCGCGCCGTCATCTGCGCCCCCTCGCACTTCACCGACCGCCAGCGCGCCGCCCTGCGCGAGGCCGCCACGCTCGCGGGGCTCGACGCGCAGCGCATCCTCACCGCCTCCGCGGCGGCGGCGCTCGCCTATGGCCAGGGGCGCGGGCTGGCCCGCAAGCGGGTGCTCGTCGTGGACCTGGGCGGCGGCGGCCTCGAGGTCTGCGTGGTGCAGGTGACGGGCGACGACCTGGAGGTCATCACCACCGGCGGAGACCCGACGGTGGGAGGCATGGACTTCGACGCCCGCATCGCCGAGGCGCTCGCCGCCGACCTGGCCGAGCAGGGCGTGCCCCGGCCGCAGCACCTCCTCGACTGGGCCTCCCTGCGCACCGCCGCCGAGGCCACCAAGGTGGCCCTCTCCGAGCGCGAGCAGGTGGACGTCTCGCTGTCCTCCGGCACCGTGCCCCCCTTCACCCGCGAGCGCGTGGAAGCCCTCACCGCGGACCTCGCCCAGCGCGTGACGACCGTCGTCCGCGAGGTGCTGGAGTCCAACTCCCTCTCGCCGCAGGGCCTGGACGCGGTGTTGCTCGTGGGCGGCCAGAGCCGCGCGCCGCTGGTCCGCCGCCGGCTGGAGGAGAGCCTCGGCGTGCCCGTGCGCGACGACGTGGACCCGCGAGGCACCGTGGCGCTGGGCGCGGCGCTGCTCGGCCAGGGCCTGCTGCTGGCCGAGGCCGGCAAGCCCGCCGCCACCGTCTCCGAGGTGCTCTCCGCCCCCATCGGCGTCGCCGAGCGCGGCGGCACGCTGCGCCGCGTGCTGGAGCGCAACACCCGCCTGCCCACCAGCAAGACGCTGGTGCTGCCCGTCACCGCGCCCGGCCCGCTGGAGCTCGTCCTCTTCCAGGGCCCGTCCCCGCTCGCGGCGGAGAACGAGTACCTCGGCAAGCTCGCCCTCTTCGTGGAGCGCCCAGGCGAGGTGGAGCTGCACTTCGCCCTCTCCGCCGATGGTGCCCTCTCGCTGGAGGCCACACTGCCAGGCGCGAAGCGAAAGCCCGTCTCCCTGGCCGCCGAGGACCTGGACGACACCACCCGGGACTCGCTCATCGGCCGCTCGCCCCTGGTGGGAGAGCCCGAGACACGTCCGGGAGGCCTGCTGTCCGGCTTGAAGAAGCTCTTCGGCCGTCGCTGAGCGCCCGTCCTCCCGGCGCCTTCGCGACGGGCCCCTCCACCGCTGGAAGGCACGCGCCCAGTTGAGGGAGGCCGGTAGATGCCCACCTTTCCGGTGAGCGTTGATCGGGAGGAATGCGATGCGACATTCGTTTGTGGGAGGAGTCGCCGCGGCGGCCGTGTGCCTGGCAGGGCCGGCTTTCGCGATTGAAGCCCAGCAGGTGGGCGAGCGGCTGAATATCGGCGAGCAGCAGCCCGTGCCAGGGCTGAACGTGAGCCTGGGCGTGGGTGGCTTCACGGGCGACCTGGCGGAAACCACGCAAGCAGGCCCGCTGCTGGGCATCGACGCCACTGCCGAGATTCTGCCGCTCGTCGGAATCGAGGCGGGCTACGAGGGCCAGCGGCTGGGCATCGACGACGACCGCGTGGGCAGCGACGAGGGCATCTGGCGCCACAACGTCGGCTTGCTGGCCAAGGTGGGGCCGACCCTCAACGAGAAGTGGAAACCCTTCGTGGGCGTGGGCGCGGGCCTGAGCTACCTCAACCCGTCGGACGGCGCGGATGGCGTCTACGACAACGACTTCCAGACGGAGCTGCCGCTGGCGGCGGGCCTGGACTACCGCTTCGGCAACATCTTCGCCGGCGCTCGCGCCACCTTCAGCGCACTGGGTGGCGAGGAGATCGTCGAGTCCTCCGGCGGCAATGATGAGAAGGGCAGCCTCTTCAACGCCAACATCACCGTCGGCGGCCGCTTCTAGCCAGCGGCCACCACGACTGCGCGCCTCACAGGGCGAAGCGCGCCAGCACCGACTCGGGGCGGGGGTCCTTCTCCCACGCCTCGAGCACCGCCTTCGCGGGTGAGCGCCCCGAGGCGGCCACCTCCGCCAGCGGGTCCAGCAGCGGCGCGTCCGCCGCGTCCAGCCGCTGCAGGCCGCGCCGGGAGATGGCCACCATCTCCGCCGCCAGCCGGTGCAGCTCCTGGGTGCCCAGGCGCCCTTCCAGTCCCTCGCGGCGCGCGGTGTCGTGGAAGGCCAGGTGCTCGGCGTACGTCAGCTTCGGCAGCAGGCGCTCCGCCTCGTCCAGCGCGGTGGCGTCATAGAGGATGCCGCGCCACAGCGCGCCCAGCGCGCCCGTCATCGCCGGATTCGAGCAGTCCGCGCCACGCACCTCCAACACCTTCTTCAGCCGCACCTCCGGGAAGAGCGTGGACAGGTGGTCCGTCCAGTCGTCCAGGTCCGGGGGCTTGCCCTCGAAGCCCTCCTTCAGCAGCTGCCGGAAGGACAGCTTGGGGTGCAGGTACTCGCCGTTGCGGCGCAGGAAGAGCAGCGGCGCGTCCAGCGCCCACTCCACGTAGGCGCGGTAGGAGAACGAGCCATCGAAGAACGCCGGCAGGTAGCCACAGCGCGTGGGGTCCACCTCGTCCCAGACGCGGTTGCGGAAGGACAGGTAGCCGGACGGCTTGCCCTCCACGAGCGGGCTGTTGGCGTACATCGCGTTCATCAGCGGGGACAGCCGCGCCACCACCACCGTCTTGCGGACACAGTCCGCCTCGTCCGCCCAGTCGAGCGACACCTGTCCGGTGGCGGTCATCAGCATCATGTTCAGCGCCAGCCGGCCGCGCTCCGGCAGGGTGCGCCGCATGACGAGGTAGCGCGTCTTGGGCATCCACGGCATGTCCGCCGGGGTGACGGTGGGCCGGTAGCCCAGGAAGACGATGCGCAGGCCCAGCGCGTCCGCGGCCGTCTTCACCTCCTGGAGGTGGGCCAGGTTCTCCGCGTGCGCCTCGCGCGCCGTGTGGAAGGGGCTGCCGGACAGCTCGAACTGTCCACCCGGCTCCAGGGAGATGGTGGCCATGCCGCGCTGCAGGGCGATGACGGGCGACTCGGGCGTCTCCCGGAAGGGCGTGTAGCCCGCGGGGGCCAGCCGGCCCAGCAGCGCCCCTACTCCGGACGGCCCCTCATAAGGAAGGGGTTTCGAGGAGCCCGCCGGGTAGATGAACTTCTCGTGCTCCAGGCCGAGCCGGTGCTCGCCCCGGGGCTTCTCGGCGGCCCGGAAGCCGGCCACCAGCATGTCGACGGAGGTGAGGGGCTCGGAGGCCGCGCGCTTGAGATCGAGAGACATGAGCGCGCCCTATATAACGTAGGGCGTTGGACCCGCCCTGATTTGCGCACGACGCCTCCATGACCCCACACTCCGCCGTCCCCATCATCGCCCCCAAGGCCAGGCTGTCCGATTTCTTCCAGGGTCTGGGACTGCTCGGGCGCGCCATCTCCCTGGTCTTCCGCTCCCGGCGCCTGTTCCTCCTGTCAGCCCTCTGCGCCATCGTCACCGCCGTGGCGCTGGTCGGCCTGGGCTGGCTGCTGTGGAACCAGGCCCCCGGCCTGCTGGGCAGCTACTGGCCCCTGCCCGAGTCCTGGTACGGCCGGGCCGGCTGGTACACGGTGCTCGTCCTGTCCTCCCTCGTCGTCTGGGTGGTGGGCGCCAACGTGGTGCCTCCGCTGCTGCTCGCCCCGCTCCAGGACCCCCTCTCCGAGACGACCGAGGCCGTGGTGGGTGGTGACGAGGGAGCGCCCTTCACCCTGGCCGGACTGGTGCGTGGCATCGTCACCGGGGTGGCGCACACGCTGGCCCGGCTCTTCTTCCTCATCCTGGGCCTGGTCGTCCTGCTGCCGCTCCACCTGCTGCCCGGCATCGGCAGCATCCTGTGGACGGTGCTCGGCAGCCTGTGGACCATGATGTGGATGGCGGGCGAGTTCCTGGCCGGCCCCATGACCCGCCACCTCTACCCCTTCGCCGAGGTGCGCCGCATGCTCCGCGAGCGACGGGCCCTCTGCCTGGGCCTGGGGGCGGGCGTCTACGTCCTGCTCTGGGTCCCCATTCTCAACACCTTCTTCCTGCCCCTGGCCATCATCGCCGGGACGCTCCTCTACCGCGGCCTGCGCGAGGCCCGGGTCCTCCCACCCCCTCCGGATGCGATCCCGGTTGCCCTGAAATAAACGTCCCGGCTGCGTGTCCTCCCGAGGTGGCGGGAACGCAATGCCCGTCAGGGACGTTCTGCATCCTCAGCAGCAAGGCGATGCCTTGAAGCACCCGGCAGGCGTGATTAGGCTTGCCCGGCCGCTCCCAGCGCTCGTTTCTCGCGTTACAAACGTTCGGAATCTCAGGGCATTTCTCGTATTACCCCAGGGGTACCACCCGGTACCCCAGCTTGGATGAATCACATGCCGCGTTTCCTCCGCCGCATCACAGCTGTTGCCGTGCTCCTCGGCGCCTGGGCCCTGGTGGGCAGTGACAGGGCTCCCTTGCCGCTCACCATGGGCGCAGCCGAGGCCGGGCAAGGCTCCTGGGACGGCAGCCTGCCCGCCGCCAAGGGCGAGAAGCCCCAGCACGACCTCAACAGCCTCCGCGTCCTGACGAAGGTCATCCTCTACGTGAAGGAGAACTACGTCGACCCCAAGCGCGTGAAGCCCAAGGAGATGATGATCTCCGCGCTGGAGTACGTGGAGAAGAGCGTCCCCGACGTCCTCGTCGAGGGCAGCGCCGAGACGGGCAAGCTCAACGTCAACGTGAATGGCAAGCAGCGCGAGTTCGACATCGCCCACGTGGACTCGCTTTGGAAGATGTCCTTCGCCCTCAAGGACGTCTTCGACTTCCTGTCGAAGAACATGCGCCCCATCGAGGAGACGCGCGACATCGAGTACGCGGCCGTCAACGGCATGCTGTCCACGTTGGATCCGCACTCGGTGCTGCTGCGCCCGGAGCTCTACCGGGAGATGAAGCTCTCCACCAAGGGTGAGTTCGGCGGCCTCGGCTTCGTCATCCAGATGCGCGAGGGCAACCTCACCGTCGTCAAGGTGCTGCCCAAGACGCCCGCGCACCGCGCCGGCATCCAGAAGGACGACCGCATCAAGAAGATTGGCGAGGAGTCCACCGTCAACATGGACCTCAACGAGGCCGTGTCCAAGCTGCGCGGCCCGGTGGACAGCCGCATCACCATCACCGTCGAGCGTGACGGCTGGGAGAAGCCCCGCCCCATGACGCTGGCCCGCGCGATGATTTCCATCGAAAGCGTCCAGCACAAGATGCTCGCCGGCAACGTCGGCTATGTCCGCCTGAAGAACTTCCAGGGCAACACCACCCGAGACCTCGAGTCCGCGCTGACCGAGCTGCGCAAGCAGGCGGCGGCCAAGGGCGGCTTCAAGGGCCTGGTGCTGGACATGCGCGGCAACCCGGGCGGCCTCCTCGAGCAGGCCATCCAGGTGTCCGACACCTTCCTCTCCAGCGGCACCATCGTCGCGACGGTGGGCCTGTCCGACAAGCTCCGCGAGGAGAAGCGCGCGCGTCCCACCGAGGGCGAGGACGCGTACCCCATCGCCGTGCTGGTGAACGCGGGCAGCGCTTCGGCTTCCGAAATCGTGGCCGGCGCGCTGAAGAACCTGGACCGCGCGGTCATCATCGGCCGCCAGACGTTCGGCAAGGGCAGCGTGCAGGTGCTGTACGACTTCCCGGACGACAGCGCCCTGAAGCTGACCATCGCCAAGTACCTCACGCCGGGCGACGTCTCCATCCAGGAGGTGGGCATCGTCCCCGACATCCAGCTCGTCCCCACGCGCGTCACCGACGAGCGCCTGGACGTGTTCGCCCCGCGCCGCTCCATGGGCGAGGCGGACCTGGATCAGCACTTCGGCAACCCGGACTCCACCACCGTCGCCAAGAAGCGCGAGGAGGTGCTGGACCGTGAGAAGCCCCTGGAGACGCTCAAGTACCTGAAGGTGGACGAGAAGGTGCAGCAGGCGTCCGCCGCGAAGGAAGAGAGCAAGAATCCGAAGGTCGCCGCCAACGAGAAGGCCGCCGGTGAGAAGAAGCACGGCGAGAAGGACCCGCTGCTGGACGTGGACGTCGCCGGCCAGGGCGAGGACCTGGACGACCAGCTCGACGCCGAGTCCCAGGACGAAATCAAGGAGGACTTCGAGGTCCAGTTCGCGCGCGACTACGTGCTGAAGGCGCCGGCCACCACCCGCAAGGCGCAGCTGCAGCAGGGCAAGGGCTTCGTGGACCAGAAGCGCAAGGACGAGGAGGGCCGCATCAACGCCGCCATCGCCGGCCTGGGCATCGACTGGAGCGCCGGCCCCACCCCGAAGAACGTGCAGCTGGCCACCACGCTGTCCCCGAGCGGGGACGCGAAGATTGCCGCGGGCGAGGTGCTGGAGATGGTCGTCACCGCCGAGAACAAGGGCACCGAGCCCCTCAAGCGCGTGCGCGCCTGGACGGAGAGCGACAACGCCTTCCTGGACCGCCGCGAGTTCCTCTTCGGCGCGCTGAACCCGGGTGAGAAGAAGTCCTGGAAGGTGAAGGTGCGCCTGCCCAAGGACCTCACCAGCCGCCGCGACGACGTGACGGTGCGCTTCTTCGACGACCAGGGCGCGCTGCCCGAGACGCGCGTGGCCGAGCTCAACTTCGTCGAGCTGCCCCGCCCCGCCTTCGCCTTCAACTGGCAGGTCATCGACGACTGCACCACCTGCAACGGTGACGGCACCGTGCAGCGCGGCGAGACGGTCGCCGTGGTGCTGGACGTGACGAACGCGGGCACGGGCCCGGCGCTGGACTCCTTCACGCAGATCAAGAATGGCGGGGACCCCAACATCTTCATCGAGAAGGGCCGCTTCAAGCTGGGCGAGCTGAAGCCCGGCGAGACGAAGTCGGCGCGCTTCAACCTCGAGGTGAAGAAGGGCTTCAAGGGTGAGACGTTCGCCCTGAAGCTGGCCATCATCGACGAGCCCCTGGAGGAGTTCGTCATGGAGAAGCTGGAGCTGCCGGTGCGTGACGCCGCGGTGGCCGCGCTGGAGCCCAAGAAGAGCTTCGTCCGCATCAACGACAAGGCCGAGCTGTTCGGCGCCCCGACGGCGGATGCCCGCACGGTGGCGAAGGTCGGCGGGGCCACCGTGCTGCCCGTCGAGGCCGTCAGCAAGGGCTTCTACCGGGTGGAGATGGAGAAGGACCGCTTCGCCTTCGTCCGCATCCAGGACGCCCGGGAGCAGAAGACGGCCGGCCGCGCCACGGCGCCCAAGCTGGCGTGGACCACGCAGCACCGTCCGCCGGACATCCGCCTCGAGGTGGACCCGGCCGCCGGGGGCCTGGTGGCCAACGGGGACAAGTTCACGCTGTCCGGCGTGGTGACGGACCCCAACGGGCTGCTGGACGTCTACGTGCTGGTGAACGACCAGAAGGTCTACTTCAAGGGCGTGGACCCCAAGGGCGGTGAGCCGAACTCGCTGAAGTTCTCCACCGAGTTCGCCCTGAAGGAGGGCAACAACAACGTGCTGGTGGTGGCCCGCGAGGACACCGACTTCGCCAGCCGCCGCACGCTGGTCATCCGCCGCCGTCCGGCCGCGGTGGCCCAGAAGGTCGCCACGCCGGGCGCCGCCACGGGCAAGCCGCAGCAGCAGTAGTCGGCTTCAAAAACGGCGGACCGCATCCTCCGGGCGGCCCTTCCAGCGGGAAGGGCCGCCCGTTTTGTTGACGCTCCTCGCGGGCAGGCGTTAGCGTCGGACGCGTTGGGCGCCCCCCGGCCGGTTGTGCGCCCCCGGAGGCGGTGACTCGAATGCGGACGTTCAGTCGGTGGCTGGCCCTTGCGGCCTGGGCGGCAGGGGCGACGGCGTACGCGGACGACAACGACCTGCAGGTCTGGCAGTTCGGCAACCCGGACCCCAACGGCGTGAATGCGCAGGTAACGGCCAACGCGGACTTCCAGGCCTTCGCCCGCGTCATGGGCGCCGCCATCACCTCGGTGAACCTGATGCCGCCGGAGACGACGGGCCACTCGGCCTGGGCCGTCAACGCGGAGCTGTCCGTGGTGTCGATGCCGGACAGCATCCTCATCCCCACGGAGAGCGCGCAGCCCTCCTCGGTGCTCATCCCCTCCTTCCACGTGCGCAAGGGCCTGCCCTTCTCGCTGGAGCTGGGCGGGCGCATCGGCTGGGTGGAGAAGAGCAGCCAGGTGGTGGGCACGGGCGAGCTGAAGTGGGCCGCCAACGAGGGCTTCACCTATTTGCCGGACATCGGCGTGCGCGGCCACGTGACGAAGCTGTTCGGCGCGCGCGACTTGAGCCTGACGGTGCTGGGCCTGGACTTCGGCGTGGGCAAGCAGTTCCCGCTGGGCGGCATGGTGACGCTGACGCCCTACGGGGGCCTGGACCTGGGCTTCGTCGGGGCCACCACCAGCCGCCTCGACTTCGACACGAGCCGCACCTTCGAGGACACGACGGAGAACAACTCCCGCGCGGCGCTGGAGAACACGGCCGCGTACCAGAAGGTGTCCTTCGGCGATAACATGAACCAGCGCCTCTACGGCGGCGTGCGGTTCATCGGCGGCGTGCTGCAACTGGGCGCGGAGCTGTCGCTGACGCGCACCGGCAGCGTCGCGCCGGACCCGGACTCCGAGGAGACGGTGGGCGTGCCGGCGGTGTTCGCCTTCAGCACCACGCTCGGCCTGGACTTCTAGGCCCTACGCGGCGGCGCGCAGGGCCTCGCGCACGGCGCCGGGCCGGTTGGTGATGAGGTAGCTGACGCCCATCCGCTCCAGGGCGTCGGCGCGCGCGGCGTCATCCACCGTCCACGCGGCCACCCTCAGGCCGGCGGCGCGCCACGCGGCCACGCGCTCGTGGGTGCACGCCTCGTGGAAGGGGTGGACCGAGTGTGAGGACACCAGCGGGCTCACCCCGTAGGCCTGCACGGCCCAGGGCTTGTCCGGGTCGATGAGGAAGCCCCGGCGCAGCTCCGGCGCGACGGCGACGAGGCGGAAGAGGCACAGCGGGTTGAAGCTGGAGAGGACCACGCGCTCGGCCAGCCCACGCCGGCGGACCAGGTCCGCCACCTTCTGCGCGAGGCCGCCGTCCTCGAAGCGGTCGCACTTCAGCTCGATGTTGATGAGGAAGTGCGCGGGCAGCGCCTCCAGCACCTCCTCCAGCCGGGGGATTCGGGCCGGAGCGAAGCCGAGCGCCGAGCCCACGTCGGCGCGCTGGAGCTTCCACCACGGCGTGAGGCGCACCTCCCAGGGCAGGCGCGCGAGCCTGTCGAGCTGCTCGTCGTGGCACACGACGACCTCGCCGGAGCCGCACACCATGGCGTCCAGCTCCACGCCGTCCGCGCCCTGACGGGCGGCCTCGGCGAAGGCTTCCAGGGTGTTCTCGGGGGCATCGGCGCTGGCACCGCGGTGGGCAAGCAGGAGCATGGGCCCCCAGTCTGCGACGGCCGGGCCCGCCGTGCAGCAACGGTGCGAGCGGCCGCGTCCACAGGTGGACGCGCGGCTTGCCTCCCCCGGCGCTTTGCTGCACTGTGCCCGCACCATGCTGGGCCTCGGCCTCGGAGAAATCATCGTCCTCGGCTTCATCCTGTTGGTGGTCTTCTCGGCCGCCCGCATGGGTCAGCTCGGCAACGCCGTGGGCAAGTTCGTGTACTCGTTCAAGAAGGCCTCGAAGGGCGAGGACCTGGTAGACGTGGACTCGAAGTCGCTCACCACCACGCGCCGGGGCAGCACGGACGCCGAGTTCAGCGACTCCGAGCGCCCGCGCCGCCGCTAGCCCGCTTCCCTTCCCTGCTCAGTCCAGCCCGTGCGGCCCGTCGGGACGCCGCGCTGGAACCGCGTGGGTCACCGCCTGTCGTACGGCATCGACTCCCTCGGCGAGCAGCCGGGTGGCCTGCTCTCGCAGGGCGGAGTGCAGGCTCGTGCTGGCCACCAGCTCTCGCAGGTCCGCGGTGTTGAGCAGCGGGACGATCTTCGCGCCAATCTCCGGCGGCAGGTACGGATTGAAGGCGAGCGCCCGGCGCACGGCATGGCGCACGGACCAGCGCGGTGACTTCCAGATTTCGATGAGCGGCTCGGGGCGGGCCGGGCGCCGGGCGGCGATGCGCACCACCAGGTCCTCGGTGAGCCGGGGGTTGATGAGCACGTTGCGAAGGACCGTCGGGTTGCTGACGGTGGCCAGGCGGGACAGGGTGTCCGGATCCCGGGTGAGGCGCGCCTGCTGCTTGAGGTGCCCGAGCGACTGGGAGAAGGCGTTGGCGTCCGCGCGGGCGGCGGCATCCGCGTCCATCTCCTTCTTCGCCGGGCCCTGGGCGAACAGGTCCGCCACCGTGTCGAGCGACTGCACGTGCGCCAGCCGGCGCAGCACGTCCACGTGGGGGATGTGCTCGGCCTCCTGCTCCAGGGCGGCCATGAAGTCGGTCAGCACACAGGTGGCGGGCCCCCAGCCCTGGCGGGACAGGGAGATGAGCACGCCGACCAGCTCGTTGGTGTCGAGCGGATCTCTCCGGGACAGCTCGCGCGCGGCGGCCTTGCGGCGCACCTCGGCGCCTCCGCTCAGGGCGTGGATGAAGCGGGCGACGTTGCGGGCCTCCTCCAGGGTGGACATGGCGGCTTACTCCGTGCGCTTGCCGGCCTCCGCCGTCGCGGGGGCCACCGGCTCCAGCGTCACCTCCAGCCGGAAGCCGCCGAGGTCCGCCGGGTACTCGTGGAACATGACGAGGAAGGGCGCCTTCGCGCCGGGCGCCACGGAGACAGCCGCCGCGTCCAGGCGCTGGCTCAGGGCCGCAGCCGACTCCGAGTTGCCCACGGCGTACAGGTCCTCGGGCGTGGGCACCGCGCCCACGAGCGCCTCGGCGGAGCGCACCCGCTGGTCGCCGTCATACAGCGCGGCGCGCACGCGGATGCGGGTGGCGGAGCCGGTGCGGTTCTCCGCCTCGCCCCGGACGAAGAACAGCGGCCGGCCCGACTTCGTCTCGTAGAGGGCATTGCTCACGTCCACGGCCACCAGCGGCCGGGGCGCGGGGATGACGAGCGCGCGCAGTTGCTCGGGTGAGAGCACCGACAGGTCCACCCGGCCCTCGCGCAGGTAGACGCGGCCCACGGCGGCGAAGCCCACCACGAGCACGGCGGCCACGACGAGGTTGGCGATGAACGCCGTCGCCTTGCGAGCGCGGCTCGGCGGGCGGCTCTGGGGAATGCCCACGTCCTCGGGACGGGCGGTGGGCCGGGCCACGGAGGGCGAGGCCGGCAGGCCCCCCACGTCCAGCACCTCGACCGCGCCCGTGGCGGGTGCCCCCACCCGGCCCAGGGTGACGCTGAACTCCTGGGCCTCGTTCATGGGGGGCAGGTCCCCCAGCAGCGAGACTCCGTCCGCCTCGAGCGAGGCGGCGAAGCCCTCCAGGCCGTCATCGGCCGGAGGCGACGTCCCGAGCAGCGCGGCGCGGCCGGTGTCGGTCGGCTGCATGCCCGCGTGCTCGCCGAACGGGTCCGCATCGGCCCCGGAGTCGAAGAGGTTGTTGGCGCTGGGCGCCAGGGGCTGGGGCGCGGCGACGGGCGCCCTCCCCGGCGGAGCGCTCGCGGGAGCGGGGCCCCGGGCAGACGACGCGGCCGGGACCGAAGCCACGGGAGCGGGGCCCCGGGCGGTCGGCGCCGAAGCCACGGGAGCAGGCGGCACCGCGCCGGGGCCGCCGAGGTCGATGGACGCGAACGGGTCCTCCCCTGCCGGTGCGCCCGGGACAGTCGGACCGGAAGTCACTGTGACGTCATCGATGTCGATGGAGCCGAACGGGTCCTCGCCAGCGGGAGCCGCCACGGCAGCGGGTGCCGGCCGAGGCGCGGCGGGAACCGTCACGTCATCGATGTCGATGGAGCCGAACGGGTCCTCTCCCGGGAAGGGAGCCGGAGCCGAGGGTGCGGCGGCTCTCGGCGGTGCGGGGCGCACCGGGCCCAGGGCCACCGCCCCCGTGGACGCGGGGGCAGGAGCCGCCGCGGCCCGGCGGAGCGCGTCGGCCGGAGGCGCCTTGGGCGAGGGCAGCAGGTCGAACGCGCCCATGGGAGCAGACGGGGCGGCCTGGGGCGGAGGAAGCAGGTCGAACGCCCCCGCCGGCGCGGCCGGGCCCTGGCCTCCAAGGAGGTCCGCGAACGGGTCGTCTCCGCCCAGGGCGAAGGGAGGCGGCGCCCCGGCTCCCGGAGCGGCCCCGAACCCAGGAGTCCCTGGAGCCGGAGGAGGCACGCTTCCGGCCGGAGGGGCAGCCCCACGCGCGGCCACGGGCGCCGGAGCCCCGCCCTTCGGGGCGCCGAACATGGTGACTGGCGCAGGGACAGCCGCCCCTGGAGTCCCCACCGCGGCCGGCCCGCGCCCGGGGCCCATGGGGCCGGAAGCCAGAGCCCCCGTCCCAGGAGAAGCGAACGCAGCCGGAGGCGGAGGAGCGGCGCGTCCACCTGCGGCGCCAGGCAATGGCACAACCCCCGCGACACCCGGAAGCGGCACGGCCCCACCCCGGACTCCGCCCGGAAGCGGAACGGCCCCGCCCAGGGCGTAGGCGCCCTGCGCCTCACTCGGAGGCACCGCGCTGCCATACAGCCCTGTAGCGGACCCGGGCCGGGCCTGTCCCCCCACCGCGCCCGTGGGGGCCGGCAGCGGCACGGCACCCGGGGAAGCCACGCCGGGCCCCGCGCTCTGGGGCAAATCGAACGGATTCGCCGACGGGCGCGCGGCGGGAGGCAGCGGCATCGGGCCGATCCGGGTCGGCTCGTCGAAGACGCCGGCCTCCGTGCCGATGTCCCCATCCACGCTGTTCCACGGCGCCGCGGGTGGCCGGACGGCGGGCGAGCCCTTGGTCGCCTCCACGCCCTGCGCGAAGAACCCCGGCTTCGTTATCTCCACGCCCCGAGGGTCCGGAGCGACCCCGAACTGGGCGAAGGGGTCCACCTGACCGCCCGGAGGGGGTGCTGGCGGCGCACCCGTCTCCGCCGTGGCGCTCTCACGGGTGACCCGGAAGGTGTTCTGACACTTGGTACAGCGGACCTTGACCCCCTTGTCCGTCACCTTCTCGTCGGGGATCTTGAACCGCGTCTGGCACTGCTCGCACTTGACGATCATTCAACAGGCCCGGCTGGGAGCGCGAGTATAGGGGCAGTAGGCGGCCACGGCGAGCCGGGTTCTCGTAGCTTGCTCGCTCCCAACCCCTCTGGTACGAGGTTCGCCCCTGCGAGACTCAGGCGGGGCACGTGGCTTGGAGTCGAGCCCAAAAGGGGCGGAGAGACACATGAGCGAGGCCGAGCAAGCAGGCGCTCCGAGCAAGGAGCCCAAGATCATCAAGCGGTACACGAACCGGAAGCTCTACGACACCGTGGAGAGCCGGTACGTCACCCTTGATGAGATCGCCGCGATGATCAAGGAAGGTACCGAGGTACGGATTGTCGACAATCGTACCAAAGAGGACCTGACCTCCGTCACCCTCGCGCAGATCATCTTCGAGGAGGAGAAGAAGAAGAACCAGATGCCGCTGTCGGTGCTGCGCGAAATCATCCGCCACCCCGGCGAGTCCATCTCCGGCTTCATCCAGCAGCAGGTCACCCCCCGCGTGGCCTCCATCCGCGAGGAAGCCGAGTCCCGCCTCGACAAGCTCCTGCGCCGTGACGAGACCACCGGCAAGGTGGAAGGCGCCCCCGAGGAGCCGCCCGCCGCCGCCGCGACGCCCGAGTCCGCCGCCGCCGCCGGCCTCAACCCCGCCGACCTGCTCAAGGCCAGCCAGCGCGCCTTCGAGGACTGGCAGCGGAAGATCGACGAGCGCGTGAAGCACGTCGTGGAGAACCTCACCGGCAACCTCCCCGCCCTGGGCCGCGACATGGCGTCGCTCACCCAGCGTCTGGAGGAGCTGGAGAAGAAGCTCGAGCAGGTCGAGCAGCAGAAGAAGCAGCAGTAACCGCGCACGGGGCGCGAGCCGTCGCCGGCCGCGCCCTACGCCACCTCCGGCGCCCGCCTCCGCTTCCTGGGGGCCGGGCCGCCGTGAAGCTCCGCGGCGATGGCCGCCAGCATCTGCGCGCCCCGGCTCTTCGGCGCGTACTCCCAGATGGTCTTCCCGTGGCTCTGGGCCTCGTCCACCTTGACGTCGTAGCCCAGCGGCGTGGCCGCCAGCGCGTCCGGGAAGTAGGCCTTCAGGCGCTCGAGAATCGCCGTGGCCAGCGCCGTCTTCCGGTACAGCGTGGGCACCACCTTGGTAACGCGCAGCTCCGGCCGCCCCTCCGCCTCGCCCACCTGCCGCACCGTGTCCGCCACCTCGGCGCAGCCATCCAGCGACAGGTACGTCAGCGCCACCGGCACCACCACCTCCGTGGAGGCCACGAGGATGTTGCGCGTGGTGAGCCCCATGGACGGGGGCGCGTCGAAGACGATGGCGTCGTAGCCCGCCGCTTCCGCCGCGCGCAGCCGGTCCGCCAGCCGCCAGGCCTTGCGTGCGTCGCCGGCCACCACCACCGGGAAGTCCGCCATCTCCTTGTACGCGGGCAGCACGTCCAGCCCCTCGGTCGCCGAGTGCTGGACGACGTCCTCGAAGCGCACCGCCTCGTCCGTCAGCAGGTGGAAGACGTTGCGCGGCAGCGTGCGCACGTCCACGCCCAGCACCTTGCCCGCGTGGCCCTGCGTGTCCAGGTCCACCAGCAGCACGCGCAGGCCCCGCTCCCGCACCAGCCACGCGGCGGTGTTCACCGCCAGCGTCGTCTTGCAGGTGCCGCCCTTCTCGTTGATGAACGCGATGCGCCGCATGGCCGGGACTCCTCAGCCGCCGCGAGGGTGGCTACTTCTTCGGCGACGTCTTCGCCGCCACCAGCGTGTCCACCTTGCCCTCGACGGAGGCCAGCAGCCGCTCCAGGTCATCCACCTTCGAGCGCAGCTGCTCCAGGTCTCCCGTGGACGGCAGGTTCATGGCCGACAGGGTCGAGCGCAGCGCGCTGTCCAGCGTGCCCTTCGCCGCCAGCGAGCGCGACACCAGCGTCTGCACCGTCGCCACGAACTTCTCGTTCGACAGCAGCTGCTGCGCCAGCTTGCCAATCCGCTCCTCGCCCGTCTCCACGAGCTTCTTCATCACCGGGTTGTTCTTGAGCATGGGAAAGCGCGTCCTCGCGCGCGAGGCCTGCCTCGGCCTCAGGAAGTCAGGAAAAAGACGCCGCACTCTGTGAGGTGCCAACGCGACGTGTCAAGCAGCGCAACAACACGTGGCCAAACGCGTTGACTCCTGGAGACGCGATTCCTACGGTTCGCCGCTCTCATTCTATGGCCGGACTTCTCGACAAGCGTCTGTGGATCGTCTCCGGCAAGGGCGGAGTCGGCAAGAGCACCATTGCCGCGGCCCTCGCCCTTGCCTCAGCGCGCGCGGGACGCAAGACGCTCGTCTGCGAGGTGAACACCCAGGAGCGCGTCAGCCGCTTCCTGGAGCGCCCCGCCGCGGGCCCCGAAGTCACGATGCTGGAGGAGAACCTCTGGGCCGTGGACGTGCGCCCCCAGGAGGCCATGCGCGAGTACGGCCTCATGGTTCTGCGCTTCGAGACCCTCTACAAGACGGTCTTCGAGAACCGGCTGGTGCGCTACTTCCTGCGCTTCATCCCTTCCCTGCAGGAGCTCGTCCTGCTCGGGAAGATCATGTACCACCTGCAGGAAAAGGGGCCGGACGGGCGCCCGCGCTTCGACACCATCGTCATGGACGCGCCGGCCACCGGACACGCCATCTCCTTCCTCAGCGTGCCGCAGGTGCTGGTGCAGACGGTGCCCCCGGGGCCCATGTCCCGCGAGGCGCAGAAGATGCGGGATTTGCTCGTGGACCCGGCGGTGACGGCGATGGTGCTGGTGGCGTTGCCGGAGGAGATGCCGGTGAACGAGGCGCTGGAGCTGCACGCGGCGCTGCGTGACAAGGTGAACATCCGCACGCAGGCGGCGGTGCTCAACCAGGCCTTCCCGGAGCGCTTCACGGAGGCGGACCTGGAGGCGCTGCTGGGCCACCCGGAATTGCACGGCGTGGCCAAGGCGCACCATGACCGGGCGGCGCAGGCGGTGCTCGCGGGGACGAAGCTGGAGCGCAACCTGCACGCCCCGCTCTTCACGGTGCCCCGCCTGTTCACGCCCGAGTTCGGACGCGACGCGATTGAGCAGGTCATGGGGCACCTCGAACCGATGGTGACGGGGGAGATGTGAGTACGACGGCCCTGGCTTCCGCGCTCTCGGGCAAGCGCGTCCTCATCTGCGTGGGCTCGGGAGGCGTGGGCAAGACGACGGCGGCCGCCGCGCTGGCCCTGCGCGCCGCGGCGGACGGGCGCACCAGCCTGGTGTGCACCATCGACCCGGCGAAGCGGCTGGCCAACTCGCTGGGCCTCACCGGCCTGGGCAACACGGAGACGCGCGTCCCCGCCACCGCGCTGGAGCCGCTCGGCATCAAGCCCCGCGCGGAGCTGTACGCGATGATGCTGGACATGAAGCAGACGTGGGACGACCTGATTACCCGCGTCGCCCCGCCGGACCAGCGAGAGCGCATCCTCTCCAACCGCTTCTACCAGTCCCTCTCCACGGCCCTGGCGGGCAGCCAGGAGTACATCTCCATGGAGAAGCTGTGGGAGCTGCGCCGCCGCAACGCCCACGAGCTCATCGTCCTGGACACGCCCCCCACCGCGCACGCGCTGGACTTCCTGAACGCGCCCAACCGCGTGCTGGACTTCCTCGACAACGAGGCGGCGAAGTGGCTGCTCAATCCCGCGCTGAAGGCCGGCAAGCTGGGCATGTCGCTGTTCAACCGCAGCGGCTACGTCATGCGGGCGCTGGCGAAGTTCACCGGCACGGAGATGCTGCAGGAGCTGTCCAACTTCATGCTCGCCCTCTCCTCGATGAACGAGGGCTTCCGCGAGCGCGCCCGCGGCGTGCGCCAGCTGCTGGAGGACCCGAGCACCGGCTTCGTGCTGGTGACGAGCCCCCACCCGGAGCGCATGGACGAGGCCATCCACTTCCACACCCTGCTCAAGCAGCACCGGATGGAGGTGGTGGCGCTGGTGGTCAACCGCGTGCACCCCATGCCGCCCGAGGCGCTGTGGACGGACGCGGCCACGCTGACGCCCACCCGCCGCGCCAAGGTGGAGGAGACGCTGCGCGAGCTCCAGGTCCTCGCCGAGCAGGACTCGGCGGGCATCTCCCAGCTCCAGGCCGCCTGCCCGGGCGTCCCCATCATCCAGGTGCCCCGCTTCGAGCTGGACGTGCACGACATCACCGCCCTGTGGCGCACCGGCCGCTACCTGCTGGGCGACGACACCATCGCCTGAGGTCGCCCGCTTCCCTGCCCCGCCCGGGCCCGGATGCAGGCTGGCCGGACTTCTTCACCGTTCCCGTCCGGAGGGCAGGCGGCCGGGGAAGCGCGGGCGGTGGAGCCGCATTAAGCTGGGCGCGCCCACCCCTCGAAAGAGGGCGCCGGGCACGCCCACCTTTGGAGGTGGGAACTCCCCGGGCCTCCGCGATGTCCGGGAGGGTGGCCGGTCGTCCGGTCCAGGAGGACGCATTTCGTGATTCGGAGAGAGCGGGCGCACATGTCGGTCAGTCGGTGGTGGTGGGTCGCGGCGCTGGGGCTGGCGGTGTCCGGGTGCAGGACGACGGGCTCGGCCGCGCGCGCCGACGGACAGGGCACGGCTCCGAAGCAGGAGCTCGAGTTCGACGCGGTGACGGTGACGGCGGACCTGGAGCTGGACAAGCTCAACGACGAGGAGCTCTTCGCGGGCGGCACCTCGGCCTTCGCGGCCAATGACTTCAAGCAGGCGGCGCGCTACTTCGGGCGGCTCGCGGACTTCCACCCGGACAGCCGCCACCGCCGCGCGGCCCTCTACAACGCGGGCCTCGCGCACCAGCGCCTCAAGGAGTGGGAGGAGGCCGGGCACCGCTTCTCCGAGCTCGCGGACCCCGCCAAGGGCCAGGGCGATGCGCTGGACGCGGCGTTCCGCGTGGCGGAGACGCACTACCACCTGGAGCGCTACGACGAGGCCGTCGCCCTGCTGGGCGTCATCTCCGCGCGCGAGGACCTCCCCGTCAACCGGCGCCTGGAGGCCCAGGTGCAGCAGGGCGTCTGCCAGCTGGAGGCCGGCCGCAGCGAGGAGGCGGAGAAGACGCTGCGCAAGGCGCTCTCCACCTACGACGCGCTGTCCGACAAGGACGAGGTGGACGACTACTTCCCGGCCCAGGCCCACTTCTTCGTCGGGGAAGTCTTCCGGCTCCACTACGACAACGTGAAGCTGGACCCGGTGAAGGGCAGCGACAAGCTCGCGGAGGACCTCAACTACAAGGCGGAGCTGCTGCTGTCCGCGCAGGGCCACTACCTGCGCTCCATCCGCGTGGGCAACGGCTACTGGGCCACCGCCGCCGGCGCGCAGATTGGCGCCCTGTACGAGAATCTCTACGAGCACATGGTGAACTCGCCTGCCCCGTCCGAGCTGGACGCCGCCGAGGCCGAGGTCTACCGCCAGGAGCTGCGGAAGAAGATTCGCGTGCTGCTCACCAAGTCCATCAACATCTACGAGCGCACGCTGGAGACGGCCGAGCGCATCGGCTCGCAGAGCGCCTTCGTGGACCGCACCCGTGAGAGCCTCGCCAAGGTGAAGGCCCTGCTGCTGGCGGACGCCGAGGCGGACCCCTCCCCCGCCCCGCCCGCCACGGACGCCGAGCCGCACTCCTGAGCTCCACCCCCGGCTGGGCACCCGGGGGCTGCGCGGCATAGCCTGGGGCTCCCCCATGGAGCCTCTCTTCACCGCCGAGCAGCTCGCGGACATCCACGCCTACCACCTGCCCTATTACATCCGGGCCGCGGTGGACCCGTTCGCGCTGCTGGCCCTGATGGTGCTGCAGCTTCGCTTCCTCGTCCACCCGCTGTACCGCGCGGCCACGGCGGCCACCGCCGGACTGGAGCGGCGGCTCGGCTTCCTGCGCACGGCCCCCGTCAGCCGCGCCTTCTTCCGCGCCATGGAGCGGCTGTGGGGTGAGCCTGGCTGGGGCGCCGCGGTGCTCTTCGCGCTCGCCACGGACCTGTTCATCAAGCTCGTCTACACGCCGGTGGACGTCTGGTTCACCTACACGCTGGAGCACCGGCACGGCCTGTCCAACTACACCCCGGGCGCGTACGCCTGGGATTTGCTCAAGGGCCACCTCGTGGCCGCCATCTGCGTCGCCGCGCTCGTCATCGGCGTGTACGGGCTGGCCCGCAGGGTGCGGCACTGGTGGCTGGTGCTGGGCGTGCCCGTCGCGCTGATGATGCTCGGCTCCTCGGTCCTGGACCCGTACCGGGACCTCCTCTACTTCGACCAGAAGCCGCTGCCCGCGGGCCCGCTGCGCACGCGGATGACGGCGATGATGGAGCAGGCCAGCATTCCCTTCGCCGACGTCATGGTGGAGGAGACCTCCGTCGCGTCGCGCAGGGTCCAGGCGTACTTCGCCGGCCAGGGCCCCACGCGCACCATCGTCCTCAACGACGTCATCCTCAAGGAGCTCTCCGCGGAGGAGGTCCTCGCCGCCGTGGCCCATGAAGCAGGCCACGTCCACGAGCCGAAGTGGCCGGGCCGCATCGCCTCTTCGTTCGTGCTGCTGGCCCTGCTCTTCACCATCGACCGGCTGCTGCGCGTGTCCGCGGCCCGGGGCTGGTTCGGCACCACGCGGTTCGCGGACATCCGCACCCTGCCGCTCCTCTGGCTGCTCTTCTCCTGCGTCTCCCTGCTGGGCAACCCCGTGGCCGGGGCCTTCTCGCGCGAGGGGGAGCGCGAGGCCGACCGGTATGCCCTGCGCCTCACCGGCGACGTGGAGTCCTTCCGCCGCATGCTGGTGAAGGCGGCCCGGGTGAACAAGATGGACCCCGAGCCCCCGCGCTGGGTCGTACTCAAGGGCATGAGCCACCCGCCGATTGGCGAGCGACTCGCCGCGCTCCCTCCTCCGTGAGGACACCCGGACGCGGGGCCGCACGGGCTCCGATTCAATCCTGAAAAAAGCGGCCGGCAGGTGGGCTCCCCGCGACCTCCGTCCCCGCCCTCACGAGCCCACCCACCGACAGCCGCCACCGGACCGCTCCCCGTCGTCCCGGCGGCACGCCTCCCTTTCCCTCTCGCCCTACGGCTGCGAGTCCTCCTTCAGTTTCTCCACCGCCACCAGGGTGATGGCCTTCACCAGCGCCCGCGCCCGGCGCCCCGCCGCCGTCTCCCCGTGCGGGTCCGCCTCCACCGCGTTGGCCAGGTCCGTGAACCCCTGCCGCTCTCCCTTGCGCAGGTAGAGCTCACCGCGGTTCGCCAGCGCCACCGGGTTGCCGGGCTCCCGCTCCAGCGCGGCGCTGTACTCGGCGACCGCCTCCTCCAGCCGTCCCAGCTTCTGGTACACGGTGCCCAGCGCCGACCGCGCCGCCGTGTCCTTCGGGTTCCCCTCCACCAGCCCCTCGAAGAGGATGCGCGCCTCCTCCAGCCTCCCGGCCGCCGCCAGGTCACACCCCACCTGCGCAATCGCCTTCGCCTCCTCGAAGGTCATCCCCTCCACCTCCGCCCAAGTCGCCTCGCCCCGGGCGAAGGCCTTCAGTCGCGTCACCGCTCCACTCTGCATCTGCATGGCCGTTGCTCCCTCGTGTCTGATGATGCGTGCCATGGCGGCTCACGCGCTCCGCAGGTTGGAGATGGCCGTCTTCGCCATCTCGTGGAACTTCGAGGACATGTTGCTCATCAGGTCGAACATGGACTTGCGCTTCTCCATCAGCTTCTGGAGGCGCAGGTTCAGCTCCTGCATGCTGGTATCCAGCTTCGCGGCCCTCTTCTTGTCCGCGTCGCCGGTGCCCAGCGTGGCCTGCTCGTCACGAGCGCTCGCCATCTCGTTCAGCACGCCGAGCAGCTCATCGTCCGTGTCCTGCGAGATGGACATGAGGATGGCTTGAATCTTGTCCTCGACGCTCATGTTCGGGTTGTCGAGGATGCCCTTCACGCTCACGCCGCCGCCCACCGGCCGGCTCCCGCCCGTGGAGGGCTGCGTCCCCGACGAGCCCAGCACCGAGTCCGCCTGACGCAGCGCCGCCGTCACGTCCGGCCGACCCACGATGCCGTCCCTCCCTCCCACGCCCGCCGCCATCTCCAGCCGGTCGAAGTACTCGGGGTGGTCCTTGAAGAACTGCGCGGCCCGCTTCAGCGTCGCCGACGTTGCCGGGTTGTTCAGGATGGCGGCCAGGTTGTCGCGCGTCAGCAGGTTGTCCTTCGCCCCCACCGCCGAGTCGAAGGTGTCCCAGTTCTGGCTCAGCACCGACAGCGCGTCGCGGTACTCGCGGAAGTCCGGGTCCAGCGTGCCACCCGAGGGAGCCGGCACCGGCGTGGTGGGCGTGGGGCTGTCGCAGCCAGGCGTCCCGCCCGTCCCCGGAGTCGGCGTCGTTCCCGGGCCCGGCGGCGTCGTTCCCGGGCCGGGCACGCCACTGCCGGGACGCTCGGGACGGCCGTAGCGAGCGAACTCCCCCTCCACCCGCCGCAGCTCGCCGCGCAGGTCCGACGCCTTGAAGCGGTCGTTGTCTCCCAGCATGCCCAGGAAGCCCAGATTCGAAAACGGGCCCCGGTTGTCGAGCCGCTCGAACAGCGCCTTGTTCTCCAGCATGAAGCGGGCCGCGTTGCGCAGCTGCGGTGACAGGCTGGAGTCGCTGGAGATGCGCTCCAGGTCCTTCTTCGTCAACGAGCCGTTCTTCTTCCCGTCCAGGAAGTCGAGCTGGTCGAAGTTCGCCTCCAGCACCCGCAGCGAGTCCGCGTAGCCGAGCATCTTCGGGTCCAGCGGGCTGCTGCCCGGGGCGAGGATGGACGCGGAGGACGCATAACCGTCCCCCACCTTGGAGTCTCCTCCGGAGGGCGGCCGGTACTCCGTCTTCGCCGCGGGGTTCTTGGAGAGCTCCTGGGCCACGCCCATGGCGCCGCTGGCCGCCATCATGACGTTGCCCGTCGCGGCCCCCGTCGCGGCCTTGATGGAGTTGGTGATGAGTGGTGGCAGTCCCAGCGCGTTGCCCGCGAAGTCCACCGCCGCGGACATGGGACCGGCCAGCAGGTTGGCCGCACCTTTGAGGAAGTCGAGCATGAGCCCTCTGGCGCGGCGGGGTTGGATGTGACGCCGCGCTGTCACTGTCCGGTTTGCAGCGCCGGTGCCGTCGGCCGTCCCTCCCTTCCTCCAGCGAAATCCATGGGTTGGCCCGTCCCCCCGTCCGGACACGTCCCCGGACGCGGACGGGGCGGTCCACGGCGGGGGATTGGGGCTAATGTCCCGCCGCCATGCGGACCATGGGCCTGGACCTGGGCACCAAGACCATCGGAGTGGCCGTCTCGGACGGACTGGGGCTGACCGCCCAGGGTGTCACCACCGTGCGGCGCACCTCACTGAAGGCGGACCTCGCCGCGCTCGCGAACCTCGCGCGGGAGCACGAGGTGAGCCGCGTGGTGCTGGGCTTCCCGCTGAACATGGATGGCAGCGAGGGCCCCCGCGCGGAGGCCTCACGGAAGTTCGCGGACACGCTGGGCTCCGCGCTGGGAGTCCCCGTCGAGCTCTGGGACGAGCGGCTGTCCACCGTGGCCGCCACGCGCACCCTGCTGGAGGCGGACGTCAGCCGCGCCCGCCGCCGCGAGGTCATCGACCAGGTGGCCGCGCAGTTCATCCTCCAGGGCTGGCTCGACGCCCACCGCCCGGCTGATTCCGCCTACCACGCGGACGACGACTACGACCCGGAGGCCTGAGCAGGCCCCCGGCACCCGCCGCCTACGGGCGGCGCCGGTACACGTGCAGCGGCGCCGAGAAGCCGTCGAGCTCCTCGAAGGTGACGCCGTCCAGCACCAGGACGCGGCCCTCCAGCTTCACGCCGGGGTCCTTCACCAGCGAGCCCTGGTCGAAGCGCACCAGCACCTCCGGCTGCGTCTCCTGCATGAGCTTGCGGAAGGTGTCCCAGCGCACGCGCGCCATCCGCTCCTCGGGCAGCCCGGAGAAGAAGGCAATCTGCAGGTCCATGTAGCTGGGGTCGTCATCGATGGCCACCGCGCCACCCTTGCCGGCCACCTCCGCCTTCACGAAGTCCGCCACCTGCATCACCGCCACGGGGTTCGTGGACGTGGGGCTCACCGGGCGCATCGAGTTCTGCAGGCGACCGTCAGCGCGGAAGGTGTAGAGGCCCATGGCCACCGGCACCGCCACGGCCAGCACCGCCGTCACGCCCGCCAGCGCCTTACGCGCGCCAGCGCCACGCTGCCCCACCAGCGCCGCGAAGCCGAGCGCCATGAAGACGGGCACCACGGCGATCTGCGTCACCGTGAAGCGCCCCAGCGGCACGAAGGTCATCAGCACCGCCGCGCGGAAGGTGAAGTACACGGCGGGCACCACCGCCGCCGCCACCAGCCAGCGCGTGTCCGGCCGCGAGCGCCAGGCCTTCACCATGCCCAACATCCCCAGCACCGCCACGCCCGGAGACAGGGTGAGGAGCGCGATGCCGGGCCAGAACCCGAGTTGCTGCAGGCGCCAGCCGATGGCCGGGCCCGAGCCCGCCGAGGACAGCACCCAGCTGCGGTGGAAGTCCTCCACCGCCTTCACCGGGAAGAACGGGTCCCCGTGCATCAGCTCGTTGCCCTGCATCCACAGCAGGGGGAACGGCAGGCACGTCAGCCCGAAGCCCACTGCGCGCGTCAGCGCCGCCACCTTGTCCTCGCTGCTGAAGCACAGCGCCAGCGTGAGCAGCGGGATGTACATCCACGCGTCGTAGCGCAGCGCGCAGGCGAGGTTGAGCATCAGCGCCGCCTGGAACAGGGGCGCGAAGCGATTCTCCTCCACGCCCTCCGCGTACAGCGCGAAGGCGGCCAGCATGAAGAAGAGCGACACCGCCTCGCTGCCCGCGGTGGTGGAGAACTGGAGGTGCATGCCCCAGGCGGAGAAGGCCAGCCCGGCCGCCACGCCCGCGCGCCAGCCGAACAGCCTCCGTGTCAGCGCGAACAGCGGAATCACCGACAGCACGCCGAACAGGAGGCTCACCGCGCGGCCCGCCACCTCGCGGTCCATCACCGACAGCGCCGCGCCCACCAGGTACATGTGCAGCGGGCCGAACTGGAAGGCACCATCGCCGTACGCGGTAATCACGTGCGGCTCTCGCAGCCAGCGCTCCGCCAGCTCCGTGCGCACCACCGCGTCGCCGTAGAGGTTCTCGTTGACGACGAACACCAGCAGGCGCGGTACCAGCGCCGCCACCAGCAGCAGCCCGATGAGGAGCCGGGTGCTCGGCTCGGGTACGAGGGCGGGCACCGCCGAGAGATTCGGCGTGTGGGACGGCTGAACGGACAGGGGGGAGGGGGCGGTCGCCATGACGCGCGGGAGGATACGCAGGCAGGGGCCAAAGCCAAGCCAGCGACCCCTGCTCCCCTGCTTGCAGGGCGTCCCGGGCTTCACCCACCGCGAAGCTGCGCTCTCCCGTACCGGTTTTCCCTGGAACCGCAACCATCGGTGCCCCTACCGCCCACCTCACGGGGGAACCGCCACCCGTACTCTCCGCGACAGTGGCTGCAACCCGCCGGCCTCCAGCGTCACCCGGGTGCGCCGCACCACGCTCCCTCCTCGTCCCCGAGGTGTGCGAGACGTGAAGACGACCTCCAGCCGCTCGGGCAGGGGACGGCGCAGGTCGAAGCGCAGCTCGCCCTCCGCCACCGGCTCCCGCGAGCCTCCGGGCGTCCGGGCTTGGAACTCGAACCGCACCCGCCCCCGGAAGCCGCGAAGCTCCAGCAGCTCGTAGGTGATGACGGACAGCGAACCCGGCTCATGGGCCCGGGCCACCGTCCAGCGCGCGCCCGGCCCCACCGGCTCCTCGGGAAATGGCGGCGTGGCCAGCCAGTGCGATGACAGCGCCGCCCGCACCTGCGACACCAATTGCGAGGACACGCCCCCGCGCAGGTCCAGCCACGCCTCCACGAGCGCTCCCGTCCCTGACAGCACGGCCTCCCCGTCCCGTCCGCTCAGCGCCCCCAGGGCCTCGGCCAGAGCGAGCGCGGCCTCCATGCCGTCCTCGTCCACGGCGCGCACCTCCGGGCGACCCACGCGCAGCCGATAGCGGGCCTCCCCCGGTATCGCCCACGGGTCCGGTGGCACGAGACGGCCCGGGCCCAGTCGATACCTCGCGCTGTCGTCCACCGCGCCCGTCACCGGCAGCGACAGGCGGAGCGGCACCACCACCTCGGGGCCGTACTCGGTGCGCAGCTCACCTTCCGGGCCGGCTCCCGACACGGTGTCCACCTCCGAGGCCACCGACAGTCGCGCCCGCTGCGCCCAGCCCGGCCGGTGCACCAACCTCAGCGCCCTGCGTGGCTCCGCGCCTGCGTCCAGCAGCACCGTGGCGACCACATCCTCGGCGGTGGAGGGTGAGAGGCCCTGAAGCAATGAGCCCAGCAGACATGACGCGGCAAGCAAGGCGGACACGACTCGACTCCCTGGGTCGGGTGACGTCCGGGCCCGATGCACACGCCGTGCTCACCCGCGTCCCGACGCAGCACGGCCCCAACGCCGTCCAGCGCCGTGGACACCGTGCAGGATTCCGACTCCCTGCTGGCTCCCGACGACACCCGCGTCCACCGCCGGAGACACCGTGCGCGATTTCGGCTCCAATGGCCGCCCATGCCGGAGGTCGAGGTCGCTGCCCTGGAGAAGACGTACCCGCCGCCCGGAGTCTGGGCGCGACTGCGCGGGCGCGCGTCCTCCTCACGTCCGGCCCTGCGCGGCGTCTCCTTCCACGTGGATGCCGGCGAAGTCGTCGCGCTCATAGGCCCCAACGGCGCCGGCAAGTCCACCCTGCTGCGCATCCTCTGTGGCCTCCTGCTCCCCGACGCGGGCACCGCCCGGGTGGCCTCGCGCGACGTGGTGCGGGACAGGCCGGAAGTCCGCCGTCACGTCGGCGCCGCGCTCAGCGATGACCGCGGACTCGCCCCGCGCCTCACCGCCCGCCAGAACCTGCGCTTCTACGCCGCGCTCTACGACGTGCCCTCCCGCGAGGTGGACGCACGCATCGACGAGCTGGCCCACACGCTGGAGGCCCGCCGCCTCCTGGACCGCGAGACGCGCACCCTCTCCAGCGGAGAGAAGGCCCGCGTGGTGCTGATGCGTGCCCTGCTCCACCGCCCGCGTGTGCTGCTGCTGGACGAGGTGACGCGCTCGCTGGACCCCGGCGCCGCCCGCCGCGTGCGCAGCCGCGTCCTGGCCGATGCGGCCTCGCGCGGCGCCGCCGTCCTCTTCGCCAGCCATGACCTGGCCGAGGTCCAGGCCGTGGCCCACCGCGTCCTCCTGCTCGACGCCGGGCGCATCGCCGCCTCGGGCGCCTTCGCGGACGTGCGCTCCGCCGCCGACGCCGTCTTCGCGGCGAGCGCCGAGGAGGACGCATGAGGCGCCTGCTCGCCTTCCTCCGGCGCGACCTCGAAATCGCCACCGCCTACCGGCTCAACGGGCTGCTCCTGGTGGCAGGCGGGCTGTTCACCCTGACGCTCTTCTACTTCCTTGCCCGCACCGTGGGGGAAGCCCCCGCCGTGCGCGGCCGGTATGGCGCGGACTACTTCTCGTTCGCCCTCGTGGGCCTGTCCACCGCCACCCTCCTGCGCAGCCTGCAGCGCGGCTTCGGCAACGCGGTGCGCGCCGCCCAGAACGACGGCTCGCTGGAGCCCCTGCTCGCCGCGCCCCTCTCCACTTTTCACGTCGTCGCGCTGATGGCCTCCGGCACCGTGGCGGGCTCGCTGGTGCGCGCGGGCGGGCTGCTGCTGGGCGGCTCGCTCTTCTTCGGCGCCCGGCTCTCCGTGCACCCGCTGACGTTCGGCGTGACGCTCGTGCTCAGCGTGCTCGCCTTCAGCGCGCTGGGCCTGCTGTCCGCCGCCTTCGTCCTCGTCTTCAAGCGCGGAGACCCGTTCGCCTACGCGCTCGACATGCTCAGCTATCTGTTCGCCGGTGTGCTCTATCCAGTGGACGTGCTGCCCGAAGCGCTCCGCATGGCCGCCCGCCTGCTGCCGGCCACACATGCGCTGCACGGACTGCGCGCCGCGGCATTGGAGGGCGCCGGGATGGAGCGCCTCCTGCCCACCTGGGGCGCCTTGCTGGCGTTCAGCGCGGTCCTCTGGCCACTTGCCGGCTGGGCCGTGCAGGCCGCGCGCCGACATGTGGAACGAACGGGCACGCTGCCCCACAGCTAGGTAACAGTCCGGCCTCGGCGGGCGCACGGAAATCCACTGCCCGGGCGTTCAATACCCCTCGCGCCAGAGGGGGGACCCTACCCCCGTGGGCGAGGCACCTTATAATCAAAGTGCCTTTTCACCCCGTGGAGGGGGTGCGCCCTTTTTCGGCGTCCAACCCCCGACACGAGCGTAACGCGCGGTCCCACTCCGCGGCGGGGTCCCGAAGGGGCAGCAGGGCTGTTTGTGCCTGGGACCTCGGCGGGTGGTTGTGGAATGGCATTCCAGCCCTCCAGGTTCACCATTCTAGCCCCCTGTCGGCGCGGTTCCTCCGCGCACCGGGGCGGCCCCGAGGGAGAGACATGAAGGACGCTGAGAAGGTTTCGTGGGTCTCCAAAATCGCCGCGCTCCAGGACGCGAAGACCTACGCCGAGCTCACCTGGGAGGGCTCGTTCGAGGACTACCTCGAGCTCGTCCGCAAGAACCCCAAGGTCACCCGCACCGCCTTCCAGAGGATCTACGACATGATCCTCAGCCACGGGAAGACGGAGTACATCGACAACAAGAAGAAGCTCATCCGCTACCACTTCTTCAGTGACGAGAAGTTCGGCGGCAGGGACGCCATCTTCGGCCTCGACGTACCGCTGATGAAGCTCGTCAACGTCTTCAAGTCCGCGGCCCAGGGCTACGGCACCGAGAAGCGCGTCATCCTCCTCCACGGCCCCGTCGGCTCCTCCAAGTCCACCATCGCCCGCCTCCTCAAGAAGGGCATGGAGGACTACTCCAAGACGCCCGACGGCGCGGCCTACACCTTCTCCTGGACCACCGACAAGAAGCTGCCCGACGGCACCTCGGTGAAGGAGAAGATGAAGTGCCCGATGAACGAGGAGCCGCTCAACCTCATCCCTCGTGAGTGGCGCTCCAAAGTCACCGTCGAGCTCTCCCCTCCGGAGAGCGGATACACCATTCCGGACGGCTCCGAGCTCTGCCCTGCCTGCCGCTTCGTCTTCAAGGACCTGATGACGCAATACCAGGGCGACTTCGCCCGGGTGATGAACCACATCCGCGTCAACCGCCTCGTCTTCAGCGAGAAGGACCGCGTCGGCATCGGCACCTTCCAGCCCAAGGACGAGAAGAACCAGGACTCGACCGAGCTCACCGGTGACATCAACTACCGGAAGATCGCCGAGTACGGCTCCGACTCGGACCCGCGCGCCTTCAACTTCGACGGCGAGTTCAACATCGCCAACCGCGGCATCATCGAGTTCGTCGAGGTGCTCAAGCTCGACGTCGCCTTCCTCTACGACCTGCTCGGCGCGTCGCAGGAGCACAAGATCAAGCCGAAAAAGTTCCCTCAGACGGACATCGACGAGGTCATCCTCGGCCACACCAACGAGCCCGAGTACAAGAAGCTCGAGAACAACGAGTTCATGGAGGCCTTGCGAGACCGTACGGTGAAGATTGACATCCCGTACATCACCAAGCTGTCCGAGGAGGTGAAGATCTACGAGAAGGACTTCAACTCCCGCGCCATCAAGGGCAAGCACATCGCCCCCCACACGCTGGAGATGGCCGCCATGTGGGCCGTCCTCACCCGTCTGGAGGAGCCCAAGAAGCACAACCTCTCGCTGCTGCAGAAGCTCAAGCTCTACAACGGCAAGACGCTCCCCAACTTCACCGAGGACAACATCAAGGAGCTGCGCAAGGAGAGCAACCGCGAGGGCCTGGAGGGCATCTCCGCCCGCTACATCCAGGACAAGATCTCCAACGCCCTGGTCAGCGACAAGGGTGAGGGCTGCATCAACCCCTTCATGGTCCTCAACGAGCTGGAGGCCGGCCTCAAGACGCACTCGCTCATCAACAGCGAGGACGCCCGCAAGCGCATGAAGGAGCTGCTCACCTCCGTGAAGCAGGAGTACGAGGACATCGTCAAGAACGAGGTCCAGCGCGCCATCTCCGCGGACGAGGACGCCATCAGCAAGCTGTGCGGCAACTACATCGACAACATCAAGGCCTACACCCAGAAGGAGAAGGTCAAGAACAAGTACACCGGCCTGTACGAGGAGCCCGATGAGCGCCTCATGCGCTCCATCGAGGAGAAGATCGACATCCCCGACAGCCGCAAGGACGACTTCCGCCGCGAAATCATGAACTACATCGGCGCGCTGGCCGTCGAAGGGAAGACCTTCAACTACCGGACCAATGAGCGGCTCCACAAGTCACTGGAGCTGAAGCTGTTCGAGGACCAGAAGGACAGCATCAAGCTCAAGAACCTCGTCTCCTCCGTCGTCGACAAGGAGACCCAGGAGAAGATCGACCTGGTGAAGGACCGGATGATGAAGAACTACGGCTACTGCGAGATCTGCTCCACGGACGTCCTCAACTTCGTGGCCAGCATCTTCGCCCGAGGCGACGCGAAGGAGTAACCCCCCAGGAGAGAGGCGAGCCGTCGTGACCTTGAAGATCCACCAGGACCACTCCCGCTTCAAACAGATCGTCCGCGGCAAGATAAAGGCCAACCTGCGCAAGTACGTGCAGAAGGGCGAGATGCTTGGGAAGAAGGGCAAGGACGCCATCTCCATCCCCATTCCCTTCATCGACATCCCCCGCTTCAAGTACGGCCACAAGGAGCAGGGCGGTGTCGGGCAGGGGGACGGAGAGGTGGGTCAGCAGCTCGGCCCCGGGGCCGTGGAGCCCGGGGAGGGCCACCAGGCAGGACAAGGCGAGGGCGACCACGCCCTCGAGGTGGATGTCACCCTCGACGAGCTCGCCCAGATTCTGGGCGAGGAACTGCAGCTGCCCAACATCGAGCGGCGGCACAACGAGAAGATCGTCACCCAGAAGATCCGCTACACCGGCATCAACACCACCGGTCCGGAGTCGCTGCGTCACTTCAAGCGCACCTACAAACAGGCCCTGCGGCGGCAGATTGCCGCGGGCACCTATGACCCGAACCGGCCCATCATCATCCCCATGCGCGAGGACCGGCGCTACCGCAGCTACAAGCTGCAGAACCTGCCGGAGACCAACGCCGTCATCATCTACATGATGGACGTGTCCGGCTCGATGGGTGACGAGCAGAAGGAGATCGTCCGGATTGAAAGCTTCTGGCTCGATACGTGGCTGCGCCACCAGTACAAGGGCCTGGAGTCGCGCTACATCATCCACGACGCCGTGGCCCGCGAGGTGGACCGGGACACCTTCTTCCACACCCGCGAGTCCGGCGGGACGATGATCTCCAGCGCCTACAAGCTCTGCCGCGACATCATCGCGGCGGACTACCCGAAGAGCGCGTGGAACATCTACCCGTTCCACTTCAGCGACGGTGACAACTGGAGCGCGGACGACACGCGCCAGTGCATCGAGATGCTGCGCAACGACGTGCTGCCCAACGTCAACCAGTTCGCCTACGGCCAGGTCGAATCGCCCTACGGCAGCGGGCAGTTCATCAAGGACCTGCGCGAGGCGGTGGGGGACACGCCCAACGTCGCGCTGAGCGAAATCGCGGACAAGGACGCCATCTACGCGTCCATCAAGGACTTCCTCGGCAAGGGCCGCTGACGCGGACGCCACGCCACCGGAGCGACTGCCCATGCCCAAGAGCCTGACACCCCGCCTCGCCGCGCTCAGGGACGAAATCCACGGCTACGCCAAGGAGTTCGGTCTCGACTTCTTCGACACCATTTTCGAGATGGTGTCCTACGACGAGATGAACATGGTGGCCGCCTACGGCGGCTTTCCCACGCGCTACCCGCACTGGCGCTGGGGCATGGAGTACGAGCAACTGGCGAAGGGGTACGAGTACGGGCTCAGCAAGATCTACGAGCTCGTCATCAACAATGACCCTTGCTACGCCTACTTGATGGAGAGCAACCCGGAGGTGGACCAGAAGCTCGTCATGGCCCACGTCTACGGGCACTGCGACTTCTTCAAGAACAACTTCTCCTTCCGGCACACCAACCGCCGGATGATTGACGACATGGCCAACCACGCCACCCGGGTGCGCAGGTGGGTGGACAAGATTGGTGTGGAGAAGGTCGAGGACTTCATCGACCGGACGCTGAGCCTGGAGAATCTCATCGACCAGCACGCGCCCCACATCCGCCGCAACCCGGACCCGAAGAAGGCCGAGGAAGAGGTCAAGGCCAACGAGCGCGTGGAGGGCTTCAAGGTCGGCCGCGAGTACATGCGCGGCTTCATCAACCCCTCCGAGTTCCTGGACTCGCAGCGCAAGCGCGTGGAGGACGAGAAGCTGCGCGCGAAGAAGTTCCCCGAGCGCCCGCAGCGCGACGTGCTGATGTTCCTCCTGGAGCACGCCCCGCTGGAGCCATGGGAGTCGGACATCCTCGCCATCCTCCGCGACGAGGCCCACTACTTCGCGCCCCAGGGCCAGACGAAAATCATGAACGAGGGGTGGGCCAGCTACTGGCACTCCACCATCATGACGCGGCGGGCCCTCCGGGACGATGAAATCATCGACTACGCGGACCACCACTCCGGCACCATGGGGACGCGCCCCGGGGCCATCAACCCGTACAAGCTCGGCATCGAGCTGTGGCGGGACATCGAGGACCGGTGGAACAAGGGCCGGTTCGGCAAGGAGTGGGACGAGTGCGATGACCTCCGCGCGCGCCGCTCCTGGGACAAGAAGCTGGGCGCAGGCCGCGAAAAGATTTTCGAGGTCCGCAAGCACTACAACGACATCACCTTCATCGACACGTTCCTGACGCCCGAGTTCGCGATGGAGCAGAAGCTCTTCGTGTACGGCTTCAACGACAAGCGCAACTCGTGGGAAATCATGGACCGCGAGTTCCGCAAGGTGAAGAGCAAGCTCCTCCAGGGCCTCACCAACTTCGGCCAGCCCATCATCGAGGTGGTGGACGGCAACCACGAGAACCGCGGCGAATTGCTCCTCGCGCACAAGCACGACGGGCAGGACCTCAAGGGCGACTACGCCCGCGAGACGCTCCGCAACCTCCAGTCCCTGTGGCGCCGCCCCGTCAACATCGTCACCCGGTACGACAACAAGGGCGCCATGCTCCGCTTCGACGGGACGAGCCACTCGGAGAAGAAGGTCGACCTCTAGTCCGTCAGGCGCTTCAGCCTCGCGGTACAACTTCAGGAAAAACGGCCCGGTGAGCCCCTACCCAGGGGGTTCCCGGGCTGCCGGGCAGGCGGGCGCGGGAATTCTCCGGCCGACTGTTGGGCGCGGGCGCGAGCGTCCACTAGACTCGCCCCGCCCCATGAGAATCGCCCCCCTGCTCTGCCTGGCCGCCCTGCTGGTGGCCTCCAGCTCCGAAGCCGTCGTCCGCTACAGCATCAAGAACCGCCGCATCGAGGCCCGCCAGACGCTCGCCTCGGCGCTGCATGACGCGCAGCTGCCGGACGCACAGGTGACGGCCGTCATCTCCGCGCTGGAGGGAGTGTTCGACTTCCGCAAGTCGCGGGTGGGCGACCAGTTCCGGCTCGTCATCCGGGACGGCGAGCTGGACTTCTTCGACTACCGCCAGAGCCTGGTGGACGAGTGGCAGGTCCGCCGCGACGGCGAGAAGTACGTGGGCAGCAAGCGCGCAATCGAGGTGGAGAAGCAGGTCTCCGTCGTCTCGCTGGACATCAACACCTCGCTGTACGAGGCCGCCGTCGACGCGGGCGAGGACCCGGCCATCGGCATGGTGCTGGCGGACGTGTTCGCCTGGGACATCGACTTCTACCGCGACGTGCGCAAGGGCGACCAGGCGCGCGCGCTGGTGGAGAAGTTCGTCTCCAAGGGCCGCGTGCTGCGCTACGGCGAGGTGCTGGCGGCCACCTACGCGGGCGGCCTCGTCGGCAACAAGAAGGTGTTCCGCTACGTCCTGCCGGACGGGCAGCCCAACTTCTTCAACGAGGAGGGCGCCAGCGCGAAGAAGACCTTCCTCAAGAGCCCCCTCAAGTACGCCCACGTCACCAGCCGCTTCGGCTCGCGCTTCCACCCGGTGCTCAAGTACCTCAAGGCCCACAACGGCGTGGACTACGGCACCCCCATCGGCACCCCGGTGTGGGCGGTGGCGGACGGCACGGTGACGCAGGCGGGCTACTCGGGCGCCGCCGGCAACATGGTGGTCATCCGCCACGCCAACGGCTTCGAGACGCAGTACATGCACCTGTCGCGCTTCGGTGACGGCGTGCGCGCCGGCTCGCGCGTGCGGCAGAAGCAGGTCATCGCCTACTCGGGCAACACCGGCCGCTCCACCGGGCCGCACCTGCACTTCGGCCTCAAGCGCAACGGCGGCTACGCCAACCCGCTCAACCAGCAGTTCCCCCGCGCCGACCCGCTGCCCAAGGCGCTGCTCCCGGACTTCCTGGCGAAGGCGCAGGAGCTGTCCGGGCAGATGGAAGCCGTGTCCGTGGCCGCGGTGGCCGGTCAGGCCGCCAACGCCCCTGTCGCACCCACGCAGCCCTAGCCCCAAGGGGGCGCCCCCCATGTCCTCCGTCGCCGAGTTCATCGCGCTGTCGGAGCAGCTCCATGCCGAGCTCCTTGCCCTGGACGAGGAGCTGCTGAACGGCCTTCCGGACCGGCTGGCGCGCTACCCGAGAGACCCGGAGCAGCGCCGCGCCATCCAACACGAGCAGGCGGACGCGCTGCGGCGCCACCTCCCCACCTTCACCGGGCGGCTGGACGCCACCTACGCGCGGCTGACGGAGCTGGACGCCCTGTTCTCCGAAGAGGAGCGCGAGGCCGCGCTGGAGCACCACCGCGCGCGCGTACAGCCTTTCTTCCTCCAGTGCCCCTTCATCCGCCGCGCCGCGGACAAGCCCCTGGGCTACCCGGGCGACTACCTGACGGTGGAGATGCTCTTCAACGAGCAGGACGAGGGCGTCTCCACCTTCGCCCGCCTGCTGTCCCGCTACGCGCTGCACTGCGGCCCCGCCCGCGCGCACCGCGCCCGCCCGCCCTGGCTGCTGCGCCACCTGCGCCAGCACGAACGGGAGCTGGGCCGCCCGCTGCGCGTGCTGTCCTTCGCCTGCGGCCCCGAGCACACGCTGCGCGAGTACGCCACCGCGGGAGCCTCGGGCCACTTCACCCTCTGCGACTTCGACCCGGCGCCGCTGGAGTACTGCCGCCGCCAGTTCCAGGTGCTCACCCGCCGCGCGGGCCCGGGCCTTCCGCCCCCGCCCACGGTGGACTACGTCCAGCTGTCCACCTACCAGGTGCTGCGCCACAAGGAGCTGCTGTCGCAATTGCGACACCCGGAGGGCCAGGACGTCCTCGTGGTGGCAGGCCTGCTGGACTACCTGAAGGGCAACGTCGCCGAGCGCTTCCTGGACGCCCTCGCGCCCCTGGTGGCCCGCGGCGGGCGCGTCCTCCTCACCAACCTCCACCACCCCAACCCGTGGCAGGCCTTCATGGAGTACGTGGGGGACTGGCGCGTGCTGCACCGGAGCCAGGAGGAGTTCCAGTCGCTCTGCGAGGGCGGCCCGGCGCGGCGGCTGGCCACCATGGAGCTGACCTGCGACGAGTCGGGCACCAACCTCTTCTGGGCCGGACGGCGGGACTGAGCGGCCGGGGCCTCGCCCCGGAGCCGACTACCAGCGCACCAGGAACTCCGCGTGGTCCAGCGCGCGGGCGGTGCCCTCCACCGTGCTCTGCTGGCCCCCGCCCACCGCCATCAGCGCGGCCCTCAGGCTGCCCTCGTGGAAGAGCATGGGCTGCATGTCCCCGCGGAAGACAATCTTCACCCGCCGCCCCTCGAGCGGCTCGCAGTCGTGGGAGCCGTAGCTCACCAGCGTCTTGTAGACGGTGGAGGTGCTGGAGAAGGCCCGCTTCGGGTCCCCCCGCCCCACCAGCTTGGACAGCGTGTTGCCCACGTGGGACTCGAAGAAGCCGGAGACGGTGGCGGCCCCGCAGGCCCGGAAGGTGTCGTCCAGGGAGCCGTAGTACGGCTCCAGCACGTCTACCGCGCCGTAGAGCAGGCGCAGGAAGTCCACCGCCGGATAGGAGAAGAAGTCGATGGGCCTCTTCAGCCTCACCTCTTCGGCCAGCCGGGCCGTGGCCTCGCTGCCCGCCCGCCCGGAGACGAGGGCGAGCAGGGAGTTGAAGATGAAGCCCCGCACGGTGTGCTCGGAGCGCGTCAGTGCGATCCGCTGGGCAAGTTCGCTCTTGTCGCTGGGCATCGAGGAGAGTCTCCAGGCTGAGGAGTGCAGGCCCGCTGACCTTGCAGGCGTCTTGTACCAGAGTCCCCACACGGCAGTGGAGCCCGTGGGTCCAATCGCGATAAATGAAGGTCTCCCGGAGGATTCCCTACCCAATGGCTGAACCCATCAGGACGCAGACCCCTGTCACGCAGCCCCGCACCGCGCAGGCGGGCACGAACGACGACAGCGGCCGCACCGGGCGCGATGCGACCAGCATGCGTCGCTCCTTCCTGGACCACGTCCGCTACTCGCGGGGCAAGAACTACGAGACCTCCACCGCGCATGACCGCTTCATGGCCCTCTCACTCGCGGTGCGGGACAGGCTCGCGGACCGGTGGGTGAAGACGGCGCGCACCTACTACGAGGCCGACGTCAAGCGCGCGTACTACCTGTCCGCCGAGTACCTGCTGGGTCGCGCCCTGGGCAACAACCTGCTCAACCTGGGCATGCACGAGGCCGCCGCCGAGGCGATGCGCGAGGTTGGGGTGGACCTCACCAACCTGCTGGAGATGGAGCCCGACGCCGGCCTGGGCAACGGCGGCCTGGGGCGCCTCGCCGCGTGCTTCATGGACTCGCTGGCCACGCTCGGCTACCCCGGCATGGGGTACGGCATCCGCTACGAGTTCGGCATCTTCACGCAGGACATCGTCGACGGCTACCAGGTGGAGCGCGCCGACGAGTGGCTCAAGTTCGGCAACCCGTGGGAAATCGTCCGGCCGGAGAAGGCGGTGCCGGTGCGCTTCTTCGGGCGCGTGGAGCACCACCAGGGTCCGGATGGCCGGCCCGTGGCCCGCTGGGTGGGCGGCAAGACGGTGGTTGGCGTCCCGTACGACACACCCATCGCCGGCTTCCAGAACAACACCGTCAACACCCTGCGGCTGTGGCAGGCGCGCGCCTCCGAGGAGTTCGACCTGCTGCTGTTCAACGCGGGCGACTACGAGCGCTCCGTGGTGGAGAAGAACGACTCGGAGGTCATCTCCAAGGTCCTCTACCCCAACGACGCCTTCCAGGCCGGCAAGGAGCTGCGCCTCAAGCAGCAGTACTTCTTCGTCGCCTGCTCCATCGCCGACATCGTCCGGCGCTACCTGAAGAACCACACGGACTTCAGGGACTTCCCCAACAAGGCGGCCATCCAGCTCAACGACACGCACCCGGCCATCGGCGTGGCGGAGCTGATGCGCGTGCTGGTGGACGAGAAGCGCCTGCTCTGGGAAGAGGCGTGGGGAATCACGCAGTCTGTGTTCGGCTACACCAACCACACGCTCCTGGCCGAGGCCATGGAGAAGTGGCCGGCGACGCTCTTCGAGCGGCTGCTGCCCCGCCACCTGGAAATCATCTACGAAATCAACCAGCGCTTCCTGCGCCAGGTCCAGATTCGCTACCCGTATGACCAGGAGAAGATGCGGCGGATGAGCCTGGTGGAGGAGGGCCCGGAGAAGAAGATCCGCATGGCCCACCTCGCGGTGGTGGGCAGCCACAGCGTCAACGGCGTGGCCGCGCTGCACACGGACCTGCTCCGGCGCGACGTGATGACGGACTACGCCGCCATGTTCCCGGAGCGCTTCAACAACAAGACCAACGGCGTGACGCCGCGCCGCTGGCTGGCGTGGTGCAACCCGCGTCTGTCCAAGCTGATTACCTCCCGCATCGGCGAGGGCTGGGCGACGGACCTGGACCAGCTGCGAAAGCTGGAGCCGCACGCCGACGACCCGGCGTTCCGCAACGCCTTCCGCGAGGTGAAGCGCGCCAACAAGGTGGACCTGTCCCAGCACATCCGCGACTTGCGCTGGGTGCAGCTCAACCCGGACGCCATCTTCGACGTGCAGATCAAGCGTCTGCACGAGTACAAGCGCCAGCTCCTCAACGCCATCCACATCGTGGCGCTGTGGATGAAGGCCCGGCGAGATCCGTCCTCCATCATCCACCCGCGAGCGTTCATCTTCGGCGCCAAGGCGGCGCCGGGCTACCACCTGGCGAAGCTGACCATCCGCCTCATCAACGGCATCGCCGAGGTGGTCAACAGCGACGCGGGCACCACGGGCCTCCAGGTCGTCTTCGCCCCCAACTACCGGGTGAGCCTGGCCGAGCGCATCATCCCCGCCGCCGACGTGTCCGAGCAGATTTCGACCGCGGGCATGGAGGCGTCCGGCACCGGCAACATGAAGCTGATGCTCAACGGCGCGCTGACGCTGGGCACGCTGGATGGCGCCAACGTGGAGATTCGCGACGCGGTGGGCGACGAGAACTTCTTCCTCTTCGGCCTCACGGCGGACGAGGTCATCGCCCGCAAGCGCGAGGGCTACCGCCCGCGTGACGTGTACAACCAGCACCTGGAGCTGCGCGAGGCGCTGGACCTCATCTCCACGGGCTTCTTCTCGCCGGAGGACAAGCACCTCTTCAAGCCGCTGGTGGACAGCCTCCTCGACGAGGATCGCTACCTCGTGCTCGCCGACTTCCCGTCGTACATGGCGAAGCAGGAGGACGTGGTCCGCGCCTACCAGGACGTCGACGGCTGGGCGAAGAAGTGCATCATCAACGTCGCCCGCGGCGGCATCTTCTCCTCGGACCGCACCATCAAGCAGTACGCCGAGGAGATCTGGCGCATCCAGAAGACGCCGGTGGAGCTGTGAGCCAGGGGCCAGCGTCCCCTCCTGCCGCGGCCGGCGCTGATGCCGGCCGTCGCGCCTTGGAGGAGGGGGTGCTGGCCTTCACCGATGCGTTCAACCGCAATGACTTGAACGCGGTGATGACGTACTTCGAGCCGGACGCGCTCTACGTGACGTTCGACGGGAAGCAGTGCCGGGGCCTCGCGGAGGTGCGCGCCGCCTTCGAGGCGCAGTTCCGCGGGGACTTCGGCACCATGCGCTTCCTCACCGAGGACCTGGTGGTGGACGTGCCCGCGGGCAAGGTCGTGCTGCGCTGGCGCTGCCAGCACGAGGTGTCCCTGACGGGCGGCCCGAAGCAGCTCCTGTACCGGCTGCTGTATGGACGGGACTTCGGCTGGTACGGGCTGGACGTGTTTCACTGGGTGGACGGGCGCGTGCGCGAGAAGCGGACGTACTCCCAGGCTGGCCTGCCGCTGGTGAGGCGCGGGAAGCCCTGAGCGTCAGGGCCCGGTGCTGACTTCATCCGGGCCGAGGGCGGCGCGAAGGTCGCCCCACAGCTCGGAGTCGATGAGCTTCCGCCCCGCGCCGGACAGTGCCCGGCGCACGGCCTCCGCGGCCTCGGCGTTCGAATACGGGCCCTGCTGTTCGTGCAGCGCGCGCAGGTCCACCACCAGCACGTTCGCCGTGGCGTGGCGCTCGGCCGGGGCCCTCCGCAACAGCGTCTGGAGGAGGCCTCGCAGCGGGGGTGACAAGCCTCCCGATAGACGCTCGACGTCCTCGGGCTGGAAGGTGGCTGCCTGGAGGGCCACGTCCCGGTAGGTCCCCAGTGACAGTCCCGCGGCCTTGACTGCTTCCAGCCCTCGGGCGATGCGCGCCCGGTCCGTCTTCTTCAGCCGCTTGCCCAGCCGGGACTCCAGCACGTCGGGGCGGTTGTAGAGGTTGCGCCCGGTGGCCAGCTCCAGCAGCACGGCCCCCACGGAGAAGAGGTCCGCGCGCGGGTCCACGTCGTCCAGGAAGAGGGCCTCGGGCGCGGTGAAGTAGAGCGCGCCCCGGGGATGAACCACGGTGGTGTCCTTCCGGCCTGGCAGGCGCGACCAGGAAAGCCCGAAGTCCGTCAGCTTCACCTGGCCGTCCGGACGCACGCGGATGCCGCACGGGTGGAGGTCCCGGTGGATGATGCCCAGCGGCACGCCCCGCTCGTCGGTCCGCGCATGGGCGTGGGCGAGCGCCACGGCGACCTGGAGCCCCACGTGCACCAGGAAGGACTCCGGGAATGCGCTGCCCCGGGCCAGCTTCACCGTCACCAGGTCGTCCAGGGACAGGCCCGGCACGTACTCCTCCTCCACGAGCAGCGCCCCAGGGACGGTGCGCAGGCCGTACACCCGGGCAATGGACGGGTGCTGGAGGTAGCCGGCGAGCCGGACCGATGCCTCCAGGAGCCGCCGCGCCCGCGCCACCTCCGGGGCGGGCGGAGTCCCCTCGGGGAGGGCCAGCCACTTGAGCAGGCGGAGCTCGTTCGTGCCCCCCTGGGTGCGCCGCGCCAGCAGCCGCCTCACGCCGTGCGCGTCCTGCCCCCAATCCCTCTCCAACTCGTAGATGGCGTCCCCATCCCGCAGGAGAACGTCGCCTTCACTTCCAGGGCTCCTCGTTCCAGCCATGACGTGCGGACTCCTTGCTACCCGCGCGGACAGCCACCGCGACCGGGCAACAAGAGACTACCCATGAGGGCGTCGCGGGCGGAATGACGTGGTGGGTCCTACGTCTCCACTTTCGCGTCCTCGCGCCAGCGTGCCCGTTTCTGCAAAAGGGCTTTACATCCAGGGCCGCCAGGCGCTCAGGGGAAGACGTCCACCACCTTGAAGACCTCCGCGAATGCGAGGGCGGGGGCCTCCGGCGTGGACGCGGAGTGCTTCAGGCAGCCTCGCTCATTGCACAGCACGAGGCAGACGGGGTAGCGCCGCCCGTTGGGCAGCTCCAGCGCCGTGTAGCGGCCAAAGATTCTTTCTCCCCGCGTCCACAGCCGGCCCTCTATCAGCGTGCCGTCCGGCAGCGAGGAGCTTCTGAAGACGCGGCTGACGATGTCGCCGTCGCGCACGAAGAGCGGATCGGACGCGCTGCCGGGCTTGTCCTTGTTCACGTAGATGTTGACCTGCCGCCCCACGTTGAGCCGGAGCTCCCTCATGGCCTCGAGCGCCCCCTCCGGACAGGGCGTGCCGGGCGTGGGCCGCACCTGGGGGCCCGGGCAGGCCAGGGTGGCCGCGGCGCAACCGGCCACCACGCCGCGCTTGAGGGTGGAGACGAGGCCCGGTCCGGGGCCGGGCGGGGCGGAGGCGGTGGGCATGGCGGGCTCCAGGGGAGAAGGGGGCGGAGAGGAAGCGGGAGCCGCCCCCTCGGCGGCAGCATGGTGGGGCCTGGGCGCAGGCGCCACTTTGGCGTCCACCGCCTCAACGGGACCGGAAGCGGGCGGCACCCGGGAGCGCCCCAGCACCAGCGCGCCCACCACCGCCGCCAGCAGCACCGCGCCCACGGCCAGGCTCCGGCCCCGATGCCCAGGTGGAGCAGGCACGGCCCCCGGCGCCACCGGCTCCGCCTGAGGCGCGGCCGGGCCTCCACTGGCCGCCAGCGGGGGCGCCGCCGTTGGCGCCGACAGGGGCGGCTGGGGCGGGACTGTCGGGGACGGACGCGCCCCGGCCTTCGCCTCCACCGGCGAGGACGCCGGGGCGGGGACGCGGGCCTCGGAAGCGGCTTGCGCCGCCGCGTCCGCTTCCTGCACGGCCAGCGCCTGCGGGTGACGCCGCCGAAGCCAGCGCGCGGCGGCCCTGTCCGCCTGCGCCTCGGGCCGCCGCCACCGGTCCTTGAGGAGGGCGGCCTCGTCGCCGGGCGCCACCGGCCCCCACCCGCCGTCCTCGTCCGTGGTGCGCGACTGGCTCTCAGGGCCGGAGTACCACTCGAAGAGGGGCGCGTCCCACGCCGCCCCCGCGCCCTCCAGCGCCCCGCGCACCCGGGCGGCCAGCGCGGCCATGCTGGCCGGGCGCGCCTCGGGCCGGGGCGCCAGCAGTTCCATGACGAGCGCCGCCAGCGCCGGGGGCACGCGCGGGTTGGGCAGGGCCGGCGGCCCGGAGGCCAGCGCCTCCAGGCCGTCCTCGTCCTCCAGGTCCTCCAGCCGCAGCGGCGGGTACTCGTCCGCCAGCACCCGGTGGAAGGTGACGCCCACCGCGTACAACTCGTCCGCCACCGTGTACGGGTAACGCCCGCCTCCGCCGCGCAGGGCGCGCGCTCGCCAGCGCACGACCTGGGGGCTGTAGTAGAGGGGCGTGCCCGGCGGCATGCGCCCGGTGCAGGTGAGGGCCTCCGCCTCGGGGTGCAGGCCCGCGCCCCAGTCCAGCACCCGCGCGCGCGGGCCCGGCCCCACCACCACATTGCCGCCCTTGAAGTCTCGGTGCAGCACGCCCACCGCGTGGGCCGCCTCCAGCGCCTCGGCCACCTGCAGCAGCAGCCCGGCCACCTGCCGCGCGGTGGGGTTGCGCAGCCAGGCCCAGCGGTAGAGGCCCTCGCCGTGCGCGTACTCCAGCACCAGGTATGGGTGTCCCGCCGCCCCCGCCTCCCACAGCCCCTCCTCCACCAGCCGCACCACGCCCGGGTGACTCATCCGTCGCAGCGCCTGCGCCTCGCGTCCGAAGCCCGCGTCCTCCGGCGTCTGCGCCAGCTTCAGCGCGTACAGCGGCCCGGCCGCGGCGTCCGCCTCGCGCACCGCGTACACCGTGCCGAAGCCGCCCTGGCCCACCTGCCGCACCACCCGCCAGCGCCCCACCCGCGTCCCCTCCGGCAACGTCAGCGGCGACAGCCCCCGCGTCCCCGGCGCCACCCCGCCTCCTCGGCCCCCCCTCATGGCGCCACCTTCCGGCCCCGCGAGCGCGGGGCCATGGGGGGCTCCGCCACCGCAGGCACAATCTCCAGCCGCTCCCACCGCAGGCCCCGGCCATGGGCGTCCATCACCTCCAGCCGCACCGCGGCGGCGGGAGCCTCCAGGGGCTCCTCCCACTGCACCGCCACCCACGCGCTCTCGCCAGGCCCCACCCGCTCTGGCTCCAGGGCGACGGGCAGCCGTCGGGCCTCCTCCAGCGGCCGGCCCTCCGCGTCCAGCCGCACCAGCCGCGCCGAGTCCGCCGCCCATGGGCGCTGCCCGAGCGGGTTTTCCAGTCCCATCCCCACCATGACCGTGCCGCCGGTGCGGAACACGGTGGCTTGCTCCGCATCCCTGACGCCCTGCGCCTCGGCCCGCCTCTCGGGGCGGTGGGCCGTCACGCCCCATTCCCGGTCCAACTCGCCGGAGACGAAGAGGCCGGCCAGCCCCGCCCGGGCGCATCGGGTGCGCAGGGGCGCCAGTGCGGCCTCCGTCACGGCACAGCGCCCGCGCAGCTCTGCCAGGGCCGCGACCAGCTGCGCTTCCGACTTCTCCCCGCGCCGCACCTCCACCTGCGTGTCCACCGCGTCCGGGTCCGAAGTGAGCTCGAATTCCACCTGCCTCGGCGCCTTGCCGTCCGCGAAGCGCACCGTGAGGCGCAGGGAGGTACCTGGGCGCAGTTCCTCTGCTGGCCGGAGCACGAGCGAACGTTCCGTCACCTCGGCGCGCTCAAAGGACTGGAGCGACAGGGAATCCACCGATTCACGCACCACCGGCGCGTCGAAGAGGACCAGGGTCGCCGCGTCCGGCGCCACCCGGAGCACGTGTGCGGCCAGCGCTTCGCCTGCGCGCAGGACGATGACCTGCTCCGCCTTCCGCCGTCCGTCCACGCGCGGCTGCGCAGCGGCTTCGGTGCCCACGAGCACCACCAATACGGCAACCCACGAGCAAGGTAGGGACATCCAGGGTCAACCTCCAGCGTCGGACGCTACCAGAGGCCGGCGACACGGAGAGAATCCCTGGCGAGCAGGTCTGGACGCGGCGTGGAAGCCCCAGGTCGGCGCCTCGTCACGGCCAGACGTCCCCCATGGCGAGCAGGCGCAGCCCTGTGCACCTTCACCAGGGCGTTGGCCACGTAGAAGGGCTCGTCGTCAATGACATGGCCCCGCTTGTCCTTGAGCACGAAGGGCGGGTACTCCACCTGCTCTCCGCCCACGCCCTCCGCCGACGGGGTCAGGGCGCCAGCGCCTCAATGCACCCGCGAGCTGCCCGTGCCCCGTCCTCCACTCCTGGACAAGGGCACCACGCCGCTCCTCCACGTCCCGTTATCCTCCAGCACCGCCACCAGGCGCTCGGTCAGCGTCCCCGCCATCTCCATCACCGGGCCGCACAACGCGTCCGCCCACAACGCGTCCCACTCGCCCTCGCACGTGCGAAGGCCGCCGGGCGTGAGCACGGTGATGCGGCACCGGGAGCCGGAGGGCGGCGCCGGCCTCGGCCCGCTCATGGGCACCACGCCTTCCGCCAGCGGCCGGCACACCCGCAGCCACCTCCTCACCGCGGCCACCATGAAGGGCGCGGGGTCCGAGAACATGCGGAAGTCTCCGCTCGCGTCCATCAACCGCGCGTTGCCATCCCAGTAGGCGGACAGTATCTCCGGACCGCCGTGCCGCGAGTGCTCGATGACCAGCCCCAGGACGCGCGTGGCGACGGCCGGCCCCGGTTGCTCACCCAGCTGACGCAGGTAGTTCCAGAACTGGAAGCAGGAGCGCGCGTCCTCCCCCTCGTCTTCCAACAGGCGGTACAGCTCCTCGATGGCGGGCCGCCGCTCTCCCTGGGCGACCTGGGCCGCCACCTTCGCGAGGCGCTTCCACACCTCCTTCGCCTCCGTGCCGGACGCCTCCTGCTCGAGGACGAAGCGGGCCACACCTTCCAGCGACTCATCCGCGAAGATCAGCTCTCGCAGCGGCGCGTAGATGTCCCGCGCCCCGCCTGGCATGGCCTGCTCGCCTCCCGGAGCAAGCGGCTTCGACGGCTTGCCCTTCAACCAATCCATCCACCCCATGCTTCCTCCAGTCTGGAGTCGCGGGCAGGGTACGCCGGAAACGCACCCCAGACGACGCTCACCTTCGCGCCATCCGGGCCCCTGCGTGGCAAGGCCCCGCGCCGCCGCGTCCGAGCCACCAGAGCCTGCCAACGCAGAGGAGCCAGCGAGTTCGAGAGAAGACCGCGCAGCCTCCTGCCAGGCAACGAAGCCCGCCACGCGCTCCAGCGGCTCATCCGCGAAGCCCCACTCACGCCGCAGCCCAACGAGCCCCCATCCGCTCGTCGAGCCGCCAGCGCATCTCTCGCTCAGGACCCGTTCCACACGCGCCCGCCCCGCAAGGGGGTGCCAGGCCTCCTTCTCCCGCCGACGCACTGCGACACAAACGCCCGATGACTCGGCGCATCACACTCTCTCCGTATTCCAGCACAAGAGCCCGTAATCACTGCGGCGCGGAGCGATGCATCGCGCCATGAACACACGACGCACCGCGCAATCCCTCCCTCCGGTACGAGACACGCGTTGTCTGACGCACGGCGCCAGCCGATAACACGGCGCAGCGCATTGACTGGGGAATCAACTCCGGGCACTAGGACTCCGGGTGTTCGGGACTCGCCGTGTTTTTGTGGAAGGCTGAGACGCGTCTGCATTTGCCTCCAGCCACGCGGTCCCGAGGACCTGACGGTGCTGAACCGTCGCGGTGTGCAGTGCCTCATCCCCCGCGTGAAGGAGTCATCATGAAGCAGCAGCGCACCCCATTCCTGGCAGTCCTGGCCCTGGGCCTCCTCGGACTGTCCCTCCCCGCTTCCGCCGCAGCGGAGCGGACGACGTACCCCGTCGTGTTCGCGCACGGCCTGGGCGGCTTCGACAACATCCTCGGCCTGGACTACTGGGGCGACGACTACGGCACCTTCGTCGGAGACCCCTGCAACGAGTTCCTCGAGGTGAGCTGCAACGGCGACATCAATAGCGGCCAGCGCTCCTTCGTCGCCACGGTGCAGCCGCTCCAGAGCTCGGATGTCCGCGGCCTCGAGCTGGCCAATGACATCGAGAGCTACATGGCCAGCGCGGGCGTCGCGCACGTAAACCTCGTCGGCCACTCGCAGGGCGGCATCGACGCCCGCAAGGCGGCGCGCGTGCTGCGCGAGCGCAAGGGCTACGCGGTGGTCAAGGTGCTGCTGAGCGTCTCCTCGCCCCACCGCGGCTCGCCCGTCGCCAAGTTCATCCTCGACCTGGGCCCCGGCGTCACCAGCGTCATCGACGCCCTGTTCCGCATCTACGGCAGCGTCGTCTACGGGCCGGGCAATGACGGCTACGCGGCCACCAAGGCGCTCGTCTACAACGACTATGACCCGAACGACGGCAAGGCGACGGGGGCGAAGCTGTTCAACACGAACTACCCGGTCAGCGCGTCCTACGCGTCCCACTACGCGTCGCTGATGACCGCCCAGTCCGGCCTCAGCGTGAACCCCGCGCTGTACCTGCTGCGCGGCTTCTTCTTCGACATCGACGGCGACGGCTACTGCGTCGACGACTGTGAGAATGACGGCGCGGCCGGCAAGGGCGACGGCTGGAAGGCGGAGGACGATGACGACGGGCTCGTCGGCATCAACTCCCAGCAGATGGGCTACCGGCTGCGCTACACCGAGCAGCTGTTCACCCTCAACTCCATCTCCATCGACTCGGCGCTGGGCTACGTCGCGAACATGAACGCGCCGAGCTCCCTCCAGATGACCTCCTCGTCGTCCCTCATCAACCAGGACCACCTGGACGTCATCGGCCTGGGGCCGGACACGTTCGACGAGATGGAGTTCTACGCGGCCATCTTCAACTACGTCGCGAAGAACGACTAGGCACGCACAGGAGCGGCGGCATGAAGACGCGGATGAAGATGGTGCTGGGCGGCGCGGCGAGTCTGCTCGGGCTCGCCGCCGGCCTGTGGCTCTACGCTCCGGGGCAGGCGGCCGTCGGCCCCGCGTCTTCCCGTCAGGCCTCCCTGGCCCCCCGCCCGTCCGCGGCGCCCCTCCCCTCCTCCGTGCCGGGGGCAACCGCCGCCAGCGGCACGGCGGGGGCCGCGCCCTCGGCCACCGCGCCGGAGGACGGGGACGCGGAGCTCGAGGCGCTCGTCAACGCCATGCGCGAGCGGTACGGCGCGCGGCTGGACGAGCCCTCCGTGCAGATGCGCATGCTGGAAGAGTTGATGCGCCACTTCCAGAAGCTCAGCCCGGACCGCTGGCGCGAGGAGCTGCTCGCCTTCCTGAAGAAGGCCTTCCCCGAGCGGTACGACGAGCTGGCGGCCATGCTCCGCAACCGCGAGGACTACGAGAAGTGGGTGAAGGACAATGACGCGTACCTGCGCGGGCTCGGGGACAAGGAGCGCCGCGCCTCCGTCTGGGATGCGCGCAACCGCCTCTTCGGGAAGGACGTCGCGGAGCGCCTGTGGGCCGCCGAGCTGAAGAACCAGGCCGTCGCGGACACGCTGCGCACGCTCGACACGATGGAGGGCGCCTCCGTCACGGAGAAGCTGTCCGAGTACAAGAAGAAGCTCCAGGAGGTGCACGGCGCGGCGGCCGATGCGTACGTCGCCCGGCACCAGCAGGAGCTGATGAACCGCTTCCTGGACCTGTCCTCCATCCAGCGGGAGCTGACGGAGCTGCCTCCCGCGGAGCGCTCCCGCAACCTGCGCACCATCCGCAAGGAGCTGGGGCTGGACGACGAGGCGCTCACGCGCTGGGACTCGCTGGACCAGACGCGCGACGCCCGCTGGGACGCGGGCGCGCGGTACATGGCGGAGCGCGCGGCGCTGGCGAAGGAGCTGTCCGGCGACGAGCTGGAGGCGAGGCTCCAGGAGGTCCGCACGCGCTACTTCGCCGCCGAGGCGGGCATCATCGCCCAGGAGGAAGCGGGCGGCTTCCTGCGCTTCGAGCGCCCCCGGGTGTGGGGGCGCAACTGAGCGGCCCACTCACGCGGCCTTGTTGAGCCACTCCTCGTAGGCGCGGAAGTCGTAGTCGCGCCCGAGGAAGGCGTGCACCAGCTTCGCGGCGTCGGCCGAGCCCCCTGGCTCCAGCACCTCGCGCCGGTAGGCCTGCGCGGGCACCGGGTCCAGCAATCCCTTCTGCTGGAACACGGTGAACAGGTCCTTCGCGATGACCATCGACCACATGTACGTGTAGTAGTTGGACGAGTACCCGTCGAGGTGTCCGAAGGACAGGTGGAAGTACGTGCCCTCCACGTAGGGGAAGGGCGTGTACTTCCCCTGCAGCTCGCGCACGAGCTCGGTGACGTCCACGCTCCCGGGCTCGCGCCGGTACAGCTCCAGGCTGAGCGCGGCGTAGAACATCTGCTGGCGCACCCACAGCCCCTTGCCGAACTCGTCGGCGCGGTTCATCCGCGTGACGAGGTCCGCCGGAATCGGCTCGCCCGTCTGGTGGTGCAGCGCGAACGTCTGAAGGCTGGCGGTGTCGCGCGCCCACTCCTCAAGCATCTGCGACGGGGCCTCCACGAAGTCCCACTCCGTGCGCACGCCGGACACGCCCGCCCAGCGCGTGTGGCCTCCGAAGACGTGGTGCAGCAGGTGGCCGAACTCGTGGAAGAACGTCACCACGTCGCTGTGCTGGAGCAGCGCGGGCTCGGCGCCGGGCCGGGGGAAGTTGCACAGGAGCACGCCCTCCGGCAGCCGGTACCCCGTCTTGCCGCTGGTGAGGGTGAACTGGGCCGCGTGCTTGTACTTGTCGTCTCGCGGGTGCATGTCCAGGAAGAAGCGGCCCCGCAGCGTGTCGCCCTCGTAGACGTCGTAGGTCTCCACTTCCGGGTGCCACGCCGGCGCGTCCGGGACGCGGCGGTAGGTGACGCCGAACAGCCGCGCCGTCAGGTCCAGCACGCCCTGCTTCACGCGTGAGTACTCGAAGTACGGGCGCACCAACTGCGAGTCGAAGGCGTACTGCTCGGCCCGGACGCGGTCCTCCAGGTACGTCTGGTCCCAGGGGTCCACGCGCTGGGCGGAGGGCACCTCGCGGCGCTTGCGCTCCAGCAACACGGCATAGTCGTGCTGCGTGCGCGCGGCGGAGGCGGTGGAGATCTTCTCGATGAAGTCCGCGGCGGCCTGCTCGTCGCGAATCATCTTGTCCTCGGTAGAGTAGGCCGCCCAGTTACGGTAGCCCAGCAGCGTGGCCAGCTCGTGACGGCGGGTCACCATGCGCTGGAGCACGTCCACGTTGGCGGGGTGGCCCCGCAGGCGGAACAGGCGCCACATCGTCTCGCGGGCCTTCGCGTCCCGCGAGTACGTCATGAAGGGGATGATGTCCGGGTAGTCGGTGGTGATGCGCACCTGGCCGTCCGCGCCGGGCGGGTGGGCGCGCACGTAGTCGTCGGGCAGCCCCTCCAGGGCGGACGGAGGCAGGGCCTGGGTGCGGGTGTCCTGGAGGATGTTGCGGCTGAACTCCTGGCCGATGCGGATGAGCTCCTCCTGCAGCTCCTTCACGCGGGCGCGGGTGGCGGCATCGCGGTCCACGCCGGCGCGGCGGAACTCGCGCAGCACCTTCTCCATCCACTTGCGCGTGGGGGCGTCCTCGCGGGACAGGTCCAGCGAGGCGAGCACGTCATAGACGCCCCGGTCCATGCGGATGTCGTTGAGCAGCGTCTCCAGCGCCTGCTCGGCGGCCTCTCCGGCCTCGCGCATCGCGGCGTCCGGGTGGGAATGGCGGGCCACGGACGCGCGGGAGCTGGCGTCGTCGAGCGCGCCCATGGCCTCGTCGTACAGCTCCAGCACCTCCCGCACGGTGTACGGGGGGCGGAGCGCCTTGAGGCGGGCGATTCCGGCGCGGGCCGCGGCCATGGCCTCCTCACCGGAGCTCCGGAACTCGGCTGGCGGGCAGGTGACGAAGCGGGCGGCGTCGGGAACGAGGGAGTCTGGCACTGTCTGCTCCTGGACCTGATGACAGGGAAGTTTCGGCGGCAAAGGTAATGCGCCCGCCCGCTCCCGCCCAGCAGCAGTCTTCACGGAGCGGCAGGCCCCCTGGGCGACAGTGGGCCGCCCTGTCCTGCTCCCCACGAAAAGCAGGAGGCCGCCCCGGCATACGTGCCGGAAGCGGCCTCCTGGACTCCTCAACTCAACGGCTCAGCGGACGACGGCTGCCTACGGGCAGTGGTTGGGCGTGCCCGGCGTAGGCGTGGCCGTCTGGAAGACGCGGCCGTCCCGCCGCCCCGTGCCGCAGCGCTGGATAGACCTCGTCGGCGCGGTACCGCCAGCGGCCTCGTTCAACTGGACCCGGCGGGCGTCCGGCGCGAGCCACAGCAGCGCATCCAGCAACCCGGCATCAGCGCTCCCCGCCGCGTTGTTGTAGACGAGCGCATCGATGAGCCGGTTGGCCGTCGGGGCGGTGTTGGGCGCCATCGGAGCGGCCTGATAGAGGGCCACGGCGTCCGGGCCGTTCTGCAGGAAGGTGGAGATGGGGAAGGAGAAGGACCTCGGGCTGATGCCAGCCCCCGCGACAGTCATCCGGCCTAAAGCGTCCGTCGCCGCATTCAGGTTGATGGCGTAATAGGACTGGTCACTGCTGCCATTGAAGAAGACCAGCGAATAGCCCGAGAGGTTGACCCCTGGGACTCCCGTTGAGATCTCCACGAACTCCATGACCTCGGGGTTCTCCGCCGTATCGCTGTCCAGCTCGGAGATGACCAGGTCGATGACCACGACGTTCCGGCCAGCGCTCGAGCCGGTCGGTCCCGTGACGATGATGGGCTGCGCGGTACCGACAGGCGTCGAGTCGTGGAGGCTGGCGACGGCAAGCGACGTGGCGCTGTTCACCGTGAACGTCTGGGCCATGCCCCCGATGGTGACGGAGGTCGCCCCCGTGAAACCCGTGCCAGTGAGGACCAGTTCCGCGCCCCGGGCGACGACCTCGAAGGTGACACCGGTGATGGCGGGCGGCGGCGGCGCGGCCACCGTCACCGTGCCGTACTGCGGCGACCCGCCCGACACGACGCCGTTCTGGTCGCAGTACACCCAGTCCTGCGCCCCCGCCGGCCCCCGCGTGAAGCGGTAGCGGAAGCCGTACAGGTAGCTGCCCGCCGTGCCGATGCGCAGCGTGCCCACCGTCTCGTCGTCGTTGAGGCCACCGGGCACGCTGTAGGTCGGGTTGAACGGCGCGGGCACCCACGTCCAGCCCGCCGGGGCGTTGGCGTCCGTGCCGTAGCCCAGCTCCGCCTCGATGAACGGGAAGCCGTCGTTGCCGGTCTGGTTCCGGTTGGTGATCTGGTCGTCGTAGAAGCGACTGTAGATGGTCTGCGGCGCGTCCATCTGGATGGGCGCGGCGATGGTCTTCGGGAACTGGATGGCGCAGTAGTCCACCGGCGGGTTGATGGCCACGGCGCACGTCTCGTTGGTGCGGCCCGGCGTCCCCCGGTCTCCACCAGCGAGGGCCTCACTGGAGTCACACCAGTACCAGCTGCGCTGATGGGCCGAAGAGCCCACCACCACCGAGGACAGGTTCATCGAGCGGCCCACCGTCTGGGGGAACGACGGCGTGTACACGAGGTCGTCCAGCACGGTGGTGGCCATCTCGAGCGTGAGGTGCCCCGAGCCGCCGAGGATGAACGAGCCTCCGGCGTAGCTGTACTGCGCCGGCACGCCGCCGTTGGTGGCCTCATCCACGTTGTTGGCCACGACGAACGTCCCACGGCCCCGGACGGGGGTGGGCCGGTCTCCCGGCGCCTGCACGGCGAAGGCCTCCACGGTGGCGCCGCTGTCGTAGCTGACGAGCAGGTTGGTGATGTTCCGCAGCCCGTCCACGGTGCTGGTCAGCTCGAGGTACTCCGTGGTGCCGGCGCTCGGCGTGTGCATCACCTCGCTGATGACCAGCTCGCCCGGAGCCGGCGCGGGCGCCGTATCACACGCCCCCTCGAAGCAGACCGCATCCTGGCCCTCGCAGAGCGCGGAGGATGGCGTGTACTCGCAGCGCGGCTCGCCGCCCTGCACCACGCACGCGCCCGCGTACGTCACGAGGCTGAGGTTGTCGGGCCCGCACTCCGGAGCACGGGGCGGGCAGACGAAGCCGCCGCACGGACCGGGCACCTCGATGGAGGTCACCACCAGCGTGCTGGCATTGCCCGCGCCGTCGCGGACGCGGAGGCCGAAGTACCAGGTCGCCTGCGCGGGCGGCAGGTCCACGGTGGCCTCCTCCTGCGTACCGGCCGGCTGGGGCTGGCCGGTGGGCAGCTGCATCGCGCTACCGAAGTTGCCCGCGTCGATGAGCTCGGGGCTCTGGCGAAGCTCGTAGCTCGCCGCCAGGCCGTCGCTGCCGTCATCCCCCGTGGCCCGCCACGTCAACCGGACGGTGTCGTTGTCCACCAGCGTGGCCGTGAAGGCAGGGGCCGGAGCCGGCGCCTGGTCGTCGGAGATGTTGAGCTCGGAGTCCACCTGCGAGATGCGCGGGTCCTCCGTCCGCGCGACGAGGATGAAGCGTCCCTCCTGGTCCACGGTGAGGTCAGGGAAGACGGCCACGCCATTCACCGGGTTGACCGTCAGCGTGCCACCCAGGGTGGTGCCCTGGGGCCCACTGGCCAGCAGCACCGTCACTGTCGGGACACCCACCTGAGGGGTGTTGCCGAACGCGTCGCGCAGGGCCACCTGCACCGGCGCGAGCGACTGGCGCACGGTGCCCGTCGCCGGCACGGAGACGTAGACAATCCGCACGGGCTCGGCCGCCTCGACGGTGACGTCACTCGTGGTGGACACGCCGGCCGCGGCGTCGGTGAAGGTGACCGTCTGCGGGCCCGCCGTCCGGTGGACGACCTGGAGCGGGTACTCGCCACGATTCGCCTCGGTGAAGGTGTGGGACTCCAGCACCCCCGGGTTCGCGTCCGTGGTGGTGGTCTCCACCGTGCCCGTGTAGTCCGTCTTCAGGTTGCCGAAGCGGTCATGCGCGGTGACGACGAAGATGTTGCCCTGGCCCGCGACGACCGGCCCCGGCTGCCGCGCCGCGCGCAGCTCCGTGAGCAGGCCGGGGCTCACCGTGACCTGCTGGTCGTCACTCAGCCCCGGCGCCACCGTTTCCGTGGCGATGAGGAGGCTGTTGCGCACCGCCGCGAACGTCACGCTGAAGGTGTGCTGGCCGGCGTCCGCCTCGGTGAAGGTGTGGTTGCCCGGCACGGTGGCCTGGGCGTCGTCCGGCACCTGGAAGCCCACGGTGCCCCGGTAGCCCGAGGCCCGGTTGTCGAACGCATCGAACAGCGTCACCGTGGCTTCCACGGACTGCCCCGCGACGGGAGTGGTGGTGGACAGCGCCAGCGCCATGCGCGAGGCGACTTCGGCCGCCACGCGCGTGCCCGCGCTGGCCGCGCGCGCCGTGTCGAGGTCCGTGGCGGTGACGGAGTGGGGGCCGGAGCTTCGCAACGTCACGGGGAACTCGTGCTGGCCGGCGTCCTGCGCGGTGAACGTGTAGTCACCCGGCAGCTGCGCCTGGGCGTCATCCGACGTGAAGCGCACCGTCCCGGTGTAGCCGGTGACGAGGTTGCCGAAGCGGTCCCTCGCGCTGAGGGTGAGCCGGTTCAGCGCGCCCGCCGTGACATCCTCGGCGAGGCCGCTCAGCACCAGGCGGTCCGCCGCGTCGCTGACCACTTCCACGTCGAGCGAGTCGCTGAGCGGGGTGACCATCAGCTCCGTCACCGTCACGCGCCGGGGGCCCGAGGTGGCCAGCACCACGTTGCTGAAGACGTGGCGCCCCGCGTCCGCCGCGGTGAACGCGTAGTCGCCCGGCAGCTGCGCCTGGGCATCATCCGACGTGAAGTGCACCGTCCGCGTGTAGCCCGTGGCCACGTTGTCGAAGCGGTCATACGCGGTGACCACCAGGCTGCCCGTCATGCCCGCGGTGACGGGGCTCACCAGGCCGGTGAGCGCGAGGCGCACGGCCTCGTCCGCCTGGATGGTGAACAAGTCACTCTCCACCGTCAGCGAGTTGGCGCTGGCCAGGAAGCGGTGGGTGCCCGCCGTCTCCACGACCACTCCGGTGAAGGTCGCCACGCCATTGACGGGGACCGCGTTCACCGCCTCGAACTCCGGGTGGCCCACCAGGGACAGCGTCACCGGAGCGGTGGCCGTGGGGACGATGTCGCCATTCGCGTCCAGCAGGGAGACGGTGAACTCGGCCAGCGCCGCGCCAGCGACGGCGTCGGGCGGCTGCACGGTGAAGGCGAGCCGCGACACCGCGGGGTCCTGAGTCGCCACCGGCAGGCTGGTGGAGCGGGCGGAGTGGCCCTGGTTGTCCGTCACCCGCAGCGCCACGTGGTAGGTGCGGCTGGGGAGCAGTCCCGTGAGGGTGGCGGACTCGGCGGTGCCCGCCGCGGCCGGAGCGCCGACACCCGACACCAGGGAGGCCGCGGCGAACTCGGCGTCGGTGGTGATGGGGCTCTCCGCGTAGCGCAGCTCCTGGGAAGTGGCCGTGCCTTCGAGGCCGTCGTCACCCACCGCCGTCCAGGTCACCGTGGCGCTGGTCGGCGTGGACGCGCCCGCCGCGAGTGAGGGCGCTGCCGGGGCCACGTCGTCCTCGATGTCGATGCTCGCGCTGGTGGCGGACGAGAGCGCGTCCGCGGAGGCGAGGAGCCGCGCGGCGCCTTCCCCGTTCACCCGGAGGTTCGTGAAGGAGGCCACGCCATCCACCGGCGCCGCCTCGATGACACCGGCGAGCCCGGTGCCCTGCGCCAGCGCCATCGTCACCAGGGGCGCGCCGACGGCGGCCCGGTTCCCGTGGGCGTCCTGGAGCACCACCTGCACCGTGGACAGCACCGCGCGTACGGAGGCGCGGGTGGGGACCTCGGTGAAGACCAGCGCGGCGGCGGCACCGGCCACCACGCCCACGTCACTGCGGGACGTCAGCGCCGCGGTGGCGCCGTCCTGGACGGTGACCTGCTGGGCACCCGCGCGCTTCAGGATGAGGCCCGTGAAGGTGAAGCGCCCCGCGTCCGCCGAGGTGAAGGCGTGGGCGGCGGGCAGCTCGGCGGTTGCGTCCGATGAAGTCACGGCCAGCGTTCCGGTGTAGCCGGTGGCCACGTTGCCGAACGTGTCGCGCACCGTCACCTGCGCGCTCTGCGCGGCGCCCGCGGTGGCCACGGCCGGAAGGCCGGAGACCTCCAGCGAGGCGGGAGCCGCCGCCCCGACTGCGAAGGTGGCGCTGGTGGCGCCCTCCAGGCCCGCGGCCTCGACCTTCAGCTGGTAGCCGGTGCCCGCCTTCGTCAGCACCACCTCCGTGAAGCGGACCACGCCGGCCACGGCGTTCGCCTTCAGCGTCCCTTCCAGGGTGGCGTCGCCCGGGCCGGCGGCCAGCGACAGCGTCACCTCGTCCGTGGCCGTCGTCACCGTGCGGCCACGGGCATCTCGCAGGCTCACCTCCAGCCCGCCGATGGGCGCGCCAGCGGTGGCCGACAGCGCGGTGGCGGTGAAGGCCAGCCGCGTGGCGCGCGGAGCGGCGAAGTCGATGACCGGGCGCATGCCCAGCACCACCGCGCCACCGTCCGCCTCGACGGAGACCGTCACCGTCTTCGCACCCGCGCCGGTGGACACCACGGAGGCCGTCGCCTGCCCCTGGGCGTCCGTCTTGCCCGTCGGCTGCGTCACGGTGTTGCCGTCACCGGACACCTCCACGTTCACCGTGCGCCCCTCCAGCGGAGAGCCGTCCTTCTGCTTCACGGTGACGGTGATGGTGACGCGGTCCTCGCCATCCGCCAGCACCTGCGCGGCGCGGCTCACTTCCACCCGGGAGAGCGTCGCATCCGGCAGCGGCTTCGTCGTGGGAGGGGGCAGCGGGTCGGTGCCACCGTCACAACCCAGCGCAACGCCGAGGCACAGCACGCCCAGCCCGAGCAGTCGGGTGAGCGGGAAAGACAGACGGGACATGGATGTCTCCGGAAGCGAGCAGACCCCGCGCGAAGACTCCCCCCGCGGGGTTGCATCGACTTCTAGCAGACATTCTCAGCCAAAACGTAGCCCTGGACCGTAAACTTGAAGCCCCAATGAAAATTCACGAGACCGTGAGGCACTGTTTACGGGGTGGTGACGTGGCCTACATCAGGGCGGCCATCATGGCGCCGCCGCCGAGCAGGGACTGACCGCCGTCGCAGACCATGATGGAGCCGGTGATGTAGGAGGCGGCGTCCGAGGCGAGGAAGAGCGCGAGCCCGGCGATGTCGTCCTTCCTGCCGAAGCGCTGCAGCGGCAGGAGCTGGGTGAGCTTCTGCTTCCCCTCCTCGTTGGGAGCGAGCCGGCGCATGCCCTCGGTGTCGTCGATGGGGCCGGGGGTAATCGCGTTGACGCGCACGCCGGAGCCGCCCCACTCAATCGCCAGCACGCGGGTGATCATGTCCACGCCGGCCTTGGCGGCGCACACGTGGACCTGCATGGCCATGGGCAGGTAGGCCTGGGGCGCGGAGATGTTGATGAGACAGGCGCCGGGCTTGCGCAGGTGGTCGAAGGCCGCGCGGCTGATGTTGAAGGTGCCCAGCACGTCGATGTCCATGACGGCCTTGAAGCCGTTGGAGGACATGCCCAGCGCGGGCGCGGGGAAGTTGCCGGCGGCGCCACACACGACGATGTCCAACTCGCCATAGGCGTCGCGCACCGTCTGGAGGGCCTTCTCCACGGCGGCGTAGTCCCGCACGTCGGCGGCCACGCCCATGGCGGTGCCGTGGGCCTGGAGGCCCTTCACGGCGCCCTCGAGCTTCTCCACGTTGCGGCCGTTGATGGCGACCTTCGCGCCCGCCTTCACGAAGGCCTCGGCGATGCCGAGGTTGATGCCACTGCTGCCGCCGGAAATGAACGCCACCTTGCCCGCGAGCAGCCCGTCCCGGAACACGCCATCAGCCATTGTTTCGTCTCCTGTGGAAGCAACCAGCCGGCGACTTGACCAGAAGCTACCGCACCGCGCCATGGCCTTTACGTAGCGGATGGCGAGGCCGGGGGGTGCTGTATTAGAGGACGCGACATGACCCGTCGCCGTCCTGAAATCCTCGCCCCTGCGGGGGACCTCGACTCGATGAAGGCCGCGCTGGCCAGCGGCGCGGACGCCGTCTACTTCGGGCTCGACGAAGGCTTCAACGCGCGGGCCCGCGCGGAGAACTTCTCGCTCGCCACCCTGCCCCAGACGCTGGCGCTCGTGCACCGCGCCGGGGCCCGGGCGTACCTGACGCTGAACACGCTGGTGTTCGAGCCGGAACTGCCCGTGGTGGAGGACATCCTGCGGCGGGTGGCCGCGGCGGGGGTGGACGCGCTCATCGTCCAGGACCCGGCGGTGGCGCTGGTGGCTCGCGCGGTGTGTCCGCGGATGGAGGTCCACGCCTCCACGCAGATGACGATTTCGAGCGCGGAAGGTGCGCGCTTCGCTCGCGGGCTGGGCGCCACGCGCGTGGTGGTGCCGCGCGAGCTGTCGGTGGTGGAGATTCAGCGGCTGGCGTCGGAGACGGACATCGAGCTGGAGGTCTTCATCCACGGCGCGCTCTGCATGTCCTGGAGCGGCCAGTGCCTCACCAGCGAGGCGTGGGGCGGGCGCTCCGCCAACCGGGGGCAGTGCGCGCAGTCCTGCCGCCTGCCGTACGACCTGGTGGTGGATGGCCAGACGCGCGAGCTGGGGGACGTGCAGTATCTCCTCAGCCCCAAGGACCTGGCCGGCGTCATGGCGGTGCCGCGGCTCGTGGACATCGGCGTGCACTCGCTGAAGATTGAGGGCCGGCAGAAGGGGCCGCAGTACGTGAGCACGGCGGTGCAGGGCTACCGCCGCTGGGTGGACGGTGTGGCGGCAGGAAAGCCGGACGCGGGCGCGCTGAAGCGCGACCTGGCGGGCATGACGCTGTCGTACAGCCGGGGCTTCTCTCACGGCTTCTTCGCGGGCTCGGACCACCAGACGCTGGTGGAGGGGCGCTTCCCCAAGCACCGTGGCGCGTACCTGGGCTTGGTGGAGTCCGTGCACGGGCGCGACGTGCGCGTGGTGGACGACCCGGAAGGGCGCCCCTGGACGGGCGGATTGGGGCAGGAGCAGGAGCGCCCGGACACGCCGCAGGGCAAGGTGTCCTCGCCGCTGGAGGGGGATGCGCCGGTCGCGGCCGAGCTGTCCCCTCGCCCGGGCATGGGCGTGGTGTTCGACGCGGGCCACCCGGAGGACAAGCACGAGCCGGGCGGTCCGCTGTTCCGCGTGGAGCGCAAGGGACGCGGCTGGGTGCTGGGCTTCGGCAACCCGGGGCCAGATTTGGAGCGGGTGGCGCCGGGCCAGCGCGTGTGGGTGACGAGCGATCCTTCCCTGGCGAAGCGCACGGAGGAGCTGCTGGCCCAGGGCGAGCCCGAGGGCCGCGTGCCGCTGGAGCTGACGGTGTCCGGTGCGGCCGGGGTCCCGCTGGCGGTGACGGGCCGGGCGCGGGGCGGGCACGTGTGCGCGGTGTCGAGCGAGGTGCCGCTGGCCGAGGCGCGCGGCGGAGGAATGGGAGCCGCGCTGCTGAAGGACAAGCTTGCGGCGCTGGGCGGGACGCCCTTCCACCTCGCGGGGCTGGATACGTCCGCGCTGGCGTCGGGCCTGCATCTGCCGGTGTCGGAGCTGAAGGCGCTGCGACGCAGGCTGGTGGCGGAGCTGTCGGAGGCGGTGGCGCGGGGGCCGGTGCGCACGGTGCACGAGGGCTCCACGCTCGAAGGACTGCGCGCGTCGCTGCGGGAGCGCGTCGTCGAGAAGCCCCGGGCCGAAGGTGCGCGGTTGCTGCCGCTGTGCCGGACGGACGAGCAGCTGGAAGCGGTGATTGCCGCGGGCCTGCCCGAGGTGGAGCTGGACTGGATGGAGCTGGTGGGCCTGCAGCGCGCGGTGGAGCGGGCGCGAGCGGCGGGGCTGCGGGTGACGATTGCGACGGTGCGCGTGCAGAAGCCCGGTGAGGAGGGCTACGACGCGCGCATCGCGAAGCTGAAGCCGGACGCGGTGCTCGTGCGACACTGGGGCGCGATGATGCACTTCCTGGAGCGCCCGCCCGCGCCCGGAGAGCCTCGCCCGGCGCTGCATGGGGACTTCTCGCTCAACGTCACCAACTCGGTGACGGCGCTGCACCTGCTGGGGCTGGGGCTGGACACGCTGACCTTCGCGCACGACCTGGACGCGGTGCAGCTGGAGGCGATGCTGGAGCACCTGCCGGCGGAGCGCTTCGCGGTGACGGTGCACCACCACATCGCGACGTTCCACACGGAGCACTGCGTGTACTCGCACACGCTGTCGCACGGACGGGACTACCGGAGCTGCGGGCGGCCATGTGAGAAGCACCGCGTGTCCCTGAGGGACCACAAGGGGCTGGAGCACCCGGTGGTGGTGGACGTGGGGTGCCGCAACACGGTGTTCAACGCACAGGCGCAGAGCGCGGCCTCGCTGGTGCCCCGGCTGCTGGAGCGCGGAGTGCGTAACTACCGCGTGGAGTTCGTCCGCGAGTCACGCGAGGAAGCCACGCGCGTGCTGTCCGCGTACCAGGACCTGCTGGCGGGCCGAATCTCCCCGGCGGAGACGGTGCGCCGCGCGGCGGTGCACGAGCAGTTCGGCGTGACGAAGGGCACCATGAAGGTGCTCAACCCCACCTTCACCGTGCAGCGCTGACGTCGAGGTCCACTGTAGCGGCGGTGCTCGAAACTCAGTCCTGAGGCGTCCGCCGTGAGAAGCGCAGCACCGCGCGGAACACGTCCTCCACTGCGTCGACATCCACCTTCTCTTCCGAGGCCCACTGGCGCCGCACCTCCAGGAGGCTCGCCTCCCGCCCCAGGTCCGGCAGGGGCAGGCCGTGCTCGGCCTTGACCCGAGCCGCCTGCTGCACGAGCCGCGCGCGCCGGCCCAGCAGCTCCACCATCTCGCGGTCGAGCACATCGATGCGCTCGCGAAGCTCACCCAACCCGGGAGGCGTGGGAATGGCCTCGGGGGCGCCGTGACCGCCGGAGGCCCGGGAGGCTTCGAGCTCCAGGTGCAGCCGCGTGAGGGCGTCCATCAACCCCACGCGCGCGTCGTGCCCATACGGGTTCTCCGACTGCACGACGCCGAGCAGGTGGGGCACCTCCTGGCGCGCGTACTCCACCAGGCGGGCAAGGGGCTGGAAGCTCGGAGGCGCGAAGGGAAGGTCCTTCCCCGCCTCGGCACGCATCAAGCCGTGCGCCAGGAAGAACGTGAGCACGTGCGTGCGCGACATCAGCGCGTCGTGCTCGTCCGGAGTCATCTCCGTCACCTCGCACCCCAGCCGCTCGAACAGCTCCCGGGCGCGCCGAGCGGCCTCCGGGTGCAGCTCGTTCGGACACACCACGGTGCGCCGGGGACGGTCTCCCCGCGCGAGGCTGGCGGGGCCCCAGAGTGGATGCGTGCCGGCCCAGGGGATGTCCCGCCCGAGCACCGACGCCAGCACCTGCACCGGCCGCACCTTGACGCTGCCCACGTCGAGCACCGTCTGCGCGGGCGTCAGGTGCGGGCGCAGCTCCTGGAGGACCGCACGCATGGCCCCCACGGACATGGCCAGCACCACGAGGCTTGCGCCGCCTACCGCTTCCGCGAGCGAGCCTGCTCGAAGCTCGGGGGGAACCGCTTCCTGCCGTGGGTCATGCACCCGGTGCGGGACGCCTGCTTCGACAAGCAACCCCGAGAGGGCGCGACCGAAGCGCCCATAGCCCAGCAACGCGATGCTCTCCGACATCCGACAGGCTCCCGTTGCACGTGCACGATGATGATGAAGAAATCCTCGCACTGACGTCTTGCAGGCGGAAGCCCCCCACCCTGTCAGCCTGGCTCGCGCTTCAGGTACAGGCGGGTCAGGTTCTGCTCGCCTGCCACCTCGACCGTGGTGGACACCAGCTCCCAGCCCTCCCGACCCTCGGCCTGGAGCCACTCCCACAGGGTCTCGCAGGACTCAAAGGGCCTGGCGGACCTGGAGGCCTCCTGGATGGGAACCTTTCCCGCCCACTGACCATTCACGAACGTCACCCGCCCATCCTGGGACTGGGCGATGCGGTACTCGAACCGACGCGGTGCCATGTTGACTCCGGGTGTCTGGGAGGTGCTCAACGACCCTGGAAGCGGGGAGGCCGGCGCTCGGCGAAGGCGGAGAAGGCCTCCGTCAAATCATGCGACTGGAGGAAGGCGGAGTTCCACACCGCCACGTAGCGCAGGCCATCCGCGATGGACTTGTCCGCGCAGTACTCCATCACCTGCTTGGCGCCCTGGATGACGAGCGGTGGGTTGTCGGCGATGCGCCGCGCCGTGGCCCGTGCCTCGGTGAGCAGTGCCTCGGGCGTGGGGAACACCTCGTTGACCAGGCCCATGCGCAGGGCACGCGCGGAGTCCACGTCCCCGCCGGTGTAGGCCAGCTCGCGCGTGTTGCCATCGCCGATGATGCGCGGCAGGCGCTGGAGCGCGCCGAGGTCCGCGACGATGCCGACCTTCACCTCGCGCAGGGAGAACTTCGCGTCCTGGGAGCAGTACCGGAAGTCACACGCGGCGATGAGGTCCATGCCTCCGCCAATGCACCAGCCGTGTACGGCGGCGATGACGGGCTTGCGGCAGCGGGCCACGCCTTCGGTGGCCTGCTGCATCTCGCCGATGAGCTTGAGCAGCTTCGTGCGCTCCAGGGCGAGGTTGCCCTCGGCGGTGAGCAGCGGCCCGAGGGACTCCATCATCCCCATCAGGTCCAGGCCGTAGGTGAAGTGGTTGCCCTCGCCGCGAATCAGCACGACGCGCACGGCGTCGTCCGCGTCCAGGGCCTTCAGCGCCTCGGGCATCTCCCGCCAGAAGTCGGGGCCCATGGCGTTGCCCTTGCCCGGGCCGGTGAGCACCAGTTCGGCGACGCCCTCACCCTTTTCGATGCGCAGCGACTTGTACGTGCCGTCCATCTGTTCCTCCTCAGCGAGTTTCCAACTCCTGAAACCTACTGGAACTTCATGCAATCCAACCCAGACGCGCCACCGCATCAACGAAGCCCCTGGAGATGGCGCAGCACCAATGCTTCATCCTCGAGACGCGCCGCCTCCCGCGCCAGTAGTTCCCGGAAGGAACCGACCTCTCCGGCTACTCGCAGGCACGACGCGATGCCATCGCCACACGCCTCAACAGCCGCTCACGCAAGACGCTCGGGTTCCTCTCGCCCGCTGAACATCCAAGAAGCGTATTGCCCTGACCGGTTGAACCTGCGGGCCGTCCAGGCTCATGGGCTGAGCCAGGCATCCTCTGGCAGCGCGGGACATGAGGCCTCCCGGGCCGGCCGCGGAATCAGCTCCAGCCGCTGGGGTACGACGACCCCGCGGGACTGCGCAAGTCGCACGAGAGCGAGCCCATTGAGGTATACCTTCCCCTCTGTAGCATCGAGCTCCCGGTCGAAGTCGAGTTGCTTCCGGTACTTCCGGAGGCTCTCCTTTCGCGTCTTGAGCACCTCGCCGAGCGCGGAGCAGAACGCGGCCTCATTTGCTTCCAGCAGGGCCTGGCAGACAGCGAGGTAGACGGTGGGCTCGCCTTCTACCACGCGGGTCCAGCGGTCGAGGGTGCCCCAGAGAGAGGCTTCGTCCCGGGGGGTGCGCAGCAGCCGTTGCTGGAAGTGGAAGAAGAGGAACTCCTCCTCGTACTCAATACCTTCCAGGAACGTGTCCGGTGAGCGCTCCGCGATGCGTGTCGCGGTATCCAGGTCCCCCGCGGCCAGCGCGGCGACGAAGCCCGTGTCCTTGCTGATGGCTAGCACCTGGTCTGGGGGCTGGGTCTCCGAAGCAACCTGCCTCAGCAGATGCAAGCGGGCCAGTCCTGACTTGCGCAGGAGCCTTGCGAACCGCTCCCCGTCCATGTCACGCAGCAGGGCGCAGAGTCCCAGGATGCGGTAGGAGAAGGCGATGGTGGACAGGTCCTCGGCGGTGGCGTCGCCTTCCTCCACCGCCTCCAGTGCGCACCGAAGCTGGAAGCTGTAGTTCTCCTGCGCCAGCTCCAGCGGGTCATGCCTCATTGGATGTCGACCTTCGTCCCCAAGGCGTGGAAGACCATTCCGGTCAGTCCCTGCGCGTCCATCAGCGCCTTGAGTTCCTCCCTCACGAGAATCACCCGGGGCATCATGGCGATGCGGAAGAGATTGACCTGCGGGTCCACCTGGTCGTCCTTCAGGTAGAGCCGCCGCAGGCGGTCGAACTGCCGCTCGCCACTCGGAGCGGTGGTTCTGGAGCCCATGCTCCGCTCCATGTCCCCCCAGTCCCGCGTACCGAGGACGTTGGCGATGTAGCACTCGTCGCTGGCGACGCGCCCCTTGTGGTTGAGCAGGGTGAAGCGGAGGAACTCGATGGGTTCGGTAGTGTGTTGGGCCAACAGCTCCTTCATCCGGGCGGACACCAGCAGATAGCTCAGGGTGTTGGGAATGACGTCCGCGAGGCGGCTTCCCGTGACCTCGGGCGCCATGTGGAAGCTCAGGCCCTCCGGGTACTCGGCGCCCATGGGCTTGCCGAGCGTGGGCTTGTAGAAATTGGACATCGCGCTCGGGTACTTCCAAACCTGGCAGTACTCCGGCTTCGTGGCGTCAGCTCCGAAGATGAAATGGCTCATCACTGTCACTCAGGCGCGAAGGGTCACATCGTGAGGGTGGTGGGCAGCTTGTTGATGTGTGCCCCACGGCCTGCCTGCGCTTCGGCCCGACCCCACTTCACCAGCAGCCAGTATATCTCCTGCTGCGTGCGCTCAAGCTGCCTCTTGGTATCGGCCGCAATCTTGGCCTTGGTTCCCTCACAGCCCTCGTTCTTGATCTGGTCGAACCTGGCCCGGAACTTGTTCAGCTCCGTGATGCAGCGTGCTGCGTAGGCAGTCTGCTTGCCGTGCCGACCTCGATGCCTGGGCAGCCCCAGGATCTGCGCAACGTCCCAGGTGCACGGCAGGATGATCATGTTGAGTCGGGAGTTGATGTTGTACTTGATGTGAGACTGGAGGATCTCCCGCTCCTCCTGCTGCTCGAGGCAATCAAAGACGGTTTCCTCCGGCAGGATGTGGTGGTGCTCGTGCATGAAGGGACGAAGCTCGCTCTGGTAGTTCTGTCCCTTCCCGAAGTTCCAGGCACCCTTCTCGTCCAGGGGATTGACAGGCTGGTGGGAGTCCTTCGTTCCGCTCGCAGGCGTGGGGCCGCGGGCTGTCTTCGTGGCGAAGGCCTTGCCCTTCAACCGCTCCGCGGCGGTCAGCCGCTTTTTGGGACCGATGCGCCAGGAGCCCCTGAGGTCGTCATCGGGGTCCATCTCATAGAGGGAGCGTTTGCGAGAGACGCTCTCCGTCTCCTCGACACTGTTGTACTTGTAGGAGCAAGCCGGGAAGGTCGGGCTCTGCTGGTGTCCCGGAACGTGCTTGTAGATACAGCCCGTGGAGGCGTCCTTCTCAGGTGCTTGTCCACGTCAGGGAGCTCCGGCCAGTGCCGTTGGGATGTCATGGACCTGCCTCATGCCTTGGGTTCAGGAGGGTGGAGTAGGAGCGAGCCGCGGCTGCCGTCATCGCCGCTGACCCAGAGCAGCGCTCCACCTTCCGGGAGGTAGCCCCGCTCGAAGCCACGGACCGCCATGCAGATTCCCAGCAGACCGGCCGCCGCCCCTGTCTCCCCGAAGGAGGCGACGGGGTACCACGTGGGCGCTTCCGCCAGATAACCCTGCGAACGCAGGGTGACGAGCGCGTGTCCCCAGTCGGTCGCGCGGTAGCTGTCACCATTCAAGGCCGCGATGACCCTGAGCGCCTGCTCCCGCGGGCCGCCGAGCGCGCCCAGCGTCCGCCGGATGCAACGCACGAGCGCCTCACCCAGAGCCGGCGTGCGTGACAAGCGGTGGAACGGCTCCGCTTCGACGCAGGGTGCCTCGAGCGTTGCCAGGACCTGGGCCCCCCGCCTGACAGCGGAATCCCAGCGCTCCACGCGCACGAAGGCAGAGGCCTCCCCGGGGAGCAGGCCCACCGGGTTGCCCGGCGTCTTCAACAGGCGCAGCTGGTCGAGCGCTTCGACGAGGCGTGGCTCCACCAGGCTGTCGACACCGCCGATGATGCAGGATTCGACCACGCCGGCTTCGAGCTGCCGGAGCGCGTCCTGCAGCGCGAGCAGGAAGCCGGTGTCCCCAAATGAGAGGAGCTGCACCTTAGGAGACGTCTGGAGCCTCGCGGCCCGGAGAACGGCAGGGAGCAGGCGCTGCTGGTACATGGCGCGGCGCGCCTCGTGGAGGGAGGCCGGGACGCCTTCCCGCGATTCCAGCTCCTGCAGATAGTAGCCGCCCGGAGCGCAGAGATAGAACGCGCACCGGGGACCAGGTTCCTGGTGGGGCCGCGAAAGCAGGTCCAACAGGGCCTCCGTGGCCAGCGCCGCGAGGCGGCCGTGACTGGAGAAGCCCTCCGTGAGCCAGGGGATGGCTGCGCCTCGGGCCGGTTCGAGTTGCCGGCTCTCGGGGTCCCACACCTGCACCTCCCCGAGCGAGGAGAGGCGGGACAGTCCCGCGCGGCTGGCTGCGCAGCTCGCTACGACATCGTCACCGAGGGCGGAGACCATGCCCAGCCCGGTGATGGCCAACCGCCTCGGATGCGGGCGTGTGCCCTGACGTGGGCGGTCCAAGCTCCGCTGAAGCATGGGGGTTGGGCGAGGAGGCCTTGTGGTGGCCAGCAGTTCCTGGAAAGGCCAGCTCAGGCCCAGCCGCCCCAGCGCTTCCAGGCCCTCTCGGACCCCGGCTCGCTGCGTTGCGGAGAAGCCTCGGGACTGGAGGAGGAACCGACCCCGGCTGCGCAACGCGAGTTCCTGGGCCAGGACGTGACGCCGCCGCATGGGCACATGCTCCAAGGCTTCCGCGAGCCAAGCCCCGCTCAGAGGTCTGCCCAACAGGTAGCGAACGCCGCGCTCGAAGTGGCCTCGGTGCTCCCGCCACCACGAGTGAACTGGCCCGGGCGCCGCGAGGGGCAGTGTGTCCTCGGGTCTTGGTCCCACGACGCCCTCGGAGGCGTCCTCTTCCTCACGGAGAGCCGGTTCCAGCGGCGCGCGCTCGTAGGGCCCTGTCAGGCGCAGACCGGTGATGGCGCAGAATGACTCCGCCGCCAACCTACCGAGCGCTGCATCTTCAAGCAGTTGCAGGCAACATTCCGCCGCCTCGACGCGCCCGCTGAAGCCCAGGGCCCAGATGGCCTCCGCGCGGTTGCCAGGAGCTTTCGCGACTGCCAGCAGCCGCTCCAGGTCGGAGTCATTGCCCCCGAGTCCTACGAGGAGCAGGGCCGTGCCGTCGGGGGTGGGACCCGTAGCCAGCTTCCTGCACAAGGACCAGGCCGGGCCCAGGCCCAGGGTCAGCGCTGTCAGCAGGGCCTCGGTGCGTACTTCGGCGTGCGGCGCAGCCAGCGCATTGAGGACACTCTGCTCGGACACAGGCCCCTGGGTCATGCGAGCGGCCTTCAGCGCTGCGGCCACCAGTTGGGGGGATGGATGCGAAAGCAGTTCTCCCAGCAGGGGGCCCGGCTCTTCCCCCCGGAAGGCCACCACTTCCAGGGCAGCAGCCTGCACATCGGCCTCCGGCGAGGCCAGCAGCCGTGAGAGGGATTTCAGGACGCGCGGCGAAGCTCCCAGTTCCAGGGACCGGCGCAGCCAGGAGCGCGCGGCTGGCTCGGCGTGCTCCAGCGCGTCAAGGACCGCCGCCTCCGCCTTCTCCTCTCCCGAGGAGAGCAGGCCCAGTGCCGAGGCGGTGACGACGTCCGCGTCATCTCCGGAGAGTCCTGGCAGCAGCAGCTTCTGTCGGGAATGGGAGCCACCCAGTACCAGCGCATCCAGGTGCGCCAGCAGCCGCTCTTCTGGCCCCTCCGCCAGCTCTGCCAGGGTATAGGCGGGAGAGACCAGGGCGCCCTCCCACAAGGTCCACAGGAACGCGGCTTCGCCGAGGTGACCCTCCAAAAGCTCCTGCTGGGCTTCTGAAAGTGCGGATCCCATGGCGCGATTGCCAGCCGGGTTCACTGCACTCACTCATCCACGGGGTTCTTGCAGGTCAGGCACTTGGGTTTTTCACCGCTCTCGCCGAGCGCCACGACGGGCGGCTGCATCAGGGGTGAGGGGGGCGTGTTCTTGTCGTTGTGGAACATGAGGTCCATCGCCCGGGCGACATTCTTGCCCTCGAACTTCACGTCGAACGAGAAGTTCGCGAACTCTGCCTTGCCCTGGGTCTTCCCCGACACAACTCCACCTCCAGCGGTACCGGCCTCGTCGCCCGTACTGGTGCTGAAGTTCGAGTCCTTCACACAGACTGGGTTACCCTGCACGCTGACGTGCTTGGTACCTTTGTCGGTGTCAGAGGATCTGGCGACGTTGGGGTAGGGGATGGGAACCGGGCCACCTGGGCTCGGTGTCTTGCAGACATCGGGGAAGGCGACCGAGACCCCATTGGAGTCCCTGGTCACCACGGACATCTTGTTGACGCCGACCGTGTTTGCCATGGAGCCGAACTGTAGCGGCCGGCATCCAAGGGGGTAAATCGGACTGGAAGGCAGATGCCCCGTGTGTACTCCAGACGGCTGCACGGGAGTGCATTGGAGCCCGGCAGGCCCGGCTCCTGAGAGCCGGGCACTACGCCTGGCGTCAGCCGAACTCCACCACGCGCATCCCGAACAACCGGTCCACGGCCAGCAGCAGGTCGTCGTTCACCTGCACCTTGATGGACGTGTTCCCGATGAGCGCCTCACCTTCCCCATGGAAGAGCACGCTCACCGCCACCGGCGTCGCACCCGCGTACTTCTTCGCCAGCTCGTGCAGCTTCGCGACACGGTCCTCGGTGAGCAGGTCCGCCGGCACGCGCAGCTCCAGCCGCTTCGTGCGCTTCTCACGCACCTCCTTGAGGCTCTGGATGTCGTCGACGATGAGCTCCGGCGTGGGCGAGTCCTCGTCACGCTGGCTGATCTGCACCGTCCCCGTCACCAGGATGGGGTCGTCCGACTTGAGCAGGTGCTCCCAGTGCTCGAAGCCCGGCTTGGGCCCCTGCTTCGCCCACTTGCCATCGCGCCCCATGACGTTGCGCGTGCCGTCCTTGCCCGGGAAGCACACCAGCTCAATCGACCCGGACAGGTCTTCAATCGTCACCCACGCCATGCGCTTGCCCGTCTTGGTGGGCCGCTCGCGCAGCACCGTGACGACACCGGCCACGGTGAGCTTGTCGTCCTTCCGCGCACGCTGCACCGCCGTAATCGGCTTCGCGTAGCGCTTCAGCTCCTTGTCGTACTGATGCAGCGGGTGCCCGGACACGTAGAAGCCGATGGCCTCCTTCTCCAGCGCCAGCCGCTCCTTCTCCGACCACTCCTCCACCGACACGTACTCGTCCTTCAGCCCACCGCCGCTCCCCGAGGCCGGGCCGGCCAGCATGCCGAACAGCGAGCTCTGTCCCGCGGCCTTGTCCTTCTGGCTGGCCGAGCCGCGGTTCATCGCCTTCTCAATCGTGTCGAAAATCTGCCGGCGCGGGCGCTTCTCGAAGTCGAAGGAGCCGGCCTTCACCAGCGCCTCCAGCACCTTGCGGTTGACGCGGCGGCTGTCCACGCGCTCGCAGAAGTCGAACAGGCTCTTGAAGGGGCCGTCCTTGCGCGCCTCAATAATCGACTCAATCGCGCCCTCGCCCACGCCCTTGATGGCGCCGAGGCCGAAGCGAATCTTCCCCTCCACCGCGCCGAACGCCATGTCCGACTGGTTCACATCCGGCGGCAGCACCGCGAGGCCCGACTCGCGCGCCTCGCTGATGTGCTTCACCACCTTGTCGGTGTTGTCCTTCTCGCTGGAGAGAAGGGCCGCCATGAACTCGCACGGGTAATGCGCCTTCAGCCACGCCGTGTGGATGGTGACGAGGCCGTAGGCCGCCGAGTGGCTCTTGTTGAAGCCGTACTCGGCGAACTTCTCCATCAGGTCGAAGATTTCGCCGGCCACCTTCAGGTCGACGTTGTTCTTCGCGCACCCCTCGAGGAAGCCGGCGCGCTCGGCCTGCATGACCTCGGCCTTCTTCTTTCCCATCGCGCGGCGGAGCAGGTCTGCGCGGCCCAGGGTGTAGCCACCCAGGACCTGCGAGATCTGCATCACCTGCTCCTGGTACACGATGACGCCGTAGGTGTCCTTGAGCACCGGCTCCAGCGCGGGGTGCGGATACGCCACCTTCTCCCGGCCGTGCTTGCGGTTGATGAAGACGTCCACCATGCCGGAGTCCAGCGGACCCGGGCGGTAGAGCGCACCAGCGGCGATGACGTCTTCGAAGCAGTTCGGCTTGAGCTTCACGACCATTTCCGTGAAGCCGCTCGACTCCATCTGGAAGATGCCGGCCGTGTCGCCCTTGGCCATCAGCTCCCAGACTTCCGCGTCGCCCAGCGGAATCTCGTGCCGGGGAATGTGCTTGCCGTGGTTGCGCTTCACCAGGTCCAGCGCGTGCTGGATGACGGTGAGCGTCTTCAGGCCGAGGAAGTCGAACTTCACCAGGCCCGCCGCCTCCACCTCGTCCTTGGCGAACTGGGTGATGAGCGTCTTCTCACCCGGCGGCTGGTAGACGGGCACGAACTCCCACAGCGGCTTGTCGGCAATCACCACGCCTGCCGCGTGCATGCCGGGCTGGCGGTGCAGCCCCTCCAGCGCGAGCGCGATTTCCAGCACGTCCTTGGTGGTGACGGGCCGGCCCTCCACCTCACCGAGGGTGGTGGGCGTCTCCATCATCTCCTTGAGGCGAGGCTCCATCTCGATGGCCTCCTTCAAGGTGATGTTGAGCACCTCCGGCACCAGCTTGGCGATGCGGTCGCCTTCGCTGAACGGGAGCGCGAAGACGCGGCACACGTCGCGCAGCACGCTCTTCGCCTTGAGCGAGCCGAAGGTGATGATCTGCCCCACGTTCATCTCGCCGTACTTCCGGCCGACGTACTGGATGACCTCGTCCCGGCGGTCCTGGCAGAAGTCGATATCGAAGTCCGGCATCGACACGCGCTCCGGGTTGAGGAAGCGCTCGAACAGGAGGTTGTAGGGAATGGGGTCCAGGTCGGTGATGCCCAGCACGTAGGCCACCAGACTGCCGGCTCCGGAGCCACGGCCCGGGCCCACGGGGATGCCCTGCTTCTTCGCCCAGTTGATGAAGTCCTGGACGATGAGGAAGTAGCCGCTGAACCCCATCTTCTGGATGACGCCAATCTCCAGCTTCAGGCGGTCCACGTACACCTCCCGGTCGATGGGATAGGTGACGGTGGCGGCCAGCTCCTTGAAGCGCTCGCGCAGGCCCTCGTAGGCCAGCTCCGCCATGTAGCTGTCCGGGGTGTGGCTGTCGGGCACCTTGAAGGTGGGCAGCATGGGCTTGCCCAGCTTCAGCTCCAGGTTGCACTGCTCGGCGATGCGCTGGGTGTTGTGGACGGCCTCGGGGATGTCCTTGAAGGCTTCCAGCATCTCCGCGGGGCTCGTGACGTACAGCTTGTCCGTGGAGTGCTTCATGCGCTTGCCGTCCGCCAGCGTCTTGCCGCTGGCGATGCACATCAGCAATTCGTGCGCGCGGGCGTCCTCGCGCTTGATGTAGTGGGCGTCCGCGGTGGCGCACAGCGGGATGTCCATGTCCCGCGAGAGCTGCTTGAGGTTCTCGTTCGCCTTCTCCTGCTCGGGCATTCCGTTGGACTGCACCTCGAGGAAGAAGTGCCCGGGCTCGAAGATGTCCTTGTATTCCTGCGCGGCGCGGCGGGCGTGGTCCATGTCGCCGCGGAAGCACGCGCTGGTGACTTCACCACCGAGGCACGCGGTGAGGGCGAAGAGCCCCTTGCTGTGCTCGGCGAGGACCTTCTTGTCGATGCGGGGGTGGTAGTAGAACCCCTGCATGTACGCGGTGGAGGAGAGGTAGCGGAGGTTGGCGTAGCCCTCCGCGTTCTTGGCCACCAGGATGAGGTGGTGGGACACCTTCTCCGAGCGGTCCTCGCGCCCCTTGGGCCCCGCGACGTAGGCCTCCATGCCGAGGATGGGCTTGATGCCGGCGTCCTTGGCCTTCTTGTAGAAGTCGATGGCGCCAAACATGTTGCCGTGGTCCGTCACGGCAACGCTGGTCATCCCCTTCTCCTTCACCGTCTTGATGAGGTCCTTCATCCGGATCGCCCCATCGAGGAGCGAGTAGAGGGTGTGCAGGTGGAGGTGGGTAAAGGACATAGGCTCGTGCCACTCCAGGAGGAGAGATGCTGAACACTAGGGCTGCGCTCCCCTGCTCGCCAGTCCAGTATCGAGACTCTGGAGGTAGGCGACGGCGGAGCCGATAAATCGGCCCTGGAACCTCTTCTGCCATGAGCGGAAGCAGGGTTGAAGAAAGTAACGGCGGGGCCTGGCCGGCGCCTGCCTCCGTGCCCCCCTCCGGGCGTCCACTCAGCAGCACTTCAATGCGATTCCGGGGTGTTGCGCGGCCTTGACAGTGCCCAGCGTGAAGCCCTCATGGCCTCCGCGGACCGCCCCACCTTCGCCCGCGCCCTCCTGCTCGGCTGCCGGGCGGGCCTGCTCGTCTTCCTGGCGCTCTACACGCTCTGCGCGGTCTTCAACATGCAGCTGGGCTACCAGGGGAACGAGAGCCGGGTGGTCTCCGAATACGTCTGGAGCCAGTGGCGCGGGGTGGTGCTGGGCCAGGTGGGGCGGCTGCTCGCGGCCTACACCGTCGTGGGACTGGCCCTGGGCACGCTGCTGGGCGCGGGCCTCTGGGCAGCCGGAGCGGGCCGCAGGGCCGTGTTCTGGGGTAGCGCGCTGGCCTGCCTCGCGGTGGACGCACTGCTGGTGCTGGGCGACCTGGCGCACCACCCGCACCTGTACGCGGCCACGCTGTATGAGCGCTCGGCCGCCACGCGGTGGGTACTCCTGACGGTGAGCGGCACGACGCCCGGGGCCTGGCGCCTGGGCGCGGCGGTGCTGCCCTCGCTGGCCGGCATGCTGCTGCTCGCGCGGGCGCTGCGGCGCGCGCCGGCCCGGGCGCTGGCGGTGGGCGGAGCGCTCGCGGTGGCGGTGCTGCTCGGGACGGGGCAGCTGGTACGCGCGGGCCCGCCGCCCGCTGTGCCCCAGCCTCCCTCGGAGCGCCTGAACCTCGTCATCCTCTCCGCGGACGGGCTGCGGCCGGACCACTTCTCCGGCAACGGCTACCCGCGCCCCACCACGCCCAACCTCGACCGACTGCTGCGCGAGGGCTCGCAGTTCCAGGAGACGGTGGTGCAGGTGCCGCGCACCGCGCCCTCGTGGACGACGCTGCTCACCTCGCAGTGGGCGGGCGAGCACCCCATCCGTCACACCCTGGTGGGGCGCAAGGCCCGCCAGCAGCCGCTCACCACGCTGGCCACCGCGCTGAACGGCGCCGGCTGGCGGACGGCGGTGGTGGCGGACTACGCGGGCGACCACTTCTCCCGGCTGGACTTCGGCTTCCAGCACGTGGAGGCACCGGCCTTCCACTTCCCGGACCTCATCCGCCAGCGGATGCTCATCACCCACGTGGCCCTGCTGCCGTGGACGGCGCTGGCGCCCGGCCTCTTCACCGAGCGCGGCCAGTTCCCCGAGCTGACCGACCCCGCCCCGCTGCTGGGCCGCGTGCGGCGCACGCTGGAGCGCCTGCCGCGCGGAGACCCGTTCGCGCTCGTCGTCTTCGGCTCCACGCCGCACTTCCCGTATGCCGCGCCCTGGCCCGAGCAGGGCCGCTTCGTCGCGCCGGACTACTCGGGCCCCTGGCGCTTCGGCACCACGCCCCAGTTGGAGGCGCCCCCGGGACAGCCTCCACCGACGCCCGAGGACGTGCGAGCGCTGGTGGCCAACTACGACGCCTCGGTGCGCGCCTTCGACGGGCTGGTGGGCGACGTGCGCGCGGAGCTGGAGCGGCGAGGGCTGTGGGAGTCCACGCTGGTGGTGGTACTGGCGGACCATGGCGAGCACCTCGCGGACGAGGGGCGGGGCCTGGGCCATGGGGACCACCTGTGGGGCGGCGCCGCGCTGCGCATCCCCTTCGTGCTGCACCTGCCAGGGCACGTGGCCAAGGGACACACCGTGAGACAGCGGGCCCGCGCACTGGACGTGGCGCCCACGCTGCTGGACCTGCTCGGCGTGCCCGCACCGGCGAGCTTCCGCGGCCGCTCGCTGGCGTCCCTCGTCCGTCCGGGCGCGGAGGGCGTCACGCTGCCGGACGCGCCCGCGCTCGTGGAGACGGACCTCTGGTTCAGCGACCGCGACGGCCAGCCCTACCAGCGGATGCGCATCCCCTACCCCTGGGTCTACGAGACAGCCACGGTGGAGCCGGAGACGGGGGACATCGCCCTCAAGCCGGAGTGGGAGGCCGCCGTGCAGGCGGCCCGTCACCGGGGCGTGTACCTGGGCCGCTGGAAGCTGCTGGAGCTGCCCACGCCGAGCGGGCTCGAGGTGGAGCTGTATGACGTCGTGGCGGACCCGGCGGAGGCCCACGAGGTGAGCGAGCAACACCCGGACGTGGTGCGCGCCCTGCGCGAAGTGCTGGCCCAGGAGCGCCCTTCACACTTCTTCACGCCCCGTACAGGCGCACGACATGGGCGCCCGGCACATTGAGCACTGTCGCCACCTCGGCGAACCCACCCGGAGCCCTCCACGGGCCCCGCACCGGAGAGAGTGCCATGAAGAAGAAGATTGCCATCGCCGCTTCCGCCGTCCTCGCCGTCGTCCTCCTCAGCGGCTTCGCGTTCCGCGGAGGCCATGGCTGGGGCCACAACCCCGAGCGCATCAAGCAGATGATTACCTGGCGGCTGAACGACAAGCTGGAGGACCTGGACGCCACCGACGCGCAGCGCCAGTCCATCAACGCCGTGAAGGACCGCCTGTTCGAGGACGGGGTGCAGCTCATGGAGGAGCATCACGGGTCGCGCGCGGAGGCCTTCGCCCAGCTTTCGTCGGACGCCCCGGACGCGCAGAAGCTGCACTCGCTGGTGGACGCCCGCATCGACGCCATGCGCGCCTTCGCCCACAAGATGACGGACGCCGCGCTGGAAGTGCACGGCACGCTGACGCCGGAGCAGCGCAAGGAGCTGGCCACCGAGTTCCGTGAGCGCACCGGCATCAAGTGACGTCCACCCACGGGCCCGGCCACCCGGGCGGGCCCGGGGCCGTGGGGCACTGAACGCCCCGGCCCTGTACGGAAGGTGGAAACGGGTGGGCGCCGGGTCTGGCCACGGCTAGTTTAGGTGCGTGAATTACACCGACTATGCCCAGCGCATCCGCTCCTTCGTGACGCTCGCCGAGGTGGCCGAGTACGGCCGCGTCACGGAAGGCGGCCAGGACTACCCGCTCTTCCGCCTCACCGTCCCGGGCGACCGTTGGCTGGTCATCACCTCGGGCTTCCATGGGGAGGAACCCGCCGGCCCGCTGACGCTGGCCGAGCACTTCCCGGAAGTGGTGGCCTACGCCCGGGAGCGCGGCGTGGGCCTGCGCGTCTACCCGTGCATCAACCCGTCCGGCTTCGAGGACGGCACCCGCTACAACCGCAGCGGTGAGAAACCCAACAACGACTTCCTCCGGTACGAAGTGACCGCCGGCGAGTGGAAGGGCGAGCTGAGCCGCCCGCAGCCCATCCTCCGTTGGGTGCTGTACGACGGCGGCCCCAAGGAGACGCGGGCCGTGCGTGGCGACCTGGCGCGCTTCCCGCCGCCGAACGCCGCGCTCGACATCCACCAGGACAACTACCTGGGCGGCGAGGCGACGTACGCGTACACCTTCGGGGACAAGGCCGCGTTCCGCCCGCTGGTGGACACGTGCGCCCGCCACGTCACCGTGGTGCGCAACCAGAAGGTGGACGAGAACAACTTCACCGACGCGGACGGCCTCATCGAGTACCACGACGGCAGCATCACCGACTGGTACATGCGCCAGGGCGTGCCCTACGCCGCCGCGCTGGAGACCACCACGCCCACGCCGCTGGCGAAGTGCCACGCGGTGAACCTCACCTGGATTCGCGGCTTCATCGACCTGGCCGCGCGCGGCGGACGGTAGCGCCCGACGTCGTCCCGCCGTGGGGCATGGCGTGGCCTCGCTGGATGCCACGCCACGGCTCGCGTGCCATGCTGCGCGCCTCATTCCGGACCGTGGCCGCCGCCGCCCGGCCGCGCGAGGAGGTTCATGGTGATGGAGCGTCGCCCCCTGGGAAGGACGGGACTCGAGGTGTCCGTGCTCGGCTTCGGCGCGGGTCACGTGGGCAGTCCGGACCTGCCCGAGACAGACGCCGCCGCGCTGCTGCACGGCGTGCTGGACGCGGGCCTCAACCTCATCGACACGGCGCCCGGCTACGGACTGTCGGAGGAGCGCATCGGCCGGCACCTGCACAGTCGCCGCTCCGAGTTCGTCCTGTCCACCAAGTGCGGCTACGGCGTGCCCGGCGTGGAGGACTGGACGCCCGAGTGCATCACCCGTGGCGTGGACCAGGCCCTCCAGCGGCTGCGCACGGACGTGCTCGACGTGGTGCACTTCCACTCGTGCCCGGTGGAGACGCTCCAGCGGCCCGGGCTGATTGACGCCCTGGTGCGCGCCGTGGAGGCAGGCAAGGTGCGCGCCGCCGCCTACTCCGGAGACAACGCCGCGCTGGAGTACGCGCTGGGCACGGGTGCCTTCACCGTGGTGCAGACCTCCGTCAACCTGTTCGACCAGCGCGTCATCGACCGGGGACTCGCGCAGGCCCGGGAGCGTGGCGTGGGGGTCATCGCCAAGCGGCCCCTGGGCAATGCGCCGTGGCGGTTCCACGAGCGTCCCGGCGCGCACGATATCGGCGAGTACTGGCACCGGATGCGGACCCTGGCGCTGGACTCGCGCGGCCTGGACTGGGGCGAGTTGGCGCTGCGCTTCACTGCGTACGTGCCCGGCGTGTCCACCTGCATCGTGGGCACCGGGCGGCTGGACAACCTGCGGCGCAACCTGCGGACGCTGGAGCAGGGCCCGCTGCCCGCGGACCTCGTCGACACCATCCGCGAGGCCTTCCGCCGGAACGACCACGGCTGGGACGGGATGATCTGAAGGGTGCCGGCTGTCTCTCGTCGGAATGGGAGGCGCGGAAAAGCGGCGGCCCCCATCCGCGTCACCGTGGCGGATGGAGGCCGGCGTTCATCACACAGGCGGGGCTCAGCTCCGGGCCAGCCGCTTCCGCCTCGCACGTAGGGACAAGCCCAGCAGCGCGAGCAGGGCCAGCGGGAGTGGCACCGCCGTCGTGACACCACACCCACCCGGGCCCTCGCCGTCGTCACCCACCACCGCGGGCACCTCCGGAGCGACGCCCTCCTCGGGCGGGGGCTGAGGGGCCGGCGGCTCCGCGGCGTCCTGCACCACTCCCGGAGGACCGTCCCCCTCGCGTGAAGCCGTGCCGCCCTCCTCCCCCGCGGAAAGCACCGCGTCCCTGCGCTCGAAGACGCCCGTGGCATCCAGCAGCGCTTCGGAGAGCACCGGGTCATCCTTTCCAGGACGGGGGGCCAGCACACTCGCGGACGCGCCGGCCGTCACCGTGTGCCCCAGCACGCGGAAGTCGCTGTCACTGATGACCGTCCTCACCGAGACGCGGCCGAGGTCATTGATGGCCGGAGCGCCCGTGCGGAAGACGTAGTTGCTGGCAATCTGGACTTCGCTGCCTCCGGGCGGACGGACCCAGACGCTGTAGCGCTGCGCGGTGAGGTCCGCGCGGATGCGCACGTGGTACGTCTGCCCGGAGACATAGGGCACCCGGGTGAGCGTGGCGTAGCCCCCGCCGTTGCGCACGTCGAAGTAGCCGTCCGGGTTCATGCGCACCGTCATCGACAGGCTTCCGTACCCCGCCACCTCCGTGGAGCTGTCCGCGTAGCCCACGGTGCCGTCCTGCGGCGAGGCGCGCGGGTTGATGTCGAACTCGATGGTGCGCAGGCCGGTGTTGGTGGAGCCGAGCAGGTGCTGGCTCTCGAAGAAGGACGTCTTCGAGTACCAGGGGTACGGCGGCCGCGGGTTGAAGCGCAGCACCGCCTCCAGGAAGTAGTAGTCGCCGTAGATGAGGGTGGTGTTGATTTCCCGCCCCGCCGGCAGGTGCCCCACGCCGTGCAGCAGCAGGCCCGGGCTGTTGGTGCCTTCCGCGGAGTAGGCGGGCGACGCCAGCGAGTCGAGCGTGCGCAGCGCCGCGTCCCGGTAGCGCGTCCTGCGGGTGGCGTCCGTCTCCAGGCTGCTCAGCTCCAGCAGCGCGGAGGCGACGATGGCCGCCGCGGACGAGTCCTTCTGCTGGCTGGGGGCGTTGAAGTCCCAGTTGGGCACCATGTCCGCCGGCACCCGGGCCAGGTACCAGTCCGTCACCTTCCGCGCCGCGTCGAGCATCCGCGTGTCGCCCGTGTACCGGTACACCATGGTGTACCCGTAGATGAGCCACGCATGCCCGCGCGCCCACGTGGAGCTGGCCGAGTAGCCCTGGAACGTGCCCTTGGAGCGGATGGCCCCCGTGGTGCGGCTGTAGTCCACGTAGTGGAAGGAGCTGCCGTCCGGACGCACCGCGTCCTGGAGCGTGCGGAGCGCGTGGTTGACGGCCATCGTCCTCCACTCGGGCCGCCCGCCGTTCTGTGACGCCCACAGCAGCAGCTCCAGGTTCACCATCGTGTCGGTGACGAGCGGGACCTGCCAGGCGGAGTTCCAGTCGCAGCAGCTGATGATGCCGACCTGGGAGTTGTAACGGGACGCGAGCGACTCGGCGGCCGTGAGCAGGACGCCGCGGTAGTAGCTGTTTCCGGTGAGCCGGTACGCATTGCCGAAGCTCAGGAACAGCTTGAAGCCCAGGTCGTGCGTCTGACGGTTCGTCTTCTGGAGCTCCAGGGGCCGCGTCCAGCGGTCTGCCCTGTCCCGCCACAGGGGCTCACTCCCCACCTGGTACATGAACCACATGCTTCCGGGGAAGAAGCCCTGCGTCCACTCGATGAGGTCCGTGTTGGGTTCCCGGGTCCACGTCCCATCCGACAGGGCCGCCTTCGGAGACCACGTCGCGTCCGGCATCTCCCGCGTGGTGTCCGCGAGCTGTGAGCGCGCAAAGCCAATCACCCTCACCGCGTCCGCGTCGCTGAAGGCCTGTGCCCGCGGCACCACCACCAGCATCAGCAGGGACAGCACGGCGAAGCCCCTTCCCACGCTGCAATAGGATGTCATATGCAACCCTCCCCTCCGCCCCGGCAAGGTGGCGGCGCACAGGCGGTGCGAACAGGGACACCTGCCCTGTCGCCGTCTGGCTGCCTGGACCGCGAAGCGGCGAGCCCGCGCCGACAGCCAGGTGCCGTGGCAGGGAGGGTGCACGGGGCTTGTGACGGGTCACCACGCGCAGCAGTGGCCTGTCCGCCTGGAGGGAGGGCGGGCTGGCGGGGCGCTTGGGAGCAACCTGCTCAGCCCTGCCTCACTACCGCGACGCGGCCACCAGGTGGGACCACAGGGTCAGCAGGCTGCGGACCACCGACCCCTCCGGAACCTCCGCCACCGGCGGCACGTCCACCTGGATGCCGTGGGGCGCCAGCCGCGTGAAGGGGTTGGCGACGTCCTGCGTCTTCAGTGGCACCGCCGGGTCCGCGGGCCGGAAGCCGAACGCCAGCGCGCGCTCCTGCACGGGCCGGCTGCGCAGGTAACGAAGCCACTCCAGCGCCGCGGCCTTCTGCCTCGGCGTCACCCAGTCACCCTGCAGCACCGCCGCCGGGTGGTCGCTCCAGAGCGTGAGCGCCGGGTAGTACACCCTCAGGTTGCCCCACCGGCCCTGTGCGTTGGCAATCTGTGAAATCGCCAGGTTCTCGTACACCACGGCGATGTCGTACCGGGACGGGCCGAAGCGGACCATGTCCGTCATCAAGGTGCCCGTGGAGGTCTCGAAGCGCGTGACGCCCTTCTCCAGCTGCCGCATCCAGTCCTGGTACTTCGGGTCCAGCAGGTCGCGCTCCGTCAGGCCGCTGCGCTTGTTGTAGAACTCCATCGTCGCCAGCAGCAGCGCCTGGAGCCCTGAGTTGGAGCGCGTCGGGTCCGTGTGGCCCAGCTTCACGAAGCCCCAGTCCGGCTTGCCTCCGATGGCGGACCAGCCCTGGTCGCTCGCCACCGCCTTGTGGATGGCCTTCCACGACACCGTCTGGCCCTGGTTGGCCTTCTGCAGCACCTCCGCCCGGTCCTCCCACACCACGAAGACGAGCGGCGTAATCACCAACGGCTGCGGAGCCTCGTTTCCATTCGTGGCGAAGAGCGGACCGCGCGAGGGTTCGGTGGCCCAGTCCGACTCCAGCATGCGCAGCACCGCGCTGTCCGCGGGGCTCCACACGGTGGGCTTCTCGCGGCCGTCGAGGATGGCCTGCGCCGCCTCCAGCGAGCCGCGCCCGACGAGGGTGAGCTTGATGTCCCGGTGCTCGCGCTGGAAGGTCGCCGCGGCGGCCTCCACCCAGTCCTTCTTCTCCGTGCTGTAGAGGAAGGAAATCTCCGTCACCTCGCCGCGCGCGCCCGGCTCGGAGCCGCCCCCCTGCAGGCCCGCGTTGCGCTGGGACGACAGGTAGAGCACCCCGCCGACCGCGGCGAGGAACCCGATGATGATGAGGACCCTGGGCGTCATGTACCGACTCGCACCTCTTGGAAGGACTCTTCTCGCGCGGCGTTGATGTCCACAAGGAGTCCCCTCCACATCACCTCGTTCTTGCACCCCTGTCACACCAACGTCACGAAAGCGGGGCACGCGCGCGGCGGCGCGCCCTGGCGCCGGCCCGGTGTCGTCCCCGCGACTGACACGCCCCGTGACATTTGTTTGTGCTCAAATGAAGTGCCAGAATCGGGGCATGAGGTCGACCCTTCAGCGGCTGGTGCTCCTGGGAATGGGCGTGGCGCTTGGCGCCTGCGCGGCGAGGCCCGCGCCTCCCGTGCAGCGGTATGTGCTGGGCATGTCCCGGGCGGAGTACCGGGACTACCGGGAGACGAAGGCCTCCCCGTGCGACGCGGAGCCCCGGTGGCTGGCGGACGAGCTGACGACGGTCAACGGGCTGCTGTCGCGCTTCCTCCGGGAGACGGAGCAGCTTCCCGCCGTGGACGCACCGGAGCATGCGTCCCGACTGGCGCTGCTCCAGGAAGCCACCCGGACGCTGCCACCCCTGCTGGAGGTGCACCGCGGCACCCTGCGGAGCCTGGAGGAGTGTGGCTTCCGCCGCTCCGGGGCGTTTCCGGAAATCTCCCAGCGCGGCGTGGAATTGGTGGAGGCCACGCGGGCCCGGCTCGCCCAGGCCCCCGCGGCGCTGGAGGCGGCGGCGCTGCACGAGGCCCGGCGACAGTGGAAGGAGGAGGCACCGAATCGGGAGGCGTCCGCGCGCGGCACCTGGTGCCCGGCAGCGCCGAAGGTGGGGCAGCCGGACGTGTACTACGCGCGCCAGGAAGCGGACGGCCGCATCGAGTGGCGCTTCTGTGACGGACACCGCGTGGAGCGCGCCGCGGGAGGCGAGCCCCAGCTCATTGAACCGGAAGGCCTGACGCGCCGCGAGCGCCGGCTCATCCAGCCCCGGCGCTACCTGGAGGCCGCGGGCAACTTCCCGACGGAGGAAGTCGACCGGCAGCCGGACACCGCGCCCGCCCGGGGCTCCGCCGCCAAGGAGTCCCCGTCCGGCGGGCCGGGCTGAGCGCGGCTACGGGGCGTAGGTGACGACGACGTGGTTGCCCGTCACCAGCAGCCGGCGCGGCACGGCGCCGTTGGCCTGGAGCGTCATGTCGAACACGAGGGGCAGGCGGAGCGCGCTCTTGTTCATCTCGCTCTGGAGGCGGCTCTCCGCGCTGGAGTCCCGCTTCGCCCTGAGGCGGATTTCCGTGGCCTCGGCGCGGGCCAGCACGCGGGCGCCGTCCAGCGTGAGCTGCACCTCCAGGTCGGCGATGGCGCCCTTGGTGACGGCCTGCTCGAAGTCCTTCACCTGTCCCTTCGCGAAGGACGGCACGCTGCCGGTGTACTTCACCTTCTCGCCACGCAGGTGCGCCTTGCAGCGCAGCCGGTTGCGGGAGAGGAACTGAAAGTCGGTCACCCGCTCGACGATGATTTCGCCCTTGAGCTTGCTGTTGAAGTCCCGGCCGGGCATCCGGTACGGCACCATCTGCGCCGCCATCCGCTCCAGCGCCTCGGGCGTGAAGTAGAGCGAGAAGGCGCCGCCCGCCTTCGCCGGGGACTGCAGCTCCGCCAGGTACGAGGCCGAGGCCTGCACGGCCTGGTCAGCGGCCTGCACCTCCCGGGTGAGCTGGCGGTTCTCATCCTCCAGCGACTTCATGCGCACGCGCGGGTCCACCGCGCAGCCCCCCAGCAGCGCGGCGACGGCCAGCAGCGCCCACGTGGCACCCCTTCCCCGTCGCGCGCTCATTGCGGGGACACCTGGCAGTTGCCCGGGGACACCTTCCAGCCCCCGGCGTTGCGGGAGGAGGAGAAGCTCGGCGTCATCTGGAAGGCGCGGTGGCTGAGCTTCACCCGCGAGTGGACGGTGCCCGAGCGCGGCATCCCCTTCGCGGGAGTGCTCGCGGCCGTGACTCCGGCACACTCCAGGCCCTGCAGCCCGGCGGTGCCCTCCGCCTGTGTGGTGGTGCGGAAGGACTGCTCGATTTCGGCCTGCTTGCGCCGCAGCTCCTCGCGCAGCGCCTGGTTGCGCGCCTCCAGCTCCTGCACGCGTGGGTCCGCCGCACCGCCTCCGCGCGTCGCGCCGCTCTCGGAGGCACAGCCCGCCGCCAGCAGCAGCAGCGCCGCCAGCAGCCCTCGTGGGGTGATGCTCGTCATGCGCCGCACGGTAACACCGGCGCGCAGGCCTAGGCCTCCAGGCGGGCCAGCCTCCGGGTGAGGTGGGAATCACCCCCCGCGTCCACGCCCTTGACCCAGGCGGCCAGCGAGCCACCCGCGGACGACAGGTGCGACTCCACGTGTGGCCGCAGCTCCGCCCAGCGCTTCGCCCAGCCCTCCTCGGAGAGGGCACCGTTCAGGCCGGGCCGCTCGGCCAGCAGCATGCCCAGGCGCAGGGCCAGCTCCGGCTCGCCCAGCGAGGTGGCCTGCCCGGCCAGCGCCGTGGCGGCGGGGACGGCGGAGCCCGCGCGCCGCCAGACCTCGGTGGCGCGGAGGAAGGCCGCCGCGTCGACGGCGCCCAGCAGCGACAGCGCATGCCGCAGCGGCAGGCGACCTTCCTTGGGCGCCACCACCACGCGCTCCATCAGCGCGGTGAAGGTGCCCGCCAGCTCCGGGTGCGCCGCGGGGTCCACGCCTCCGAGCGCGCGCAGGGCCCTCCGGGCACGCCGGGCGCGCGACGTCACCTCCCAGCTTCGCCACCCGAGCCGGGCCCGCAGGGCGGCCAGCGCGTCGGCGGCGGCCTTCACGGCCTCGGGGGTGGGGGTGGCGCGCGGCACGCGCCGGAGCAGCGGGGCCTTCTGGGGCGTGGCGGGCGGCGGGGGGGCTTCGGCGCCCGCCGTGACTTCGCGATAGCCCTCGCGCTGCTTCTCCGCGACCTTCTTCTCGTACTCGCGCCGGGCGCCGGCCTCGTCGGGAAACTCCTTCTCCTTGCGCTGGCCCGCGGTGCCGATGCGGCCGAACGTGACGATGAAGGTGCTGCCCTTCAGCTCCGGCTCCCAGAACTTGGAGCTGCTGCCCTCGACGAACTCGAACCTGCGCATGGCGCTGCCTCCTCGGGCGACGGCGACCGGCGCAGGCTAGCGCACTGCTCCGCCGGGTGCCCGCTCGAACGGGCCCGGCCGGCGGACGCTCACAGCGTGCGCGGCGAATTCGCCTTGTACTCCATCCGCATTTCGCGCAGGCCCTCCTCGCGCGTCATCCGGCCCTCATAGCCCAGCTCCTGGCGGGCCTTCGCGTCGCTCACCGTCACCTCGCGCCCCACCAGCAGCAGCTCGGCGCGGGTGAGGGGCGGCCGGCTCTTCAGGTGGAACGCACCCCACAGCACGTCCCCCAGGGTGGCAATCGTCGCCGCCAGGCCGTACGGCATCGTGCGCGTGCCCGCGTCCACGCCCTGCGTCTTCAGCATCTCGGTGATGAAGTCGCGGAACACCACCGGCTCGCCGTCGGTGAGGAAGTACGCCTCGCCGCCGCGTCCCTTCTCCGCCGCCAGCAACATGCCCTCCACGCAGTTGGCCACGTGGCAGGTGGAGGACAGGTAGCGCCCGCCGCTGAACCACGCGAAGCGCTTCGCGCGCACCGCGCTGATGAACTCCGGCAGCAGCGACGTGTCCCCCTTTCCCCAGATGAAGCGCGGGCGCACCGCCACGGTGGTGAAGTCCGCGGAGCTCACGCTCAGCACCCGCCGCTCCGCCTCCGCCTTGGTGGAGGGGTAGTCACCGATGGGGCGCGCCGGCACGGGCCACGTCTCGTTGACGCCCACCAGCGGCGTGCCGTCCACCAGCACCGCCTCCGTGCTGACGTGCACCAGGCGCTTCACGCCCGCCGAGCGTGCAGCCTCCAGCACGCGCTCCGTGCCCCGCACGTTGGCCTCGTAGAACTCCTCGCGAGGCCCCCACCCCTTCACATACGCCGCCGCGTGGAAGACGGTGTCGCAGCCCTCCATGCCGGGCCGCAGCTTGTCCGCGTCGGACAGGTCCCCTTCGAAGGCCTCGGCCCCCGCCTCCGTGACGGCCGCCATGGCGGCGGGGGAGCGCGCCAGCGCGCGCACCGAGTCCCCGCGCGCCTTCAGCGTCGCGATGAGGTGCCTGCCCACGAAGCCCGAGCCACCGGTGACGAATGCCCGCATCGACTGCTCCCTGTCATGAAGTCCCGGGCGCTCCTACCACCACCCGGCCCTGCTCCGCACCGGGGCCCGCTCAGAACATGTCGCGGATGGACGGCTGGGGCCCATGGAAGAGGGACACCGCCGAGCGCACCGAGGTCTCGTCCGACTCCAGCGCCCCCACCCTCCGCAGCGCCTCCGCCGAGTGGAAGCCCGTGTACAGGGACGCCAGGGCCTTCACGTCCAGCCGCAGCCGGCCCTCGCCGCCCCGCTTCACGCGGGCCGCGCCGTCGGACACCTCCAGCACGAAGCGCCCGTGATTCTCCGGGAGGAGCGCGTCCTGCACCTCCAGGTGCAGCGCCCCGGACAGCCCCGCGGGCCAGCCGCGCGCCTCCAGCGCCTTCGCCACGTCCAGCACCCGCACCATCCAGTGCATGTCCAGCTTCACCGAGTAGCTCTGCTCGCGCAGCAGCATGAGCAGCGGGTCATCCGCCCCGCCGTACCACACCGCCTCCGTGCCCAGGGAGCGGTGCTCGCCGAGGAAGGCCAGGATGCGCCGCGCCGCAGCGGGCGTGGTGGCCACCACGTCCGAGAGGAACAGCTCCTGCTTCCACCCGGCGAGCGACTTGCGGACGACGTACAGGTAGCCCTGCACGCCCGAGTCGCCCTCCACCAGGTAGCCGGTGGCCGTCCCGTCGCGCGGCACGTACACGCGGCTCCACACGTAGGGGCCCCGCGCCAGCCAGCCCTGCCGCGTCTGGGCCTGGCCCTGGTAGCACGCGGTGATGGCGGCCTCGTCCTTCGCTTCGATGGGCCGCAGCGTCAGGGTGCGCTCGCTCACGTCCAGCATGGGTATCTGGACGCGGACCTCATACCTCGCGCCGGCGTGCTCGTAGCCCACGCGTCGGTAGAGGGGCTGCGTGGCGGGGTAGAGGGTGGACAGCGGCGCGCCCGACTCGCGGGCCTCGCGCAGCAGGTGCTGCATCAGCCGGGTGGCGGTGCCCTGGCCACGGTGGATGGGGGACACGCCCACGCCTCCCACGCCGACGATGGGCACGTCGCGCCCGCCGTACCACTGGCCCATGGGGATGGAGACGAGCGTGCCCGCGACGTGCCCGCCCTCGCGCAGCAGGCGCAGGCTCTCGCGCCCCACGCGCTGGGTCCAGGCGGTGGCCGCGGCCGGAGCCATGGCATACGACTGCATCATGATGTCGGCGGCGGCGGCGAGCTCCTGCTCGTCCCTCGGCGGCCCGAAGTCCCCAGGCTTCGTTTCCACGTGCATCCCCTCCCGGTTCGCGCTGTCGCGCGTCGTAGGTGCCTAGCACGCTCAGGACGGGAGGGTCAGCCTGTCGAGCAGCAGGCCGAAGAACGCGCCCTCGCCCTGGAAGGCCCAGCCCAGGTGCGCGCCGCACGCGCCGCAGTGGGCAATCCGCCAGGCGAATCCCGGGAACCACGTCTCCTCGGCCGTCAGCGGGCCGTCCACCGCGCAGCCGTCCGCCTGGGCGAAGCAGCCGAAGTGGAAGACGAAGCCGAAGGGATTCACCCGCGTGTGCTCATGCCGGCCGTTGACGGCGAGGCGGTGGCGCTCGCGAGTCACCGGGTGGCCGCAGCGCGCGCAGCACAGCGAGGCCTCGGGCTCCCGCGTCTCCAGCGACTGCTCGGCCTTCGCCTCGGGCGTCTGCGGCGTGCCGGAGGTCGTGCCCTTGAGCCAGCGCTCGTCCCTGTCTCCGGCGGCCTGCATCCACGCTCCCCTGACCAGGACTCCCAGCGCTCAGATAGTGCCGGGGCCCGTGAAGCGGGAGGGGCCTCGGGGTGCGAGCCTGGCGCCGCGGCTCACGTGCCGACGCGCTGCAGCTTCGCGTAGAAGGACGGCGCGTACAGGAAGGCGAACGTCGCGTCCCCGAAGCCCAGCAGGTCGCCGTCGCGCACGTGCAGCTCGCCACCGGGCGCCAGCTCCTTCGCGTTGATGAAGGTGCCGTTGCTGGAGTTCAGGTCCACCAGGGTGCAGCCCGCCTCCGGGCCATGCCAGCAGAGCTTCGCGTGGCGCTTGGAGACGGAGGGCTCGTTGACCACCAGGTCGCAGTCCGGCTGGCGGCCCACGGTGAGCTCGTCCTGCCCGCGCACGGGCGGCAGCGTGGCCACGGTGAGCGCGTCGAAGTGGAGCCAGAGGGCCACCTGCTGCCGCTCCAGGCTGGGAATGTCGCGCGCCATCGTCGTGCGCGCCGCGCCCATCTTCAGCGCCAGCTGCGCCATCACCGGGCTGGGCGGCCTCTGTACCAGCACGAAGGGCCCCACCTGCCGGCAGAAGAACGGCTCGGTCAGGCGGCGGCTCAGCGTTCGCAGCTCCTGGACGGTCATCATCGCGTTGTCCCCCACCCTCGACTTCGGGCGCGCATCCTACCCGGCGACCTCGCGCTCGTCGCGGGTGACCAGGATGTGACGGTATGGCACCACCCGCACCAGCTCCGCGAGCGTCGTCGTGCGCGCGCCCACCTTTTCCAGCGCGTCCTCCACCAGCGTCCTCAGGCCGTGCGCGCGCGCGTGGCGGCGCAGCTCCACGGTGGCGGCGCCCCGGGCGATGAGCTCCTGGAGGTCCGGGTCCACCAGCAGCAGCTCGAAGATGCCGGAGCGGCCCTTGTAGCCGGTGTGGTGACACGCCTCGCAGCCCTTCCCCGCATGCGCCTGGACCCCGTCCAACAGCCGGCCGAGCAGCGCCACCTGCTCCTCGGTGGGCCGCACGGGCTCCACGCACTTCTCGCAGATGCGGCGCACCAGTCGCTGGGCCAGCACCGCCAGCAGCGAGTCGCTGATGTCCACGTCGTCCAGCTTCAGCCCGCGAAGCCGCGCCACCGAGCCCACCGCGTCCGCGGTGTGCAGCGTGCCCAGCACCACGTGGCCGGTGGAGGCCGCCGTGAGGGCCATGCTGCCCGTCTCCAAATCACGGACCTCGCCCACCAGCATGACGTTGGGGTCCTGCCGCAGCATGGCGCGTAGCAGCGTCGCGTGCGGCATCTGCGGCGTCACCTGCTTCTGGTTCACCTTGGGGACGTAGTACTCGATGGGGTCCTCGGCGGTGATGATCTTCCTGCGGCCGTCGTTGAGGCGGGCCAGCGCCGAGTACAGCGTCGTCGTCTTGCCGCTGCCCGTGGGCCCGGTGACGAGCACCAGCCCCTCCGGGTTGGACAGGAGCTGGAGGAAGAGCGTCTGCAGGCCCTCCGACATGCCCAGCCGCTCCACGGGCACCAGGCCCACGCTGGAGTCGAGGATGCGGATGACCACGTCCTCGCCCACGGGACTGGGCACCACGCTGACGCGGAAGTCCACCAGCTTGCGCCCCTCGGTGCCCTCCAGAAGCGCCCGGAGGCGGCCGTCCTGCGGGCGACGGCGCTCGGTGATGTCCAGCCCCGCCAGCAGCTTGATGCGGCTGACCACCTCCGGCAGCGAGCGCGGATCGATGTCCGTGTACGACTGGTGGAGGATGCCGTCGACGCGATAGCGCAGGTCGACGTCGTCGAAGTAGCCCTCCACGTGGATGTCGGAGGCCTTCAGCTCCACGGCGGTGGTGAGCACGTGCTCCACCAACTCCACGGCCGAAGGGTCCTGGGACAGCGGCACGCGCGCCTTGAGCGTGAGGTCCGCGGTGACGCGAGGCCCCGCGCCGAAGCCCACCTCCAGCGCGGACTCGACTTCATAGTGGTTGAGGCGGACGGGCTGGAGCGGGCGCCGCAGGAAGTCGGTGATGAGCTCGAGGATGACTCGGTTCTCCGGCTGCACCATGCCCACCGTCACCGGTGTGGCGGGCGCGTCCGGGTCCACCCTGCCCAACACCGCCACCTTGTTGCGGCGGCAGAAGGACTCCGGCAGCAGCCGGAGCGAGGGACGGTCCAGCGTGAACTGGGAGAGCTCGGAGAAGGGAGGGACGTCCGCCATGGAGGCCCTGGATTATCAGCCCCGGGCCGGGGTGGGCTACCGGGTCGGCACGCCGCTGCTATCCTGTCCGTCCATGAAGCGCCCCTCCGAGCCCGACGCGCCGGCCATGCCGTCGCTGCTCGTCTTCGCCATCGCGGTGCTCCTCTTCGGCTCCCCGCTGCGCCGACTGTGGCTGGCGGAGGGCGCGCCCGGGTACCTGCCCTTCGTCGTGTGGCTGGGCGTCATCGCCCTGGGCGGCTGGGTGGCGCACCGGAGCGGCGGCCATGACGCTTGAGCTGGGCCCGCTCGTCGCGGCGTCCGTTGCGTACCTGCTGGTGCTGTTCCTGGTTGCGTACGCGGCGGAGCGGGGCGTCATCCCTCCGCGCATCACCCAGCACCCGCTCGTCTACTCGCTCGCGCTGGGCGTGTACGCCACGTCGTGGTCCTACTTCGGCAGCGTGGGGTACGCGGCGCGGCACGGCTTCCGCTACCTGGGCATCTACCTGGGCGTCACGCTGGCGTGCCTGCTGGCCCCGGTGCTGTGGCGCCCGCTGCTGCGGCTGACGCGCGAACTGCAGCTCACGTCGCTGGCGGACGTGCTGGCCTTCCGCTACCCGGGACAGTCCACCGGCACGGCGGTGACGCTGTTCATGCTGGCCGGCAGCCTGCCCTACCTCGCGCTGCAGGTGCGCGCCGTCGTGGAGTCCGCGAAGGTGCTCAGCCCCTCCGCCTCGCCCACGTTGGTGGGCCTGGGCTTCTGCGCGGTGCTCACCGGCTTCTCCGTCCTCTTCGGCGCACGGCACCTCACCCCGCGCGAGCGGCACGAGGGGCTGATGCTGGCCATCGCCTTCGAGTCCGCGGTGAAGGTGGTGGCGCTGGTGGCGGTGGGCGTGTGGGCGGTGTCCTCGGTGTTCGGCGGCGTGGACGGGCTGCGCGCCTGGCTGGACGCGCACCCGGAGGCGGTGGAGGGGCTCCAGCGGCCGGCCCGTGACGCGTCCTGGGCGCCGCTGCTGGTGCTGTCCTGCGCGGCGGCCTTCCTGACGCCCCGGAGCTACCACGTGGCCTTCACCGAGGCCCCGGAGCGCGACGCGTGGGCCACGGCCACCTGGGCGCTGCCCCTGCTGCTGCTGGTGATGAACCTGGTGGTGCCGGTGGTGCTGTGGAGCGGCGACGCGCTGGGCCTGCCCTGGCCCGCGGACTTCCACGTGCTGGCGGTGCCCGCGTCGCGCGGGGCCACGGGACTGGCGCTGGTGGCCTTCCTGGGCGGCGTGTCCGCGGCGAGCGCCATGGTCATCGTCACCACGCTGGCGCTGGCGCCCATGTGCCTCACGCACCTGGTGCTGCCGCTGGGGTACGCGCGAGGCCAGCCGGACCTGTATGGCTGGCTCCTCTGGGCGCGCCGGCTGCTCATCGCCATCATCATCCTGGCGGGCTACGGCTTCTACCGGCTGCTGGACACGCGCGGCACGGGGCTGGTGGACCTGGGGCTGGTGTCCTTCGTGGCGGTGGCGCAGTTCGCTCCGGGCGTACTGGGGCTCCTCTTCTGGAAGCGCGGCACGCGGGCGGGACTGCTCTCGGGCCTGGGGGTGGGCGCGGCGATGTGGGTGGTGACATTGGTGGTGCCGCTGTGGGCCTCGCCCGGAGTAGTGGCGTGGACGCGCCGGGCGGCGGTGCTGCTGGGCTTCCCGTCGGACGAGCCGTGGGGCTTCGCCACCTTCGCGTCACTGGCGCTCAACACCCTGGCCTTCGTGGCGGTGTCGCTGGCCACGCGGCAGTCGGCGCGGGAGGCGGAGGCGGCGCGAGCCTGCACGCGCGAGGCGCCCTCGCCGGCCTCGGGAGGCGTGGTGGCGGGCTCGCCGGAGGAGTTCCGCCGGAGCCTGGCGCCGCTGCTGGGCAAGGAGGCCGCCGCGGCGGAGGTGGACCGGGCACTGGAGGCGCTGGGGCTGCCCCCGGACGAGCGCCGCCCCGCGGAGCTGCGGCGGCTGCGCGACGGAATCGAGCGGAACCTGTCGGGGCTCATCGGCCCGGTGCTGGCGCGGCTCGCGGTGGAGGAGGCGCTGCGGCTGGAGCCCGGAGCGCGCACCGCGCTGGCGGAGCAGCTCCGCTTCGTGGAGGAGCGGCTGCGCGACGCGCGCGGCCTGCAGGGCGGCCCGGTGCTCGCGCTGGAGGCGGTGCGGCGCTACCTGCGGCGCATCCTGGAGGACCTGCCGCTGGGCGTGTGCGCGGTGGGCCCGGATGGCGAGGTGGTCATCTGGAACGCGGCGCTGGAGCGACTGGCGGGCGTGGAGGCGGGCGTGGTGCGGGGACACCTGCTGGAGGCGCTCCCGGCGCCCTGGGGCCCGCTGCTGGCCGGCTTCTCGGTCGGCGCGGAGGAGGACACGGAGGCGCGCGTCACGGTGGCGGGAGGCGAGCGCGTGCTGCGGCTGCACCGCTCGCGGCTGTCGGCGGCGGAGGAGCGAGGGAGCACGTCCGAGGGCATGGCGCTGCTGGTGGAGGACCTGACGGAGCGCAAGGCGGTGGACGCGCGGCTGGCGCACCAGGACCGGCTGGCCTCGCTGGGACGGGTGGCGGCGGGCGTGGCGCACGAGATTGGCAACCCGCTGACGGCGATTGCCAGCCTGACGCAGAACCTCAAGTACGACCTGGACGACGAGGAGGCGGTGCGCGAGCGCGTGGGGCTCATCCTCCAGCAGTGCCGGCGCATCGACGCGATTGTGCGGGCGCTGGTGGGCTTCAGCCACGCGGGCACGGTGGGCGGCGAGGCGCGCCCCTTCACGCGGGTGGCGGTGGGGCCGCTGCTGGCGGAGGCGGTGCAGCTGGCGAGGCTGGCGCGCGGCTCGCGGAAGGACCGGGGGCTGCGCTTCGAGCACCGCTGTCCGGAAGGGTTGGAGGTGCTGGCGGATCCGCAGCGGCTGGAGCAGGTGCTGGTCAACCTGCTCACCAACGCCATCGACGCATCTCCTGACGGCGCGGTGGTGGAGCTGGAGGCGGAAGCCAGGAACGAGCGCGTGCGCCTGACGGTGCTGGACCGGGGGCCTGGCATTCCCACCGAGCTGACCCAGCGCATCTTCGAGCCCTTCTTCACCACGAAGCAGCCAGGCGAGGGAACGGGGCTGGGGCTGGCGCTGGTGGCGGGCATCGTCCGCGAGCACGGAGGCGCGATGCAGGTGGACAGCCGGCCGGGGGGAGGCACTAGCGTGACGGTGAGCCTGCCAGAGCCGCGCCAGCAAGACGTGAGCGTGCGGTCCGGCCGGGGAGCCCTGGCATGAGTCGCATCCTGGTCATCGAGGACGAGCCCATCATCCGCACGGAGCTGCGCCGGCTGCTGGTGCGCGCGGGCCACGACGTCTCGGAGGCGGGCAGCGTGCAGGAGGCGTCGAGCGACTACGCGCTCGACTCGTTCGACCTGGTGCTGTCGGACCTGCGGCTGCCGGGAGCATCGGGGACGGACGTGATTGCCCTGTGCCCGGGTGTGCCGGTGCTCATCATGACGAGCTACGCCACGGTGAAGTCGGCCGTGGACGCGATGAAGCTGGGAGCGGTGGACTACATCGCCAAGCCGTTCGACCACGACGAGCTGTTGATGCAGGTGGAGCGGGTGCTGCGCGAGGGGAAGCTGGCGCGGCAGAACGCAGCGCTGAAGCGCGAGGTGGAGCAGGCGCATCCGGTGAGCGGCATGGTCGGAAGCTGCGCGGCGATGCGCGAGGTGTTCGAGCGCGTCCGCAAGGTGGCGCCCTCGCCCGCGACAGTGCTGGTGCTGGGCGAGTCCGGCACGGGCAAGGAATTGGTGGCCCGGGCGATTCACGCGCAGAGCCCCCGGACGGACGGGCCGCTGGTGGCGGTGAACTGCGCGGCCATTCCGGAGGGACTGCTGGAGAGCGAACTGTTCGGTCACGAGAAGGGCGCCTTCACGGGAGCGCAGGCGGCGCACGCGGGACTGGTGGAGGCGGCGCACGGAGGGACGCTCTTCCTGGACGAGATTGGCGAGCTGCCCGCGCCCGCGCAGGCGCGGCTGCTGCGCATGCTGCAGGACGGCGAGGTGCGGCGCGTGGGCTCGACAAGGCCGCGCAAGGTGGACGTGCGAATCGTGGCGGCGACGCACCGGGATTTGCCGCGCCGGGTGCAGGAGGGGACGTTCCGGCAGGACCTCTACTTCCGGCTGCGGGTGGTGGAGATACGGTTGCCGCCGCTGCGAGAGCGCGGAGAGGACCTTCCCGCGCTGGCGAAGCACCTGCTGGAGAAGGCGTGCCGTCAGCTCGGCCGACCGTTGGCGACCTTCTCTCCCGACGCGCTGCTGGCGCTGACGTCGCATCCCTGGCCGGGCAACGTGCGCGAGCTGGAGAACGCAATCGAGCGGGCCGTCATCCTCGCGGACAGTCCGATGGTGACGCCGGAACTGCTGGCGCTGGAGCCGGCGGGCGGCGTCGAGGCCGTGGGCACTCCGGCTGACGTCGTAGAGAGTGGTGCCGAGGCAGAGGACGACTCGCCGGACTCGATTGAGGAGTACTTCCGCCGCTTCGTGCTGGAGCACCAGGAGCACATGGGCGAGACGGAACTGGCGAAGCGCCTGGGCATCAGCCGCAAGGCGCTGTGGGAGAAGCGCCAGAAGCTGGGGATTCCTCGCACACGGGCGTAAGCGTGCGACGGGAGTCCACCGCCCTCGGGTCTGACCCACTGTCCTTCAGTCGAGAGTCCCAGCCCGCATAGACCGGAAAGACAGACAGCTCGTTAGCATGACCTCCACCACCACGGGGGGAAGTCATGGACTCGAACGCGCCCAATGCCATTCCAGTGGGAGACCTGAAGCAGGAAGCCGCTGTCATTTCCATTCCGCAGCCGGAGAACAGCCGCCTCATCTTCCTCACAGCCGCGCTGCCGCTGACGGTGGTCGCCACCGCATGGTTCGTGGCTCCTGGTTGGAGCTACGTCGCGACCACGGGGGCGCTGGCGATGTTCCTCCTCGTCTTGGGACAGACGATTTCAGGAACCCCCTTCGGTGTGCTCATCAACGAGCGCAACCTGATGAGCCTCTCCCGCGTCCAGGCCGCCGTCTGGACGGTGCTGGTCGTCGGCGGCTATCTGACCATGGCCATCTCCCGAGTGAAGGCGGGCACGCCCGCGGCCGTGGATATCGCCATCCCCCAGGAGCTCTGGCTGGCGATGGGCATCTCCACCACCTCACTCCTGGGCACGCCGCTCATCCTCGCCGCCAAGCGCTCCCGGAAGCCGGACGAGAAGATGGTGCTGAACACCTCCGCCCAGCTCGCCGAGGACGCCACCGACATCCATGAGAACTGCCACGGCACGCTCTACGCCAACAAGAGCCTCCAGGACGCCCGCGTCTCGGACATGTTCCAGGGAGACGAGGTCGGCAACACCGCCCACGTCGACCTGGCCAAGGTGCAGATGTTCTACTTCACGCTCATCGCGGCGGTGAGCTACTTCATGGACGTCGCCTCGGCCGTCATGGCGGGCAAGACGGGCGGCCTGCCGCCGCTCTCGGAAGGCTTCGTCGCGCTCCTCGCCATCAGCCACGGCGGCTACCTGCTGGGCAAGGCGAACGACCACTCCAACTCGAAGCCCACCGCCTGAACCCACGCCGGCTGACGCAGCGCTTGCCTTCAACGGCACACGCTGCGTCAGCGACATGAAGTTCTGCACGCCTCGTCATGGGCACTGCATGAAGCGCTACCCCGGTACCGCGCACGCGGGCGTGAGCGAGGACGAACCCGAAGACACTCTCTGCCCGTGCGTACTGAAGGTGGCGTATGAAGTGCTCCTGCTGATGCGGGAGCCACGGCGTAGAGCGGGAAGTCCGTCCTGGAACCCCCTGGCCAGTGCGCTCCTCGCGCTGCTGGTGGTGCTCAGCGGCTGCGGCACGGGCGGGCCCTTGCCGATAGACGACCCTCTCTCCTGGCATCTCCGCATGGGGACGCTGCCCCAGTCACAGTTCCTGCACCAACGCGCACTGGAGCAGCGCCCCCAAGGCAGGCTCGGCCCTATTGAGTCGTCGCTCGTCGACGTTGACTGGTTCCAGGGCCTGATGGTGCGGGCGGGCGTTCCCCCCTCCTTGCTACCCGGAGACAGGCGGAAGCTGACATCGCCACAGGCAGCGGCGCTGTTGACGCGGCTGCTAGAAGCGGAGGTTCCGCTGCGCGATTGGGGCCCGAGGCGCATGGCGGCGCACCTGTTGGTGGGTGTGGTTCAAACTGGCAGGCCGGTACCACGCGAAGAACTGCACGCCCGCATGCGGCGGTATACGGGAATGCTCGTCCTGCGACCGGATGGATACCTGGTGAGTGCCACCACCGGCGCGGCCGTCCAACATGCGGGCGAGGTGGAACTGACGGGTGGCACCCTGCGCGCCGAAGGATTCGAGGCAGGGCCTTTCTACGGAACGCGGGGAGATGCATACCTGTATCCGCTGGAGGATGACCTTGGACACCATCCCGACGCCCTCGTGGCGGGCAGCTACATGCCGGATACGGGCACGGTGGGGCCAGTAGTCGAAGGGATGGGCCGGGCAGTAGAGGACGTGGTGGGCGGCGTGGTGACGCTGGTGCTGGAGCCGGTGGAGAGCCTCGCTGGGCTGGCGAAGCTGCCCGTGGCGGTGCGCACGCTGATTGAGAACAGCCCCGAGTACTGGGAGCAGTACCGGGCACTGCCTCATGGCGAGCAGGTACGGCAGGCCTCCAGGCTGCTGACCAACGTGCTGCTGACGTGCGGCACGGCCGGCGTGGGCAGTGCGCGCCTTGCTTCTGCCGGGAGCAGACTGGGCCAGTTGAGCGTGCCTGTGCTCTCACTGGCCGCCGATGGCGCTCTGGCACTGCGCGCGGTGGTGGTCCCAGCAGGCCAATTGGTCGCGGTTGCGGGCGAGGGCGCCGGCGCACTGTATGTCCTGCACATGGCCAGCACTGGCGCGGGCAGCGGGGGCGGTGCCAATGCATCAAGGCCATGGCCACCTCCTCCGCAGGGCCCCGGACGGTGGGACCAGAAGAACGAAGGTATGAAGCTTCCTGCGCGGAGGTACCAGTCCCAGACCACGGGTGCCCCTGAAGGCTGGGTCTACCGAATCCAGACCGGAAGTGGCCCCAGAGACTACGTGGACTTTGACGGCTTCGATGGAGGCTTCCTACTGGAGGCCAAGGGCCCCAACATCGCGAAATTCATCGATGCCAACCTGGAACCGCTCTGGTTCTTCGAAGGCACTGACGGCATCCTCTCACAGGCAGCAAGGCAGCTCGACGCAGCCGGAAGGACTCCCGTGCGCTGGGTTGTCGCGGAGAAGAGACTCGCTGACTATCTCCGGAAGCTCTTCGACACGAACGGCCTCGGAAAGATCGACGTCGTCCACATCCCCGCACGGCCCTGAGAGGAGAGCCACATGTCCGAGGGCTACTATGCCGGTGTCTACTGGCCTGGCCGCAAGGAGCCGGCCGAATCCTGCGCCCGACGCACGGCGAATCTCTTCCAGCGCCTTGCCCCACTGGAGCCGACCTGGGCGCATTGGTTTGGAACAGGCAGGACTCGTGAGGAGGCGCTCGAGCAGCGACTTGTCCCCGCTGCAGCGACTTTCGAGCAGCTGTTCGCGAAGAAGAAACATCAACTGCTCGGTGGCTTCAACCTGACGGCATGGAGTGGAGAACCCCAGGGAAGCGCGACTGGAGTGATTCTGAAGTGCGGGCTGACCTCGGCAGCAGTGTGTAACTCGTGCACTCTCAACCCTCCAGGGAAGGGACTCATCGCAGACCGGGTCACCGATTCGACGGTGATGCGCAGGGCCCTTCACGCCATGGCACTCACCTGGGAACCGGACTGGGGCATCGCGACCTCCGACCTCCATCGAGCTGAAGTACTCAAGGCGTCCGAGCCCGGAACCTTCGTGGGCTGGCTCATGTACTTCTCGCGCAGCCGCGGCACGGTACCGCCCCTACCCGCTCCGGTACGTATCGAGCCCGTGGAGGACAAGGGCACGCTGATCATCCTCACCCCCGAGCGCTTCACTGTGAGCAACCCCGAGCACGTCGCCCTCGCTGCACGGGTGCAGGAGCTTCTCGCTCGGGCTGGGCTGCTGCGCCCGCTCAATGAATGAAGCGCGAGCGCCAGCGCCTCCAGCGAGAGGCACATCTCGGGTGCCAAACGGAAGTCCACCGCCATGAACGTCGGCGAGCATCTGGAACAACACCTGGGGCAGATTGAAAGAGGCTGGTCCAACACCACTGCGCCCATGACGGTGCAAGCCTGCCGATTTCGGGACCAGCCCTACGCCTCCGCGACGACCTACACCACCCTCGGGCTGAGCCACCACGTGCTCCGCATGAACGAGACTCGAGAGGTCCGGCAGGAGCTGCTCGTCTCCGTTCATGAGTCACAGGCCCACGAAGAACTCGCGGGGCTGCTGCTCGAAATCGCGTCCCGAGTGATTCAGGAGCAGAAGGCCCTGCTCCGTGGGGAGGTGCTCCAGCTCGGCGCCCCCATCCTGCATGGCAGCGAAGCGACCGCCCTCTACGCCTCGCTCCCCGTTCTCTTCACAGAGGGCCTTGCCACTTTCTCGGGGACCGAGCCTCCCACCATCTTCGTCTGGCTCTTCCCCATCCTCCCCAGTGAAGTCCGGTTCATCGCCTCCCACGGTTGGAGCGCGTTCGAGGACCTCCTGGAGCGAAAGGACCCGGACCTGCTCGACCTGCGCCGTGCGCCCATCACCTGAAGGGCCGTGCCTCCGCGCCTGACTGCCTTTCGGGGCACTTACCTGTCCGTCCCGCTACTGCACGACTCGTTACGACGCACTGCATGAATCGTTACCCCGGTAACGCGCACGTCACCTTCCGTAACACCCTGACGCACCGGGCCAACCTGTAAGGTCCTGAATCTCCGAGTCACACCTGTTGGCCGAGGTGTTGCTCATGGCGGCAGGCATGCGCCCTGCCCCCCTCCGCCTGCTGTCGCTCCTGGCCGCGCTCGTGGCCTTGCTGCCCGCCGGCCCCGCGGTCGCGGGGAAAATCACGTTGGGCGAGGAGGCCTTCCTCAACGTCAACGTCCTCCTCCAGCCCCAGCTCCAGCTCATCAAGGACGGGGCTCCCGTGGGAAGCGTGGGCACGGACCTCTACCTGCGACGCGTCCGCCTGCTCGTCTTCGGCAACGTCACCAAGAACCTCTCGTTCTTCATCGAGACGGACCAGCCCAACTACGGCAAGGACGGCAACTTCGACGTCGCCCTCTTCATGCAGGACGCGTTCGTCTCGTACATGTTCGCGGAGAAAATCTGGGTGGACGCGGGCTTCCTCATCGCCCCGCTCTCCCGCCACAACCTGCAGGGCGCCATCGCCCTCAACACGGTGGACTACCACTCCAACCTCGTCCGCTTCACGCCCGGGGTCGGCAAGGTGTGGCGGGACACGGGCATCCAGGTGCGCGGCTTCGTGGGGCAGCTCGGCTTCCGCGCCGCGCTCCTCAACGGCGCCGAGGGCGCCCGGAAGCCCGAGGGCACCGTCAACCCGGACGACCTCCCGCGCGGCGTCGCCCACGTCCGGTGGAACTTCCTCACCCGCGAGGAGGACCTCTTCTTCCAGGGCATCTACTTCGACGACAAGCCCCGCTTCTCCGTGGGCGTCGGCGCCGACTACCAGCCCTCCGCCGTCGCCACCGCCTCCGGCATCCACGACTCGCTCGGCCTGGCCACGGACGTCTTCGTCGACCTGCCCCTCGGGAATGACCAGGCCGTGGTCTTCCAGACAGGCGTCTTCCACTACAGCCAGGGCCTCGACAACCCGCAGAGCGGCACCGGCTTCTTCTCCGAGGTGGGCTGGCGCATCGGCAAGCTCCAGCCCCTGCTCTCCGGCGAGTACTTCAACTCGCGCGTGGCGAACCAGGACCTGCTCGCCCTCAAGCCCGGCTTCAACCTCTGGTTCCAGGCGCACACCTTCAACCTCAAGACGGAGGTCGCCTTCTCCCGCACCGGCGACCTCTCCGAGGCCGACACCGGCATCACCGGCACGGCCCAGCTCCAGTACTTCTACTAACCCCTCCCCGAGGATGCCCCCGATGACCCAGCCCAAGGACGCGTTCATCCCGCCGAAGGAGACGTTCAGCCTCACGTCACACGTGAAGAGCCTGGAGGACTACCGGCGCCTCTACAAGAAGAGCCTGGAGCAGCCCGAGGCCTTCTGGGGAGAGATGGCGCAGCAGCTCACCTGGTTCCACAAGCCCGACACGGTGCTGGACGTGGACGCCGAGCAGGTGGACTTCTCGTGGTTCGGCGGCGGCAAGCTCAACGTCGCCTTCAACTGCGTGGACCGCCACGCCAAGGCGCGCCCCGGCAAGCCCGCCATCATCTGGGCGAAGAACGAGCCCGGCGAGTACCAGGTCATCACCTTCCGAGACCTCCAGCACCAGGTGGGCCGCGTGGCCAACGTGCTGAAGGCCCACGGCGTGCGCAAGGGCGACCGCGTCTGCATCTACCTGCCCATGGTGCCGGAGCTGGCCTACACCATGCTCGCCTGCGCCCGCATCGGCGCGGTGCACTCGGTGGTGTTCGCCGGCTTCTCCGCCGAGTCCCTGCGCGAGCGCATCCTCGACTCGGGCGCGAAGGTGCTCGTCACCGCCAACGAGGGCCCGCGCGGCCCGAAGCTCGTACCCACCAAGGCCATCGCCGACGAGGCGGTGGAGGGCCTCTCCCTGGTGGAGTCCATCCTCGTCGTGCGCCGCACCTCCAAGGAGGTGCCCATGCGCGCTGACCGCGACTTCTGGCTGGACGTGGAGATGTCGAAGCACCGCGGCGTCTGCCCCGCGGAGTGGATGGACTCCGAGGACCCGCTCTTCATCCTCTACACCTCCGGCTCCACCGGGAAGCCCAAGGGCGTGCTGCACACCACCGGCGGCTACCTCACCTATGCCGCCACCACGTTCCGCTACGTCTTCGACATCCAGCCGACCGACGTGCACTTCTGCGCCGCGGACCTGGGCTGGGTCACCGGCCACAGCTACATCCTCTACGGACCGCTGGCGACCGGCACCACCACCGTCATGTTCGAGTCCACCCCCACGTACCCGGACGCGGGCCGGCTCTGGCAGGTGGTGGACGACCTGAAGGCCACCATCCTCTACACGGCGCCCACCGCGCTGCGCGCGCTCATCAAGGAGGGCGACGGCTTCGTGAAGAAGTCCTCGCGCAAGACGCTGCGCCTGCTGGGCTCCGTGGGCGAGCCCATCAACCCCGAGGTGTGGCGCTGGTACCACGACGTGGTGGGCGAGGGCCGCTGCCCCGTGGTGGACACCTGGTGGCAGACGGAGACGGGCGGCATCCTCATCGCCCCGCTGCCGGGCGCCACGCCGTGCAAGCCCGGCTCGGCCACCCTGCCCTTCTTCGGCGTGGAGCCGGTGCTGGTGGACGACGAGGGCCGCATCATCGAAGGCAACGGCGTCAGCGGCAACCTGTGCCTGGCGCGCTCGTGGCCCGGACAGGCGCGCACGCTGTACGGCCACCACCAGCGCTTCGTGGAGACGTACTACTCGCGCTTCCCCACGCTGTACTTCACGGGGGACGGCTGCCGCCGCGACGAGGACGGCTACTACTGGATTACGGGGCGCGTGGACGACGTGCTCAACGTGTCCGGCCACCGCCTGGGCACCGCCGAGGTGGAGAGCGCGCTGGTGGCCCACGAGTCCGTCGCCGAGGCCGCCGTGGTGGGCTTCCCGCATGACCTCAAGGGCACCGGCGTATGCGCCTTCGTCACCATGAAGCCCGACTGGGCGGACGCCTCCTCGGAGCAGATGGTGGGCGCGCTCAAGGAGCAGGTGCGCCACGTCATCGGCCCCATCGCCACGCCGGACCGTGTGGTGCTGGTCAATGGCCTGCCCAAGACGCGCTCCGGAAAGATTCTGCGGCGCATGCTGCGGAAGATTGCCTCGGGTGAGACGGAGAACCTGGGCGACGCCACCACCCTGGCGGACCCGGGCGTCCTCGATGAGCTGCTCGCCAAGGGCATGCCCCCGCAGGTCAAGCGATGAGAGGAGAGACTTCGATGCAAGCGAACTCCCGAGAGGAAGCCCTGGAAGCGCTCGCCGCGTCCCGTTGGCGCGTGGCGGCGGCACTCACCGCCGCCATGCTGGTGGCGTACCTCGGCTTCATCCTGCTGGTGGCCTTCAACAAGCCGCTGATGGGCCAGCAGCTCGTTCCCGGCCTGTCCATCGGCATCGTGCTGGGGGTGCTCGTCATCCTCGCCGCGTGGGTGCTGACGGGCATCTACATCGTCTGGGCGAACGGCAAGTACGACCGGGCCCTCCAACAGTACCGCGACCGCAAGTGAGACAGGCATGAACCCGACCACGACGGGCACGCAACTGGGCCAGCCCAACACCACGGCCATCGTCTTCTTCCTCCTCTTCGTCGGCTTCACCCTGGCGATTACGTACTGGGCGGCGCGCAAGACGAAGACGACCTCGGAGTTCTTCGCCGCGGGCGGCGGCGTGAGCGCCGTGCAGAACGGCTTCGCGCTGGCAGGCGACTTCATGAGCGCCGCCAGCTTCCTCGGCATCGCCGGGCTCGTGGCGATGTCCGGCTTCGACGGGCTCATCTACTCCGTGGGCTGGCTGGTGGGCTGGCCGGTGGTGACGTTCCTCATCGCCGAGCCCCTGCGCAACCTGGGCAAGTACACCTTCGCGGACGTGGTGGCGTACCGGCTCAAGCAGACCCCGGTGCGCCTGGCGGCGGCGCTGGGCACGCTCGCGGTGGTGAGCTTCTACCTGATTGCGCAGATGGTGGGAGCCGGCAACCTCATCCACCTGCTCTTCGGCCTGTCGTACGAGATGGCCGTCGTCATCGTGGGCGCGGTGATGATTCTCTACGTGCTCTTCGGCGGGATGATTGCCACCACGTGGGTGCAGATCGTGAAGGCGGTGCTGCTGCTGGCGGGCGCCACGGCGCTGGCGGGCGCGGTGCTCTACAAGTTCGGCTTCAACCCGGTGAACCTCTTCAACGAGGCAGCCACCCAGTACGGTGCGGAGACGCTGGCCCCCGGCAAGTTGGTGGCGAGCCCGCTGGAGGCCATCTCCCTGGGCCTGGCGCTGATGTTCGGCACGGCGGGCCTGCCGCACATCCTGATGCGCTTCTACACGGTGCCGGACGCGAAGGCCGCGCGCAGCAGCGTGTTCTATGCCACGGGGCTCATCGGCTACTTCTATCTCGTCACCTTCATCCTCGGGTTCGGCGCGTCGGTGCTGGTGGGCCGCACGGCGATTGTCGGCGTGGACAAGGGCGGCAACATGGCGGCGCCCATGCTGGCCGAGGTGGTGGGCGGCACGGGCTTCCTGGGCTTCATCTCCGCGGTGGCCTTCGCCACCATCCTCGCGGTGGTGGCGGGCCTGACGCTGTCGGGCGCGGCGGCGCTGTCCCACGACTTGTGGTCCACGGTGGTGCGCAAGGGCAAGGCGCCCGAGCACGAGCAGCTCAAGGTGGCGCGGCTCGCCAGCCTCCTCCTGGGCGTCCTCGCGGTGGTGCTGGGGGTGCTGTTCAAGGGGCAGAACGTGGCCTTCATGGTGGGCCTGGCCTTCGCCATCGCCGCGAGCGGCAACTTCCCCGCGCTGCTCTTGTCCATGGCGTGGAAGAAGTTCACGACGAATGGCGCGGTGGCCAGCATGCTGGTCGGCACGTTCACCGCGGTGGTGCTCATCTTCCTGTCGCCCACGGTGCAGGTGGACCTGCTGCACAACACCACGGCGTTCTTCCCGCTGAAGAACCCGGGCATCATCACCATTCCCCTGGCCTTCGCGGTGGGCGTGGTGGTGTCGCTGCTCTTCCCGGAGCGCGAGGCCTCCGACCGCTTCGACGAGGTGCGCCACCGGATGCACGTGGGCGCGCCCACGCCCACGCTGCCCGCGCCGGAGGCCCCCGTGTCCGCGGCCGTGGGCACCGCGCCGTCGGTGCCTGGCCCGAGCAAGGCCTGACAGCCACTTTGCCCTCCTCACCATTCCCCCCCGGCGAGGAGGGCCGTCCCCCCGCTTTGCAACGGCCCTGGGACGCTTAGACTGGCGCCGTGTCCAGTCCCTCAGAGCAGAGCCCGCCCGAAGGCATCCGTTTCCGGCTACACACCATCATCTTCGAGGCGGACACCCCGGCGGGGAGGGCGTTCGACATCGCCCTGCTGTGGGCCATCGTCTTCAGCATCATCGCGGTGATGCTGGAGAGCGTGGCCCCGCTGCGCGAGCGGTACGGCCCGGAGCTCCGCGCCGCCGAGTGGTTCTTCACGGCGCTGTTCAGCATCGAGTACGTGTTCCGGCTCATCGCCGTCCGGCGGCCCCTGCTCTATGCGCGCAGCTTCTACGGGCTGGTGGACCTGCTGGCCATCCTGCCCACCTTCCTGAGCATCGTGTTTCCCGGCGCTCAGTCCCTGCTGGTGGTGCGGGTGATTCGGCTGCTGCGCGTCTTCCGCGTGCTCAAGCTGGCGCACCTGCTGGGGCAGGCGGAGATTCTCATCACCGCGCTGCGCGCCAGCCGGCCGAAAATCACCGTCTTCCTGGGCACCGTCCTCACCATCGTCGTCGTCATGGGCGCGGTGATGTACGTGGTGGAGGGCGGGGCGAACGGCTTCGACAGCATCCCCCGGGCCATGTACTGGGCCATCGTCACGGTGACGACGGTGGGCTTCGGCGACATCACCCCGAAGACGGTGCTCGGGCAGCTCATCGCCTCCGTGCTGATGGTGATGGGCTACGGCATCATCGCCGTGCCCACCGGCATCGTCTCCGTGGAACTGGCCGCCGCCACCCGCCACGCCGTCGACACGCGCGCCTGCCTCGGCTGCGGCGTCCAGGGCCATGACCTGGACGCGTCGCACTGCAAGTACTGCGGGCACTCGCTCTAGCGTGGGGCGGCGCTCCCCACCGAGCGCCTGTCACTCACCGCCAGGGGCTGCCACCACGTCGAGCTGGAGGTCGAACGAGAGGTCCGGGGACTCGGAGTTGACCTGCTTCACCATCACCGCCACGGTGTTCTCCCCCGCGACGAAGGCCGAGGCCGGGAGCACCACGTCCGCCACCGCGTTGTCCGTGGAGGCGCTGGCGTAGTCCCCATGTGCCAGCCCGCTGTCCACGTCGCGGCTGAAGACGTGCGTGCCATTCACCCACACGGCCACTCCGTCGTCATAGCGGATGCGCATCGTGACGGAGGAGACCGGGCCGGTGAGCGTCACCTTCTTGCGGAAGTAGACGCTGGACTGCGCGGAGAACGTGCGCAGCAGCACCGTGCCCTCGTCGCCATCTCCGTAGCCCAGCTCGCCCGGGCCCGTGGACCAGTGTGAGTCCTCGAAGTCGGGCAGGAACCAGCCCGGCCCTGGGTCCACGCCGCTGGCCTCGTAGCGCCACGCATCCCCGAACCGGACCACCCGGCCCAGCGCGGGCAGGTAGATGGAGAACGGCCCGTCGCTCACGTCCGACATGGGCGGCGCCGTCTGCCGGGCGACGCGCAGCAGCCCGCGCGTGGTGAGCACCTCGGGCACCATCCAGGTGAAGCGTCCGGTGTTCGGGACACCCGAAGCGACAGGCGCCCAGGTGGAGCCCAGGTCCGGGGACCAGGACAGGTCCACCGATTCCTCCGGGCCGGTGCTGCTCCAGCGGAGCTCCACCGGCATCCCCTCCGGGAGGCTTTCACCGCCGCGAGGAGCCATGACGGTGAGCGTGGACGCGGGCGTCGAGACGCCGAGGTCCACCAGGCTGAAGGTGTCCATGAAGAGCATGCCAGGGGCTCGCAGGGCCAGCGCCACGCTGACGGCGAGCGCGCCCGAGGGCACGGGCGGAGTGAGCCACTCACCGCTCCGGTAACTGGCGCTGGTGGGCAGGTCCGGGCCCGCCGCCCAGGCCACCCAGCCCGTGGACGTCCGGTAGAAGGCCCTGAAGCCGGCACGCGCGGCCGTCTTGTACCAGGCGGAGACACGGTAGCGATGCCCGGTCACCACCGAGGGCGCGCACGGCCCGAAGTCCTGGCGCACCTCCAGCCGACGCTCCGCGCCGCTGGACAGACTGGTGATGCTCACCCGCTGCGCCCAGCTCCCGCTGTGAGCGTCCGTCGTGCGGCTCCAGCCTCCGGAGGACGTGCCCGCGTTGGTGCGCTTCCAGCAGTCCGGGACATTGTCCCCATCCGCATCCACCTCCAGCGAGGGATTCGGGAGCAGCTCGGGCCCGCCGCCGTCCGGCGCGCCTCCATCCGGGACGCCCGCGTCGGGAATGCCCGCATCCGGAACTCCGGCATCCGACACACCCGCATCTGGAGCCCCCGCATCCGGAGCCCCCGCATCAGGCCCGCCTGCGTCCGGCGCGCCCGCATCGGGGGTGCCGGCATCGACCACCCCGCCATCAGCGCGAACCGCGGGCTTCACGGGGCCGCCGACCACCTGGTGCGCCGTGCGCACGAAGGTGCCACGAGACACCCGGGGCGCGAGCCAGGCCAGGTACGAGTCCAGCAGGGACTCGGTGATGGAGTAGGTGCCGCAGCCCGTGCAGATGTCGTGGAGGGAAATCATGATCCACCCGCCGCCCGCGTTCTCGGCCTGGAGGACCAGGCTCTGCAGATTCGCGAGCGTCCAGTCCGACTTGATGGAGGTGGGCGAGCGGATGCTGTACGGGTCCGCAGGCGGGACACTCTCCGCCAGGGGGCAGGAGTTGCATCCGGTGGGAGAGCGGATGCGGCCCGTCCGTCGCGCGTTGTTGTAGCCACAGAAGATGACCGTGTCCCGGGCCAGCGGACTGTCCGAGCCGAAGGGAAAGGCGAACGAGGTGACGGGGAACCCGAAGCCCATGAGGGCGACCCGACAGTCACAGACCTGATGCCGCAGCTCCGCCAGGGGCAGGTCATCCAGTTCCTCGTGGTCGAGGGTGTGTCCGCCAATCTCATGCCCGGCGGCCGCGAGCGTGCGCAGGTCGGCCAGCGTGAGGTAGCCAGCCCGGCCAATGCGTCCCGCGCTGATGTAGAAGGTCGCGTGCATCCCGTACTTCGCGAACAGCGGCCCGACGAGCACCTGGTTCTTCAGCGTGTCCGCGAAGGTGAAGGTGACCACCACCTGCCCTGGCTCGAGCTCCAGGGGCGGCGTCACCTGGGACAGGACGAGGGCTGCCAGGGGAGGCGGGCGCGGTGAGGTCCAGGCAGTGGCGGGCGCGAAGAGGGCGGCCAGCAGGCCACTCCACCCGAGCACCCGGAGAAGGGTGACACGGCGTATGGGGGTATTCATGGTCGGCGCAAGGTCGGACCCCAGGGCCACTCCGGCCATGACCCGACAGCACGGGACGGGTAGCGCCATCCGACTTGCGGTCACCCTTCCGTCGTGGGTCGGTAACGGCCTCATCGGGGCCCGAGTCAACCGGGGAGCTCGCCGGCACCTCGCGCGGAGGGCCGCCTTTGTATGCAGGACGGCGTTGGCCTCAGACTCCAGGGCAGGTGGGCGGGCGTTGAAATCACAGCAACGTCTTTCCCTTCCGCGCATTTGTGCGGGTGGGCCTCCGCGCGGCAGGGTGGTGGCCAGGATGGGGGGACCTGATGCGACGCGTCGCCAACAGCCCGTTGCAGGTGGATGAGGAGAAGCTCGTCCGTCAGTTCCCCGGGCTGGACCGCAAAGCGGTGGGTGCCTTCTTCACGCCCGCGCCGCTGGTGGAGCGCACGCTGGCACTCGCGCTGACGCACCTGGGCGAAGGCCCGCTCACCGTGGTGGACCCCGCCTGTGGCGCAGGCGCCTTCCTCGCGGCGGCTGCGCGGCTGCGGCCCGATGCGCGGCTGTGCGGCCTGGAGCTGGACCCGGAGGTGGCGCGCGTCTGCCAGGCCCGCGTGCCCGGCGCGGACGTACGCGTGGGGGACTCGCTGCGCGGAGGACTGGAGCCGCTGCTCGCCGCCACGCCGCCGGAGCACCGCGAGCTGTGGGTGGGCAATCCGCCCTACAACGGCACTTCGTCGGTGCTGAAGGACGCGTCCACCTACGCCCGGCTGCGCGCGCTGCTGCCGCTGGCCCTGCCCCCGGGCACCAGCCTGCGGGATGACTTCGCCTTCTTCCTCCTGGTGGCCGCGCACCGGCTGGTGTCGCGCCCGGGGGTGCTCGCCTTCATCACTCCGTCGACGCTGCTGGACGCCTTCCTCTACGCCCCGCTGCGCGAGGCGCTGCTGGGCACCCTGTCCCTACGCGAGGTGGCGGACCTGGGCCCCGGCGCCTTCAAGGGAGCGCAGGTCCGCACCTGCATCACCGTGTGGTCCTCGCTGCCGGGCCCGCGCGTCGCGCCCCGCTTCGAGCGTCGCGGAGACTGGCAGGTCTTCACACCCGAGGCCCCCGAGTGGCGCCTCGCCCCCACGTCCCAGGAGGCCACGGAGCTGGACGCGCGCTGGCGGGCGGAGGGCGAGCCGCTCACCACGCTCGTCCCGGTGAGCCTGCCCGGGGTGAAGACGCGCTTCGACGAGTTGCTGGTGGACGCAGACCCGGAGCGGCTGCTGGCCCGCGTGCGGGCCTTCGCCCTGACTCGCGAGGAAGCGCTGCCTGACTTCGCGCGCGAGCACGGACTGCCGGAGGCCCTGCTCCCCAAGCTGCGCGAGCTGAAGGCGGGCCCGCCGCTGGAGGTGGACGCGAGCCACGTGCGCCCCTTCTTCCGCTACGGAGGCGCACGCCACCGGGGCACGGTGCCACCCGAGGCCCGCGCGTACTGCTACCTCGACCGGCGCCTCGTCCCCCGGGGTGACCACCGGCTGCGCGGGCCGTATGACCCGCACCTGGGCGCGGTGAAGCTCCTCTTCAACGTGCGGGAACTGCCGCTGTCCGCCGCGCTGCTGGAGGAGGAGGGCTGCGTGCACGACCACCGGCACGCCCGCTTCGCGCCGCTGTACGTGCCCCAGCGCCTGCGGGACGAGGGCCTGGGCGTCACGCGCTCCGCGTCGACATTGTCGGAGCTGGGGCCACTGGTGCCCAACCTGTCGCCCCGGGGCCAGGCCTGGGCGGAGACGCTGGGCGGTCCCCTGCCCGCCTTCCGGGCCCTCGTGGCGTTCCTCAACGGGCCCGAGGTGCAGGACATCTGGGCGCCGGCCTTCGGCGCTTCACGCGTGGTGCCAGTGCCTCTCGCAAAGCAGTGAACGCTCCACGTCGCTTCGCGAGAGTGCCCGCACGGTTTCCCGGCGAGAGGCGCGCGCAGTCGCTAGTGTCCGCGTTTGCTCCGCAGCGACCTACCCAGGAGAAGACCCACCTATGAAGATTCGAGCCCTGCTGACCGCCGCTACCCTCCTCTCCGCCGCGCCCGCGCTGGCCCAGGCCCCGCAGGCCGCGCCCCAGGCGCAGGACAAGGGGAAGGGCGCGAAGGCCGAGGGTGCGCCCGCCCAGGGCACGCCGCCCGCCACCGCCACTCCGGCGGCTGAGGCGCCCCCGAAGAAGGCGGCTCCCAAGAAGGGAGAATCGGCCAAGGCCATGGTGAAGGACGCCCAGGGCAAGGACGTGGGCGAAATCACCTTCGAGCAGACGGCCCAGGGCGTGCTGGTGAAGGGCACCCTGAGCAACCTGCCGCCGGGCCAGCACGCCTTCCACATCCACGAGACGGGCAAGTGCGAGGCCCCGGACTTCAAGACGGCGGGCGGCCACTTCAACCCCGCGAAGAAGGCCCACGGCATCCTGGCCCCGAAGGGCCGGCACCATGGTGACCTGCCCAACCTCTACGTCGGCCAGGACGGCCGCGTGCAGTTCGACACCTTCGCCCAGCAGGGCCTCACCGTGAAGTCGATGTTCGACAAGGACGGCTCCTCGGTGATGGTGCACACCAAGGAGGACGACTACCACACCGACCCGACCGGCGACGCCGGTGGCCGCATCGCGTGCGGCGTGGTGGAGAAGTCCCAGCCGTAGCGGGTGTAGCGGGTGCCTCTCTCATGCTGGAGAGAGGCACTCCGCTGGATGGGGGCGCCCGGGAGCAGGCGGGAGCGGAAGGAACGCTCATTCCGCATGGCTGCCGCCCCAGCTGGCCAGGAAAGAAGGGGCTTGAATCAGTCGTCCTCGTCCACTGCGTCTCTCGTGCTGCCGTAGAAGGTGGTGTCCCCTTCGGTGGCCAGGATTCCCTCGACGAACTGGCAGATTTCCTCAGGCCCCCCTTCGAGCGTCCTCTCACCGCAGTGCGCCGAGTACCGCGCCTCGGTCAGGTCGGCCATGGGCCCTCCCTTGAAGCGCGGAGAGATGTAGGGCAGCCCCTCGGTCGAGAACGGGTGACGCGGGCAACGAGAGAAGCAGAGCGTGTCGTGGCTCGTGAAGAAGAAGAAGCGCCGGAAGATGGGCCGGCTCGCCATGCGCTCCAGCAGGGGAAGAAGAGGGACCAGGGGCGCCCAGCCCTTCACGCCCTGACTCTCTCTCGCCCGCGCGATGGCATCGTCCCAGCGCCACTCCGCGTACCGCCCCGCCTCGTAAGCGGGGGCGTGGGGCTCGATGCGGATGAACGGGAACTCGCGCTGCAGTGGCTCGACGCGGACACCTGAGTCCAACCACCCTGAGATGGCAGTGGAGAGGCCGTCCACGTCCGAAGCCTTGCCTTCGGCCAGGCGTGTCCCCAGGTGGAGAAACGTGCAGCGAGCCTCGGAGCCCCCATGAAGCGCATCGAGCTCGCAGGCGCGATCCTCCCCGTTCACCGTCAACGTATAGAAATCCCCGAGTGGCTCACGGAGAAGGCACCGCCGGGGGGAGCCCAGGCGTTCCAGCACCGCATCCACTTTCCGGCGCAGCGCCTCAAGCTCCCGCTTCTTCCGGTCGAGGAAGGGAAAGCGGGCGTACAGGTCCTGGAGCGGCACTGCTTCCACGAGCCAGTCCTGGAGCACGCGAAGAGCCTCTTCGAGCGACCAGGTTCGCCCATTCGCGCTCTTCTGCGAGCCTTCGCGGAGCGTGAGGCAATACTCAGTCCCCTCCTGCCTGTAGTAGCGGAAGGCACTCACCCGACAGGCCCGCACCTCGGCCCGCACCTCGACGTGCCAGTGAACACCGGCCCCCTCCAGCACGAGCCGCACGGGAACTGAAGGGCTGGCGAAGTGTCGCTCCAGGAGGGCCAGCAGTTCCCGTGCGATTATTTCTGCCTCGAACTGGGGCATGTCACGGCCTCACGAATCCAGCCTTCACGGAAGTCCGGCGCGCCCGGCTGGCGGATGCGCGGCAAGTGCCGGTCGAGCGGCCTGCTTCAGTGCACGGGACGTGCGACAGCCCCGGCGGCATCCTCCTTCACGGGCGTGAAGAGCAGGTCCTGGAAGTCGTAGCTGAAGTCGGTGAGCGGAGACACGGGCTGCATCCGCATCTCACCGATGGAGCCATCCGGCTTCAGGGAGAATGACACGTACGCATCCGCGTTCAGCGTGCGGTCCTTCCACTTCGCCACGAAGGTGTCGTACTGCCAATGCTCCAGCGTTCCAGTGAGCGCGGGCGTGCGGCTGAAGCGGAGGACCCACTTCTCCCCTTCCTTCGAGATGGCCACGTCGCCGTACCAGGCGTCCCGGTACTTCCCCACGTAGGCGTCCATGGGCAGCGACGGCTTCGACTGCGCATTCCGTCCCGAGTTCGCCGCCGCCACCTTCGCCTGCGCCTTCGCCTCCCGCTCCACGTCATCCGCCTTGAACGCGGCGACCCAGTCCGTGGCCGGAGCCCCCAGGTACGCGTCCAGCAACGTCCACGTGGGGGCCTCGTACCCACCGCGCTCCTCCTGGTTCGTCAGCACGGCGATGCCCAGCCGCAATTCCGGGACGAGCACCACGCGCGACACGTAGCCCGGCAGCCCTCCCGTGTGCCCCACCAGCTTGTAGCCCCGGTAGTCGCGCAGCGACCAGCCGAGCCCGTACGCCGAGAAGTTCGCGCGCGTCGCGGCGAGCGCCTTCGACGGCTCGCGGATGGGCAGCACCGTCTGCGCCGACCACATCTCCCTCGACTGCTCCTCGCTGAAGAGACGCTTCTTCCCCTCCGTGCCCGGAACCACTCCACGCTCCAGCTGCGCGAGCATCCACCGCGACAGCTCATTGACGCTGGAGTTGATGCCACCCGCCGGCGCGTTGTTGTCGAAGGGCACCGGGGCAATGGCCTTCAGCACTCCATCCGCCTTCGCGTGCGGCATGGCCACGTTGGCGCCCGCGCGGAAGGCCGTCACGCTGGTGTTGCTGGTCCGCATCCCCAGCGGCGTGAAGATGCGCTCGCGCATGAAGGCGCCCCAGCTCTTCCCGCTCGCCTTCTCGATGACCTTCCCCGCCACGAGGTAGAGGATGTTGTCGTACGCATACTTGCTGCGGAAGCTGCTCGCCGGAGGGATGCGCCGCAGGCGGGTGACAATCTCCTCCTCGGTGAACGTCGACTGCGGGAAGTAGAGCAGGTCGCCGGCCCCCAGCCCCAGGCCGCTTCGGTGCACCAGCAAGTCACGCACGGTCAGCTCGCGCGTGACGTACGAGTCATGCATCTGGAACGAGGGCAGGTGGTCGATGACGCGGTCATCCCACTGGAGCTTCCCCTCATCCACGAGCATGGCCAGCGCCGCCGCGGTGAAGGCCTTGGTGTTGGAGGCGATGCCGAACAACGTGTCCGGCGTCACCGGCGTGCGCTCACCCTGCTTCCGCACGCCATAGCCCTTCGCCAACACCACCTTGCCGTCCTTCACGACGGCGACGGCGATGCCGGGCACCTCGAAGGACTCCAGCGTCCGCTGAATCGCGGCATCGATGGCCTGCGGAGAAGCCTCCGGGACCTGGGCCAGCGCGGGGGTGAACGAGAGGACGACGAGGAGAAGCGCGAGGGCGTATCGCACGGGAGCTCCGGGTGAGAACAGGCGTCGCGCCTGTCTACCGCACCCGGGCCCGCCACTACAGCGCCCGGCCTTCACGATGCCGGGACACTGTCGCTCACACGTAGCCGAAGCGGCGCCGTGCGAACCACTCCGCGCCCAGCAGCGCGATGAGCGCCACCAGGTAGTACCAGCGGTCCCACAGCGGCTGGTCCTTGGCGCGGCCCACCTCCACCACCGGAGGGTCCAGCAGCGGCACATCCGGCAGCCCGCCCTGGGGCAGCTTGTACGCCTTGCCGCCCGTCACCTTGGCGATGTCCTCCATCAGCTCCGTGCGCACCGAGGCGTCCGAAAGCTCCGGCCCCACGGCGCGCACCGCCACCGCGTCCTCGCCCGCGCCCAGGTCCGTCTCGCCCTTCTTCGCCGAGGCCAGCAGCTTGTACGGGCCGGGCGCGGGCGGCGCGAACTCCAGTCGCACCACGCCATCCGCTCCCGCGGTGCCCGTCTGCACCGCTATCGGCTTCTGCGTCGCCACGGAGAACAGCTCCACCCGCACCTGCGCGTCCTGCGCCGGCTGGTAGTCCGCCATCCGCGCCTGCACCACCACGCCCACGGGCCGCCCCGGCTCCACCGACGGCGGGTCCGCCGTCACCTTCAGCGTCGTCAGGTCCGGGTCCCTCACCAGCCACCGCAGCGCATTGCCCCAGAAGCGGTCATACGCGCGGCTGGGCGAGCCATCCCGGTGCGCCGCGAAGGCCCAGTACCAGGACGCATCCGTGGCCATCACCAGCGAGCGGCCCCGGCCGTAGTCCCACACCGCCACCAGCGGTGCATTCCTTCCGTTCGCCGTCAGGTGCGGGTGGTCCAGCAGCACCGTGGCCCCGGGACGCGCCGTCGTCAGGTTGGCGCCCGGAATGGGCGGCAGCTCCGCCCACGCGGACTCCGTGCTCGCCGCGCCCGTGCCAATGGCCGTTATCGGGTGGCGCATGCCCTCCGGCGTCAGTCGGGCCGTGAAGGGCTCCGGGTTGGCGGGGCCGGCGGCGGCGACGGGCAGCGCCTCCATCAGCGTGGGCATCATCGCCCGGCCCTCGCCCAGCACGCTGTCGCCACCAATCATCACGAAGGCGCCGCCGTTGTGGATGTAGCGCTCCAGGTTGCGCTCGTACTCGGCGATGGACAGCGACGGGTCCGCGTGGCCGAAGTTCTGGAAGATGACGACGTCGAAGGTGTCCAGCTTCGTGTCGAAAATCTCCTCCATGGGGAACGGGATGAGCGACAGCTCGCGCTCGTTCACCACGCCCGGGTCGTCCGACAGCGTGCGCAGGATGTAGAACGACACCAGGTCCACGTTGGCGTCCTGGCGCAGCAGCCCGCGCAGGTAGCGCTCGTCCCACGAGGGCCGGCCCACCACCAGCAGCACGCGCACGCGGTCCCGAATCACCTTCAGCGTGAAGGAGCGGGTGTTGTTGTCCGCCACCGCCTCGTCCGGGAAGGTGGGCACCGTCACCGTGTAGACGAAGCGCCCCGTCTGGTCCGGCGTGAAGGTGAAGGCCACCGGCTTCACGTCGTCCGAGGACTCCAGGCGCACCGTCTTGCTCGCCACCGTCTTGCCTTCCTGGCTGAGCACCACCGGAATCTCACGCCCGCCGAAGCCGCGGCCGTGAATCTCCACCTCCACGGTGAGCGAGTTGCGCACGAAGGCGAAGTCGTCGACCTTCAGCCCCTCCACCGCCAGGTCCTTCAGCGACTCCTGGCCCACGGTGAAGGTGGAGACGGGCACATTCAGGTCCGCCAGCGCCGCGCGCGCCCGACCCACCACGCCCGACTTCAGCTCGGTGTTGTCCGCGCCGTCGCTGAACAGCAGCATGCCCGACAGCTTGCGGGCGCCCTGCCCCTCCCCCGCCGCCGAGCGCACCGCGGCGAGCAGGTCCGTGGTGCCCGCGCGCGCCGGCTCCTTCGCCAGCGACGCGGCCGTCACCGGCGCCAACTCCGGGTCGAAGCCGTACAGCTCCACCGTGAAGCGGTCCTGCAGGGCGGCCAGTTGCGGCGCGGCCTTCTCCAGGAAGGAGGCCACCTGCGCGGTGCGCGTGGGGCCGCCGGGCTCGGAGGGGAAGCTCATGGAGGCGGAGCGGTCCACCAGCACGGCGACGCGGTTCTTCATCCGCGCCACCTGCAGGTGACGGATGCCGGGCTCCAGGAGGAAGAAGAGCGCGGCCACGCCCGCGCCCACCCGGAGGACCCAGAGGAGGACACGGCGGTAGCGCGAGGGCTCGCGGCGCACGCCCCAGGCGGCCAGCGCCACGCCCAGCACCAGTCCGAGGGCGAGCAGCACCAGCGCCCACGGCGGCAGCGGGGAGAGGCTGACGAGCTTCCAGGCGTTGAAGGTGGGGGAGTTCATCCAGGCTTTCGGCGTCAGGCCGGTGCTTCAGCGCCGCTTGTTGAGGATGAGCTGCAGGTGGACGGCGTCATCCTTGTAGTCGAGGCAGAGGGCATACATGCAGATGTTGATGCCCAGGCGAACGGCCAGCTCGCGCTGGGGCTCGCCGCCGGGGGACACGTCGAACTCGTAGTCGCCGGCCTCGCTGCGGCTCCAGGCCCCGGCCAGGTCGTTCTGCGAGTACAGCACCGCGGCGCGCTTGCCCAGCATGGACGCCATCAACTGGGGCTTGTTGAGCAGCCGCCCCGGCGCCGCGTCCAGCATGAAGAAGGACTTGAACACCACGTGGGTGGAGGGCACCTCGGTCAGCGGGTTCTGCGGCAGCACCCGCGCGATTTCCCGGCGGAAGGACGCGTCGAAGCCGTCCCCGTCGCTGCCGTCATTGGCGTCCGCCAGCAGGAAGCCGCCGTAGGTGAGGTAGCGCCGCAGGTTGATGACCTCCGCCTCGGTGAGCGCGGGGAAGCTCCCATCGCTGCCCATGTAGAGGAAGGGGTACTCGAAGAGCTCCGGCGAGCTGAGCAGGAAGGGGCGCGCGTCCGGCACCACCTCCACGGAGGTGCGGCGCTGCAGCTCCCAGGCGATGCGGCGCAGCCCGGACACTCGCGCGTCCCAGCGACCTCCGTGCCGGACCACAGCGGGGATGAAGCGGCTCTTCTCACCGAACGCGTCCGCCCGTCGGGACAGCAACGGAGCGAGCGCGGCGGTGCCGAGCAGGAGGTTTCGACGGGTCAATCGCCGCGCGGACATAAGGAGTTTCTATATACCGTCGACGGGTATGCGCATTCCCCGGTATAGAGAGCCCTCATGGCAAAAGGCGGACAGACGCCCCCGGAGCCAGGCTCGGCCGAGGTGAAGGCCGCCTGGGCCCGGAGGGAGGCCGGCGACGTGGCCGGGGCCCGGCGCGACGCCGAGCGCATCCTGGCGGGCAACCCCTCCCCGGAGGACCGGGCGGAGGCGGAGGCCCTGCTCCGGAGCACCTCCACGCCCCCCCGGCTCTACGGCTTCGCCCTGCTGGCCGCCGCCGTCTTCTTCGTGCTGCTGGTGCTCGCACTGTCCCGGTACGCGTAAGCTAGCGGGCTCGCGCGGCCGTTCCGGGCGCGCGCCGCTTCAATGAAGCAAGATGAAGCAAGGAGATGGAGCCACATGGAAGGCCTCCTCCAGGCCCTCAGGGCATACCAGACGTTCAACCCCTCCGGCTGGGTGGCCATCTACCGGCTGCTGCCCATGTGGGCGGGTATCGTCTGCTGTGTCGTCGGGGTGACGCTGCTGCTCGCGGGCGGCGGGCGGCTGTTCCGCGTGCTGGCGGGACCCATCGGCGCCGTGCTCGGCCTGTGGTGCACGGGCATCCTCACCACCAAGCTGGGGATACCGGAAGTCGTCCCCCGGCTGCCCACCATCGTCGCGGCGGTGCTGCTGGCGATGGGCTTCCTCTTCCCCCCGGCCATCACCTTCGTGGGACTGGGCGTGCCGCTGGGCCTGGTCGCCGGGCAGATTGCCGGGCCCCAGGACTTCCTGCTGGGCTTCGCGCCGGGCTTCATCATCGGCGGGCTGGTGGGCGCGCTGCTCCACCGCGTGGTGAGCGCGCTGGTGGCGTCGGCGGTGGGTGCGTGGGTGCTCGTCATCGGCGCGCTCGCGGCGATGCACCAGTTCGGCGGCCTGGTGGCGGCGGTGGCCAGCCGGCCCTGGGGCGTCATCGTCGCGGCGGCCCTCTTCGCGGTGGCGGGCGCGGTGTACCAGCTCGCCGTCCGCCCCTCTCCCGAGGATGCGGACAAGCAGCGCGCCGAGCGGGAACGGCTGAAGCAGCGCCAGGCGGAGCAGCAGGCGCTCGAGAAGCGCTGGGGGGTCAAGTAGCCCGCCTCCGGCGCGCTTTACGTCCACCGCCCCGGCGCGTACATTCCGCCGCCTTTCCCCCAGGATTCCCCCCCGTAAGGACTGATGGGCCAGGCCAGGCGCAAGGAGAAGCAGCAGGAAGCCCCCACGGAGCCCGCTCCCCGGCAGGAAGCCCCCGCGCCCTCCGACGCGTGGGTGAAGCCCCAGGGGCTGTCCCGGCGGGGTTGGGCCGTGCTCGCCGGCCTCATCCTCCTCATCCAGTTCCCGCTCATCCACTACGCCCTCGTCCGCGGCCAGTCCGACGTGACGGCGGCGGTGCCCTACGCCCAGGACTTCTCGGACCCGGCCGTGGTGAAGCGCGACTTCTTCGCCACCGGCGGCCTCTGGCGCACCGTGAATGGCGAGCTGCTCGGCCCCGGCGTGAAGAACAACCCCCTCTGGCTCCAGGCGCCGCTGCCGGACGACGTGGCCGTGGAGCTGGATGTCCGCTCCGAGTTCCCCGAGGGGGACATCCGGGTCGAGATTTTCGGCAACGGCGTGGACCCGTCCTCGGGCTACGTCCTGGTGCAGGGCGGGTGGAACAACTCCCTGTCCGTCATCGCCCGCAAGGATTTGGGCGCCCCCAACATGGACGCGCTCCGGCGCCGCGCCGCCCGCGCGGGCGGTGAGGCGAACGTGGACCTGGTGGGCTCCGGCGTCTACAAGCAGGACACCCAGGTGCGCGTGGAAGCGCGCGGCACCCCGGTGCAGGCGGGCCGCACGTACCACTGGCGAATCGAGCGCCGCGGCCAGAAGCTGCGCTGGTCCATCGACGGCGAGCTGATGCTGGAGCTGGACGACCCGCTCCCCCTCAAGGGCCCGGGCAACGACAGGCTCGGCCTGTCCGGCAACGAGTCCCAGCTCTTCTTCGACAACCTGCGCGTGGACACGCCGGACCGGCTGCCCGCCACCGCGCCCGCCGCGGCCGCCCCGCTGCCGCCGCCCGGCCCCTATGCGGACGACTTCAACCGCGCCACGCTGGGCGACGCGTGGAACGTCACCAACCCCTCTGCGGTGAAGCTGCAGGACGGCGCGCTGGTGGTGGAGCTGGTCCACAACCGCCCCGTCTGGCTGAAGCAGCCCATCCCCGCCAACGCCACCATTGAGTTCGACGCCTGGACGGAGAACCCCGAGGGCGACATCAAGGTGGAGGCCTGGGGCGACGGCCGCTCCTTCTACGCGGGTGACTTGCGGCTGCAGTACACCGCCACCGGCTACGTCTTCATCTTCGGCGGCTGGCGCAACACGCAGTCCGCCATCGCCCGCCAGCACGAGCACACCAATGACCGCGCGGTGCGCGACGGCGCCGCCGTGGTGCCCGGCAAGCGCCACCACATCAAGATTACCCGCCGCGGCGGCAACCTGGCGTGGGAGCTGGACGGCCAGCCCTTCCTCAACCTCCAGGACCCGGCCCCCCTGCAGGGCCCGCGCAACCAGTTCTTCGGGTTCTCCGGTTGGAAGACCCGCGTGCACTTCGACAATCTGAAAATCGAGCCGCTCTCCCCCTAGCGGCGAAGGAAAGCCTCACGTGCGCAGAGTCGGAATCTTTGGCTGGGGCGTCGTTGCCCCCCGGTCCAGGAACATCGAAGCTTTCGAGAAGAATCTGTCGTCCTCCGAGAGCTGGCTGTCCCCCTTCAACGGCTTCGGGCCGGACAACTTCCTCGTCGGCATGCCGGAGTTCGAGCTGGCCGACTACAAGCCGTGGATTGACGCGCGCTTCCCCGGCAGCCGCTTCTCGCAGCTGGAGCGGAAGATGGGCCAGCCGACGCAGTTCGCCATCGGCGCCTTCATCCAGTCGCTCGCGCAGAACCCCGGGCTGGAGCAGGAGCTGCAGGCGCTGGGCTCCCGCGCCCACGTCTACGTGGGCACCGGCCTGGGCGACCTGCCCACCATCCAGAACATCTCCCTCGACTTGTACCGCGCCCAGCGTCGGTGGGACCGCTTCTGGGCGACCCCGGCGCGCAACGCCGTGCTGCGCCAGTGGATGGAGACGCGCGAGCCGCTGCCGGGCCTGCCTCCGGAGCCGTCCACCGTGGACGAGGCCACGCGCGAAGAGGCCGAGGACGCGTGGTGGCACTACTGGGCCGGCCGCTCCACGGAGCTGCGCGAGTACCTGTCCGAGCTGCGCGAGATTGAAGCCCTCGGCGTGCCCGACGAGGGCGACATCGAGTCCGCCAAGCTGGCCGTCATCAAGGAGAAGCGCACCCGCAACGCGCGCCTCCAGAAGAAGTGGATGTCGCCGGAGCCGCCGTGGAACTCGGTGTCCTCCAACGTGCTGTGGAACATCCACAACACGCCGGCCTCGCAGATTTCGATGCTGGGGCGCATCACCGGCATGGCATTCGCCCCGGTGGCCGCGTGCTCGTCCTTCGGCTACGGCCTGAGGCTGGCCATCAACGCGATTCAGCTGGGCCAGGCGAAGGCCGTCGTCATGGGCATGACTGACGCCGCGCCCAACCCGCTCGTCGTCGGCGGCTTCTACAACGCCCGCGTCATCTCCGCGGACGCCGCCCTCTCCAAGCCCCTCACCGCGCTGCGGGGCACGCACATCGCCGGTGGCTCGGTGGTGTGGGTGCTGGGTGACCTGGAGCACTTCACGGCGAAGGGCTTCAAGCCGCTGGGCATGGAGCCGGTGGCCGTGGGCGTCACCGCCGACGCGGACCACATCATCACCCCGTCCAAGGAAGGCCCCACGCTGGCCATCCGCGAGGCGCTGGCCGAGGCTGGCGTCACCCCCGCGGACGTGGGGAGCTGGGATTTGCACGCCACCGCCACCCCGGGCGACTTCCTGGAAGTGCAGAACCTGCGGGACGTGATGCCCGAGTCGGTGCTGATTACGGCGCGCAAGGGCACCTTCGGCCACGGCATGTCCGCGGGCGGGGGCTGGGAGCTGACGGCCCAGTACCTCGGCTACGGCCAGGGCAAGGTGTTCTCCACGCCGCTGAAGCAGGCCGAGCTGAACAAGCAGATTTCGCGCGTGCACAGCCGCTTCGTCTTCGACGAGGCGGTGGACGCGCCCGCTGGCTGCGCGGGCAAGCTGTCCATGGGCGTGGGCGGCATCAACGCCTGCGTCATCTCCCGCCCCTGGAAATAGCTCAGGGGTGGGCGCGCTTCGCGTCCGCCTCCAGCTTCGCCGCCGCCTCCGGGTCCAGGTGCCGGAGCAGCTCCAGCTCCAGCTCCAGGTCCCGGGCGAAGCGCTGCTCGGCGGGCAGCGAGCCGCTGCTGCCGCTGCTGTTGGTGTTGATGGCGGCGGCGCGCTCCGAGCGCGTCGTCACCACGCCGTCCACGTAGCTGGAGCCCACGGACTGGGAGGTGCGGTCCAGCCGCGTCACCCGCAGGGCCACGCCCCCGCTGGCCACGCGCACGCCCTCCACGAGGAAGCGCGAGGAGGTGGTGGGGCCCAGGGTGCCGCCACCCGAGTCCCGCCACTCCGTCTCCAGCACGAAGCGGCCCGGGTTCTCCCGCCACGAGTAGCCCTTCTCCTTGAGCACCGACTGCACCACGGGCCAGATTTCCACCAACTGCTTGCGGTAGACGTGGTGGGCCGACTGGTCTCGCACGTAGTTCTGACGGAGCGTGCCGGAACAGCCGGTGAGCGCCAGCAGCGTGGCGATGGCGAGACACACGCCCGCGGCGTGGGTGATGCGATGCATGAGAGCCCCCTGGGTCCGGGAGGAACGTTGCCGGGCAGTCAGCATATCGCCACCGCCCGGCCATGTACCCCGGGGGCTTCCCGGACTGTCGGCTCCCGGCCGCCGGACGGCCGAGCCCCTTGCGGGCCTCAGGCCTTCGGTGTCGCGACCAGGTCGAAGTCGGGGATGTGCTCGCGCATGAACTCGCGCATCCGGTTGATGAGGGCCGCCTCAATCTGCCGGGCGCGCTCGCGGCTGACGCCGTACTTGTCGCCGATGTCCTGGAGCGTGAGGGGCTCGTCGGAGGTGAGCCGGTTCTCGAAGATGTAGCGCTCCTTGCCCTCCAGCGTCCGGGAGAACTCGGCCAGCTTGTCGCGGAAGAGGGCCTTGAGCTGCTCGGCGCCCAGCCGCTCGTCGGCGGGCATGGCGTTCGAGGGCAGGTACCGGTCCGCGCGCGTCGCGCCGGAGTCCTCGTCCCCGCGCAGGGGCGCGTCGATGGACATCTCGTCGTGCCCCAGCCGCTGGTCCATCTCCACCACGTCCTGCTCACTGACGTTGAGCCGCTCCGCCAGCAGCTTGGGGCTGGCCTCGAAGCCCTGGGAGATGAGCTTCTCCTGCTCCTGGCGAAGCTTGAAGAAGAGCTTCCGCTGGGCCTCGGTGGTCCCCAGCTTCACCATCTTCCAGTTGTCCATGATGTAGCGGAGGATGTAGGCGCGAATCCACCAGGCGGCGTAGCTGCTGAGCTTCACGCCCCGCTCCGGGTCGTACTTCTTCACCGCCTGCATCAACCCGATGTTGCCCTCCTGCACCAGGTCCAGCAGGGAAAGCGGGTTGCGGTGGTATTCGTGGGCCAGCTTGACGACCAGGCGCAGGTTGGAGGCGACCAGCCGGTAGGCCGCCCCCACGTCCGCCGTGTCCCGGTACTTCCGGGCGAGTTGGAGCTCCTCCTCCCGGGTCAGCAGGGGATGGCGCTGGACTTCCGCCATGTAGGCCTGGAGGGGGTCCTTCGTGGCCAGCGCGGACTCGCCCACCCGGGCCAGGGCCCTCGTGGGGACGACGGGGGCGCTCAGGTCCGCCTCGGGCTCCACCTCGGCCAATTCCGCGGGGTCCGGCTCCAGGGTGTCCGGGTCCACCTGAGGCTCGGCCTCGGCCCCCTCGGCCTGGGCATCCACGATTTCCGCGTCCACCACCTCGCCCGTGGCCGGCCGTTTCGCGCGAGGGCGGGGGGTCGCCCCTTTGGTTCTCTTCCTCCCATTCGCCATGGGCGCTCCATACAGCAAAGTGCAGCGATTGTTGCCAGAGGGTAATGCAGGGGCTATGCCCATGCCTGATGAGCGACAACCAAGAGCCCACGCCGGGAAGCCCGGCGCCTGACGAAGCCCCCACGCGTCCCGACGAATACGTCGCGGACATCGGCTTCGACGAAATGAACCTGTCCGAGCCTCTCCGCCGCGCGCTGGCAGAGGTCGGCTACACCCACCCCACCCCCGTCCAGGCCCGCGCCTTCCGCCCGGCCATGGAAGGCCGGGACCTGATTGTCCGTAGCAAGACGGGCACCGGAAAGACGGCCGCCTTCGGCCTGCCCCTGCTGGAGAAGATTCCCGCCGACGAGAAGCGCGTGCGCGCCCTCATCCTCTGCCCCACCCGCGAGCTGGCGCTCCAGGTGGCGGACGAGCTGAGGTCGCTCGCGAAGTACAAGGGCGTGAAGGTGGCGGCCATCTACGGCGGCGCCTCCATGAAGCAGCAGGAGGACGCGCTCGAGGAAGGCACCCCCATCATCGTCGGCACCCCGGGCCGCGTCTTCGACCACATCAACCGCGGCAACCTGAAGCTGGACGGGTGTGACCACGCCGTCCTCGACGAAGCCGACGAGATGCTCAACCAGGGCTTCTACGAGGAAGTCACCCGCATCCTCGACCGCCTTCCGAAGAACCGGCAGGTGCTGCTGTTCAGCGCCACCGTCCCCACCGACATCCAGAACCTCATCGCCCGCTACACGACGAACGCGGAGACGCTGCTGCTGTCCGGCGACGTCTTCACGGTGGAGCACATCCACCACATCCGCTACGACGTGTCGGACGCGCTCCCCAAGCCGCGCCACCTCATCTACGTGCTGGAGAAGGAAGAGCCGCAGAACGCCATCATCTTCTGCAACACCCGCGACGACACGGCGCTGGTGACGGCGGTGCTCAACCGCAACGGCTTCGACGCGGAGCTGCTCAACGGGGACCTGCCGCAGAAGGAGCGCGAGCGGGTGATGGGCAAGGTGAAGCGCGGCGAGGTGGCCTTCATGGTGGCCACGGACATCGCGGCGCGCGGCATCGACATCTCCGGCCTGGAGTACGTCATCAACTACTCGCTGCCGGAGGACGCGGCGGTGTACCTGCACCGCGTGGGCCGCACCGGCCGCATCGGCAACAAGGGCACCGCCATCAACCTCTTCTCCGGGCGTGAGCTGGCCACGTTCACCACGCTGGAGAAGAAGTTCGGCATCAAGTTCGAGATGCGCGAGATGCCGGCGCCCGAGGAGGCCATGCGGCTGTGGGTGGAGCGCCACGTGCGCGAAATCCACGAGGCGGCCGGCTCCGCCATCTCCGAGGGCTTCCTACCCCTGGCCGCGCAGCTCAAGACGCGGCCGGATGCGGACGACCTCATCGCCTTCCTGCTGAAGTACTTCTTCAGCCACCTGCGCATGGAGAAGGCGGCGGCGATGTACGCGGCCGAGGGGCGCGAGCCTCCGCAGGAGCGCAAGTTCGAGCCCCGGGACAGCGGGCGCCGCGGGGAGCGTGGCGACAAGCGCGAGCGCGGCGGCGAGCGGCGCGAGCGTGGAGACCGCGAGGAGCGCCGGGAGCGGCCGGCGGTTCGCGCCGAGCGGCCCGAGCGCACGGAGCGGCCGGAGCGGGTGGAGTCCCCGGACCGCGAGCGGCGGCCCCGGCGCGACGAGCCCCGGCGCGAGCGCGGCGAGGGTGCCCGTGGCGCGGCGGCGCTGGAGGCGGGCCCCGGCGAGGTGAAGCTGTGGGTCAACCTGGGCACGGCGGACGGCCTGGGGCCGGGCAGCATCGCCACGGCGCTGGAGGACGCGGGCGCCCCGCTGGGGAAGATGGTGCGCGCGGAATTGCGCCCCACCTTCGCGTACGTCTTCGTCGCGGAGGACGACGTCGCGGGCTTCGAGGCCCTCAACGGCAAGCAGCAGGGCACCAAGACGCTGCGCGTGGAGCGGAGCAAGCCGCGCACCGAGCGCGAGGCCACGCCCCGCCCGCCCCCGTCCCCGGACGCGGGCCCCGGCGAGGCGAAGCTGTGGACCAACCTGGGCATGGATGACGGCATGGACGAGGCGAAGCTGCCCGCCGCGCTGGAGGCCCTGGGCGCCCCCGCTGGCAAGGTGCTGAAGGTGGTGCTGCGGCCCACGTACGGGTACGCCTACGTGGCCGAGGCGGACGCCCCGGCCTTCGAGGCCCTCAACGGCAAGCCGCACGGCGAGAAGGCGCTGAAGGTGGAGCGCCATCGCCCGCGCGGAGCCCGCGAGGAGCGCCGCCCGAGGAGCGAGGCCCCGCCGGACGTGCCGGGCCAGACGCGCCTCTGGGTGGGCCTGGGCCGTCAGGACGGGCTGGACGAGGCGGGTGTCACCGCCGCGCTGGAGGCCGCGGGCGCCCCCGCCGGCAAGGTGGTGCGCATGGACCTGCGCCCCACCTATGCGTACGTCTTCGTCGCCGACGAGGACGTGGCCGGCTTCGAGACCACCCACGGCAAGCAGCACGGCGACCGGACGCTGAAGGTGGAGCGGGCGAAGAAGAAGTAGCCGTCAGGCTCCGGAGCCGGTGCCCGCTCCGGCCACCTTCCTGCGCCGCTCCCGATGGTAGTGGGCGGTGCACAGGCCCCGGGCGAGCACCGGCCGGACACACCCGGGCTCGCCACACGGGGCGGGCGCGGGCCGGGCCTCCTCCTCTCCGGACGGGGAGGCCTCGCTGAACATCACCTCCGCCACCGCCAGCAGCCGGTCCAGGTCCGCGCGCGACAGGCGGCGGGCCCGGACGAAGGACTCCAGCCGGTACACACCGGCGTCCTGCGGGTCGTCCAGCCTCAGCAACTCCCACAGGGGAAGCCCCAGCGCGGAGGCCACCTGGAGGAGCGTCTCGTAGCTGGGGCTGCGCTCGCCGCGCTCCAGCAGGGACGCGAAGGAGACGGAGATGCCGCACCGGGCGGCGAAGTCCTCCTGGGTGAGGCCTCGCCGCTCCCGCAGCGCGCGGATGCGTCTGGCCAGCCCCTGCAGGTGTCCGTTCGAGGAAGAAGCGTCTGACGGACCGGGAGACATGGCTGTTTCCTATGGTAGCGCACCCCTTCTGTTAACGTCTCTCGCACGCTGAGGGCCCGTCGCGGCCCTTCGCGCCTTCAGGAGCATTCCGAGTCATGAGCGCCGTCGAGGGCACCAACTACTTCTTCCGCAAGGCCGCGCGGATCATGGACGTGGGCACCCCCATCGAGACGCTGCTCGCCACGCCGCTGCGCGAGGTGAAGGTGCAGGTCTCCATCGAGATGGACTCGGGGGAGATACGCACGTTCCTCGGCTACCGGATTCAGCACGACAACAGCCGGGGCCCCATGAAGGGCGGCCTGCGCTACCACCCGCTGCTGGACCAGGACGAGTGCGCGTCGCTCGCCTCGCTGATGACGTGGAAGACGGCGGTGGTGAACGTCCCCTATGGCGGCGCCAAGGGCGGCATCGCGTGCGACCCGTCACAGCTGTCCCTCAAGGAGCTGGAGCGGCTCACCCGCAAGTTCGTGGACCAGGTGCAGGACGTCATCGGCCCCACGCGTGACATCCCCGCCCCCGACGTCAACACCAACCCCCAGGTGATGGCGTGGATCATGGACCAGTACTCGCGCTACCACGGCCACTCGCCGGCGGTGGTGACGGGCAAGCCGCTGGAGCTGTACGGCTCCAAGGGCCGTGAGGCGGCCACCGGGCGCGGCCTGCTCTACGTGTGCCGTGAAATCATGCGGGATTTGGGCCTGCCGGTGAAGGGCACGCGCTTCGCGCTCCAGGGCTTCGGCAACGTGGGCAGCCACACCGCGCAGTTGCTCTGGGAGGACGGCGGCGTGGTGGTGGCGGTGGCGGACGTGCTGGGCGGCGTGCGCAACCCGCAGGGCCTGGACGTGCCCTCCCTCTTCGAGCACGTGAAGCGCACCGGCACGGTGACGGGCTTCACGGGCGGCACGCCGTGCTCCAACGAGGACGTGCTGGCGGCGGACTGCGAGGTGCTCATCCCCGCCGCGCTGGGCCACGTGCTCACCCGGGACAACGCCAACGCGGTGCGCGCGAAGCTCATCATCGAGGGCGCCAACGGCCCCACCCAGCCGGAGGCGGACGAAATCTTCGAGAAGCGCGGCATCTTCGTGGTGCCGGACGTGCTCGCCAGCGCGGGCGGCGTGACGGTGAGCTACTTCGAGTGGGTGCAGAACCTCCAGCACCTCTCGTGGGAAGAAGAGCGCGTCAACGCGGAGCTGGAGAAGACGATGAAGGAGGCCTACGAGCGCGTGGCGCAGGTGGCCCGCTCGCGGAAGGTCTCCATGCGGACGGCGGCCTACATCCTGGCCATTGGCCGGGTGGGCAAGGCCACGGTGCTTCGCGGCATCTGACGCACTCCGCCACGAGGCACCGAGGCACCTGGGTGTCACCCGGTGGACGTGGCGCGGCGCGGCGGAACGGGCGGCAGGACGGCCGCCCGCCGCGTGTCTCTTCCTCCCGGGGCCCGCATCCGCTACACGCGGCCCTCAATGGTCACCCTCCAGGACATCCTCGCCGCGCGAGAGCGCCTGCGCCCGGTCATCCGCCCCACCCCGTGTCCTCAGTCGGACTACTTCACGGAGCGGACGGAGTGCGCGGCGGTGTACTTCAAGATGGAGAACCTCCAGCGCACGGGGGCCTTCAAGGAGCGCGGCGCGCTCAACAAGCTGCTGTCGCTGACGCCGGACGAGCGGCGCCGGGGCGTCATCGCCGCGTCGGCCGGCAACCACGCGCAGGGCGTGGCCTTCAACGCGCTGAGGCTGGGAATCACAGCCACCATCGTCATGCCGGAGCGCACGCCCCTCATCAAGGTGTCGCGCACGCGTGACGAGTACAAGGCGCGCGTGGTGCTCAAGGGCTCCAACTTCGACGAGGCCTACACGGAGGCGCTGCGCATCCAGAAGGAGGAGGGCTCCGTCTTCGTCCACCCCTTCAACGACCCGCTCGTCATCGCCGGCCAGGGCACCATCGGCCTGGAGCTGCTGGAGCAGTGCCCGGACCTGGAGGTGGTGCTCGTCCCCATCGGCGGCGGCGGGCTCATCTCCGGAATCGCCTGCGCGCTGAAGGAGAAGAAGCCCGGCATCCGCGTGGTGGGCGTGCAGACCTCCACCATCGCCAGCATGAAGGCGTCCATTGAAGCCGGCCGCCTCGTGGACCTCACCGCCGCGGGCACCACGATTGCGGACGGCATCGCGGTGAAGCGCGTGGGCGAGCTGACCTTCCCCCTGGTGCGCAAGTACGTGGACGAGGTGGTGGCGGTGGACGAGGAGGAAATCGCCGCCGCCATCCTCACGCTGCTGGAGCAGGAGAAGAGCGTGGTGGAGGGCGCGGGCGCGGTGGGCCTGGCGGCGCTGCTCAGCGGCGACGTGCCGTCGGCGAAGGGCAAGCGCACCGCCATCATCCTCAGCGGCGGCAACATCGACATGAACGTCATCAGCCGCATCATCGAGCGCGGCCTGGTGAAGACGGGGCGCCTGGTGCAGCTGGAGGTGCGGCTGCCGGACCGGCCCGGCATGCTGGCGAAGCTCACCACCCAGGTCGCCGACCTGCGCGCCAACGTGGTGGAAATCCATCACGAGCGCGCCTTCTCCAAGGCGGGCCTGGGCGAGGCCATGGTGGAAGTCACCCTGGAGACCACCGGTCCCGCCCACATCGATGAGCTGATGCAGGCCCTGCAGCAGCTGGGCTGGCAGGTGGCGCGCAAGTAACACCCGGGACGCAAGGGGGTCTTGCGCGACCGCGCGGGGGCTCGGCCATACTGGGGGCATGAGTGCCCTGCTCGTCGCCATCCTGCTCGCCGCCGCCCCGCCTCCGTCCGCCCAGAAGGCCAAGGAGCTCGCCGCCAGCCGTTCCTGGGAGGAGCTGTACCTCGCCTTCGCCTCCGGAGAGGTGACGGGCGTGCCGGACGCGCAGCGCCGCACCATCTCCGGGGCGCTCCTCAAGGGGTGCGAGGCACTGCTGGAGGAGGACGCGGTGATGGCGTACTCGCTGGGCGAGCGCGCCGTGGCCTTCGAAGAGTCCGCCGGTGCGCTGAAGTGCCTGGCCCGCTCCGCGCGGAAGACGGACCAGCGCGCCGCCGCGGAGGCCGCCCTGCGCAAGGGCCTGGAGCGCCACCCCAAGGAGGGCACCTTCGGGCTGGAGCTGGGCCGACTGCTGCTGGAGGAGCAGGACGCCGCGGGGGCCCTGGCGGTGCTGGAGAAGGTGCCGCCCCGCTCGCGCGAGGCCGCCGAGGCGAAGCGGCTGCTGCAGCAGGCCCGGGCGAAGACGAACGAGGAGGGCGAGGCGCGCAAGGAGGCCGAGCGCCTGGAGCGGATGATGAATGGCAAGACGGGCCGGCGCCCGTCGGGCACCGCGCTGGAGACCGCGCCCGCGGTGGGCCGCGCGGACGACTCGGGCGCCACGCGCCCCGTCAGCCTCGCCTACGAGTCCAGCACGGACCGGAGCGGCATGCGCACGCGCTCCAACGGGCGCTTCACCATCCGCTACTTCAACAACGAGCGCGACTTCGGCCAGCGCGCCGAGTACGAGGGCCGCGTCGTCTCCGCGCTGGACGAGGCGTACGACTTCACCCGGACCCAGATTGGCGAGACGCGCGAGCGGCCGGTGGATGTCGTCCTCTACACCCGTGAGGAGTTCCGGATGCACTTCGGCGCGACGAAGGCCCGGCTCGTGGCCGGGCTGTACTCGGACGACGCCATCCGCCTCAACGACGCGGCGGAGCTGACCCAGGAGACCAAGGCCACCCTGGTGCACGAGTACGTGCACGCGGTGTTGGACGAGTACAGCCGGGGCGCCCGCGACAGCCTGCCCATCTGGCTCAACGAGGGACTCGCGGAGTACGTGGAGTGGCGCTACCTGGGGCGCGAGGACTCTCCCCACCGGACCCTCCGCAACACCCTGGCGGGCGCGGCCAAGGCGGGCACCCTGCCCCGGCTGGCGGACCTGGCCTCACAGGCCCTCCTCGCCACCCGGAACCCGGATATCGCCTATGCCACCTCCGCCACGGCCGTCCGGGAGCTGCTCCGCCGGGGCGGGGCGGACCGGTTCATCACCTTCGTCAAGCAGGTGGGTGGGGGAAAGCCCATCGAGGAAGCCCTGCGGGACCACTACGGGGAAACCCTGGCGACTCTGGACGAGGACGTGCGGGAAGCTCTCCAGTAGGGGAGGCTGCCAGGCGAGCCCGGTCCAATTGGTTTACCCCTCCCCGGGAGTCCCCTAGACTCGCAGCCCCCCATTCATGCTGCGGCAGGAGCCGGGTCGTACGCTGTCCGCAGCAAGGTGAAGAATGTCGGACACGCGCGCCGCGATGAGAGAATTTCGCTTCCTGGACGAGAAGCGGAAGCTGGGAAGCCTGTCTCCTGTAGAGGAGGCTCGCTGGAGCGAGCTGCGCGGACTCCTGGGCATCCAGGACACGGCTCCCGTGGCGGACGCGTCCGCCTGGCAGCAGCAGGCGGCGCCCCAGGGGTACTACGCCGCCGATGGCCAGTGGTACGCCTACCCCGCCGGCTACGAGCAGCAGCCCCAGGGTTACTACGGCGCGGACGGCCAGTGGTACGCCTACCCCACCCAGGGCTATGAGCAGCAGCCCCAGGGTTACTACGGCGAGGATGGCCAGTGGTACGCCTACCCCGCCCAGGGCTATGACCAGCCGGGCTACGACCCGAACCAGGGCTATGCACAGCCCGGGTATGATCCGAACCAGGGCTACGCCGCGCAGGGCTATGACCCGAACCAGGGTTATGCGCAGCCGGGCTATGACCCGAGCCAGGGCTACGCGGGCTACCCCCAGCAGGGCGGGTACGACCCCAACGCGCAGGCGTATGACCCGAACGCGCAGCAGGCCTACGACCCCAACGCGCAGGCGTATGACCCGAACGCGCAGCAGGCCTACGACCCCAACGCGCAGGCGTACGACCCGAACGCGCAGCAGGCGTATGACCCGAACGCGCAGCAGGCGTATGACCCGAACGCGCAGGCGTATGACCCCAACGCGCAGCAGGCCTGGCAGCAGGGGTACGCGCCGCAGGCTCCCGCCGAGCCGGATCCGCTCAGCCTCAACGCGGACGACATCGACATCCCCGCGCTGAGCGAGCCCGCGCCGTGGATGAGCCCTGGAGCCGCCGCAGAGTCCACGCCCGCCCCGGAGCAGGAGTCGCTGGAGGCGCAGCCCGAGACCGCCACCGAAGAGGCCGCATCCCCCGCCGAGGACGTGCTCGAGGTGATGGAAGGGGACGTGGCCTCGGAGGACACCGCTTCGGACCCCTCCGCGTCGTTCGCGGACGTCAGCGCCGACCTCATGGGCGCGGACGGCCAGTCGCCGAGCACCGAGCCGCTGCCGGAGTCCTCGAGTGCTGTCTCCGCGGAGGAGGACTTCTCCTCGGTCAGCGAGCCGGAGCAGGCGCCGGCCTACGCCGCCGCCGAGACGGAGCCCTCGCTGGAGTCGTCGTTCGCCGACATGTCGATGGAGATCGAGTCGGCGCCGGATGCTCCCGCCGAGACGCCCGCCGTCGAGGCCGAGCGGTCCTCTGATGAAGCGGAGTTCGCCTCCGCCGAGCTGGAAGTGGCTTCTTCCGAGGTCGAGCTGGTCGACGCGACGGCCGAGAGCGAGCCGTTGCTCGCCGAGGAGCACGCGCGCGCTCCCATGGACGATGCGTGGGATTCCGCCCCGCTCGCCGTGGAATCCGCGCAGGGCGAGCCCGCCGACTCGGCTGACATCATCGACGTCGCCGCCCAGGACACGGGCGCCGTGGACGTGGGCTCCGACGACTTCATGTCCATGGAGGCCGAGCCGGTCGACACGGAGGCCGCGCAGTCGGGCTCGGAGCTCGCGCTCGATGCGTCGGACATGATCGAGGCCGCGTCCCCCGACGAGGCGACTCCGTCCGCGGAGGCCAGCGCCTGGGATTCGGGCGAGCCGGCCGGAGAGCTGCCCTCCTCCGAGTTCGAGTCCGCTGAGCTGAGCGAGACGGCTCAGGCCAGCATGGAAGTCGAGACGTCGGCGGCGGAGTACGCCTCCGAGAGCGAGAACGCTCCAGCGGAGATTGCCCTCGACGCTTCCGACGTGAGCGAGGCGCAGCCGTCCTCGACCGAGATTGCCCTCGATGCGTCCGAGGTGAGCGAGGCCGCTCCGGCGGAGATTGCCCTCGACGCCTCCGACGTGAGCGGGACGCAGCCGTCCTCCGAGATTGCGCTCGACGCTTCCGACATGAGCGAGGCCGCCCCGGCGGAGATTGCGCTCGACGCGTCTGACGTCGGCGAGGCCACGCCCTACGCGGACGCCCAGGAGTCCGCCACGGCGGCTCCGAATGAGACGGGCGCGACCTGGGAACAGGCCTCCTCCGAGGAGATTGCGCTCGACGCTTCCGACGTGAGTGAGGAGCCTTCGGCGATGGCCGCGGAGGCCCCCGGCTCCGAGGAGAGCGTCCCCACGCTGGAGCTGGATGCCGCCGAGGCGACGGACTTCGCCACGGCGGAGACTCCGGACTCCGCGTATGACACTGCCTCCGCCCAGGCCGTTGCCGCCGAGGAGCCGTCGCTCGATGTCCTGGACATCGAGTCGGCCCCTGAGAGCGCGGAGCCTCCCACCTTCGACGCGGCCGACCTTGGCGCGGAGGCGGAGCCCGCCGGGTTCTCTCCGGCGCCCATCGGGTCTCCCTTCACTGCCTCGGACGTGCCCTCCATCGAGCTGCGCGCCGTGCAGGTGGGCCCGGACCTTCAGGCTGAAACCCTCGCGGTCGACGGGGATCCGGCGCCCGCCCCCTCGCGTGAGTTCGCGAGCACGCCCTCCGCGCAGGAGATGTTCGACCTGAGCGGCAGCCCCGAGGAAACGGTGCCGCTCGCCGCTGCGGGCGAGTTCGTGGATTACCGCAACTTCGCCTCCGCCGGTGAGCGCGGGCTGGAGCTGCGGAGCGAGGAGCACGCCTCCGTCGCGGACTGGAGCACGGACTCGACCGAGGCCGTGCCGCTCATGAGCGAGGAGCCGACTCCCAGCGCCGATTGGAGCGGGGACCCGTCGGACGCGGTGCCGCTCGCGACCAACGCGGACTTCGTGTCGGAGATGGGGACGACCGGCGAGCCCTGGACCCCGACCTCCGCGGAGACGTCCGACACCGCGCAGCAGCCCGAGTGGTCCGCCTCCACCGAAGACGCCGCCGCCATCGAGCTGCAGCCCGAGTGGGCTTCGGCCTCCGAGCCGGCCTCCATGACCGGGGACGCGGAGGCTGCGACGGAGCTCCAGCCCGAGTGGGTCAGCGAGACAACACCGGAGACCAGCGCGAATCCTTCCGAGTGGTCCACCGCCACCGCCGAGTCGCCTGCTTCCGAGTGGTCCGCCACGTCGGCCGAGGAGTCCACGCCCGTCGAAGAGGCCACGCCGGCCAACGCGCCGATCTCCGACACGTCCCAGTTTGCCTGGTCAGCGCCCAAGTCCGCGCAGCCTGAGTGGGAGACGCTGGAGACGGAGGCCGCTCCCGAGGCCGCCCAGCCTGAGTGGGCCACTCCCGAAGCCGCGCAGACTCAGTGGGCCGCGCCCGCCGAAGCCGCTTCCGAGGAAGTGCAAGCCGAGTGGGCTACGCCCGCTGAAGAGGCTGCCCCCGAGTCGGCACAGCCGGAGTGGGCCACCCCCGCGACCGAGGCCGCCTCCGAAGAGGTCCAGGCCGAGTGGGCCACGCCCGCCGAGGAAGTCGCGCCAGAGGCTGTTCAGGCCGAGTGGGCCACGCCTGCGGGGGAACTCGCAGCAGCGCCCGCGCAGACCGACTGGTCCACGCCCGAGACCGAGACCGCGCAGGCCGAGTGGGCCACTCCCGTCGAAGAGCTTGCGCCCGAGACCGCGCAGGCCGAGTGGGCCACGCCCGTCGAGGAGCTCGCTCCCGAGGCCGTGCAGACCGAGTGGGCCACGCCCGTCGAAGAGCTTGCGCCCGAGGCCGTGCAGACCGAGTGGGCCGCGCCTTCCGCCGAAGCCGCCCCCGAGACCGCGCAGGCCGAGTGGGCCACGCCTGTCGAGGAGCTCGCTCCCGACGCAGTGCAGGCCGAGTGGTCCACGCCTTCCGCCGAAGCGGCTTCCGAAGCCGTGCAGGCCGAGTGGGCCACGCCTATCGAAGAGGCCGCGCCCGAGGCTGTCCAGGCTGAGTGGGAGACGCCGATCGAGGAGGCCGCGCCCGAGGCGGCCCAGGCGGAGTGGGCCTCCGCCGAAGCCGCATCCCAGCCCGCGCAGCCCGAGTGGGCGACGCCCGCCGCCGAAGCCGTACAGGCTGAGTGGGAGACGCCGGTCGAAGAGATTGCTCCCGAAGCCGTCCAGACCGAGTGGGCTGCTCAGTCCACCGAGGCCCCCTCCGACGCGGCCCAGCCCGAGTGGGCCACGCCCGTCGAGGAGCTCGCTCCCGAGGCCGTTCAGGCAGAGTGGACGCCTTCCTCCGAAGCGGCTCCCGAGCTGAACGCGCAGGCCGAGTGGGCCTCCCCGATGGAGGAGCTCCCCGCCGACGCCGTCCAGGCCGAGTGGTCGGAGCCCGCCACCGACGCCGCGCCCCAGGCCGCTCAGTCGGAGTGGGCCACGCCCGCCACCGACGCCGCGCCCCAGGCCGAGTGGGCTGCCCCCATGGAGGAGCTGCCCGCCGACGCCGTCCAGGCCGAGTGGTCCACGACCGACGCCGAGGCCGCCCCCACGGCCGCGTCCGAGTGGTCTCCCACCGCCGAGGCGCCTGCATCCGAGTGGGCCGAGCCCGGCGCACAGCCCGCGTCCACCTGGGACTCCGCTCCGGTCGCCGAAGCCGCCCCGGAGGAGCTACAGCCCGAGTGGGTGACGGCGGAAGCCGAGCCCGCTGCCGAGTGGAGCGCGCAGCAGCCCCCGCCCGCCGCCGCGTGGAGCGAGACCCCCGCCGAGGAAATCTCCCTCGCGGACGCGCCCGTCGAGGCCGCCCAGCCCGAGTGGAGCGACGCGCCCGTGGAGGTGGAGCCGGAGTCCTCCTGGAGTGACGCGTCCGCCCAGCCGTGGGCCGCCGAGCCCCCGGCTCCCGCCTGGGAGGCCAGCGCCAATCCCTTCGGTGCTCCGGCCCAGGACTTCTCCGCGTCGCACGACGTGGACGTCGGCCTCGACGCTCCGCCGGCCTCCCCCATCGAGGAAGAAGTCGCGGTGGAGATGGAGCCGGAGATGGCCGAAATCGAGCTCGTGGAGGAGTCCGTGGAGCCGCCGCCCCCGGCCTTCGCGCCGCCTCCGCCCGCGCCCGTCGCCGCCATCATGGCCGCGGCCTCGGTGGTCACCGCCGCCGTCACCCGGACTCCCACGGGCGCCACGGCGGCGCCCAGGGCCTCCAGCACGGGCACCCCGGTCGTCGTCCCGGCCGCGACCCAGGCGCCCGCCCCCAACCGCGTCGTCACGCGCGAGCCGTTCTTCGCCCAGGCGGCCGTGGTGGACTCGGCGCCCATCACCTCCTTCGTGGAGGGCGAGCACCGCGTCATCATCCACACCGTCGAGGGTCAGGTGAAGCGCGGCACCATCCGCGACGCGGACCTGCTCGACGAGGTCATCAACCTGGAGCAGCAGAGCGGCTTCGCCCCAGAGCAGATTCCGGGCAAGCGCGTGAAGGCCATCTTCTTCATGCTCACCGCCGGCGCGCGCCAGCCGCAGGCGGAGGGCCAGAAGATTCGCGTCACCTTCAACGACGGTCGCCAGGTGGCGGGCTTCTCGCAGGACTTCAAGGGCGCCACCCCGGGCTTCTTCGTCATCCCCGCGGACCAGCGCACCAACACCGCCCGCATCTTCATCTACCGCTCCAGCGTGCAGGCGGTGGCGGAGGGCTGAGGCTCCACCCCGGAAGGAGTGGAGTGCCCGGACCGGGTGCTCCCTCCCCCACACTCCCGCCCGCGCGCTCCCACGAGCCCGCAAGTGAAAGAGGGGCCCCCACTCGCGTGGGAGGCCCCTCCGTCATTCAGCGTGGCTGGGGCTTCGGACTACTTCTTGTCCGTCGCGGTCGCAGGCTTGGCCGGGGCCGCCGCCGGCTGCTTCTTCACCAGCGACAGGTCCAGGTTCACGGTGACTTCCTCACCCACCGCCACGCCGCCCGTCTCCAGCGCCGCGTTGTAGGTCAGGCCGAAGTCCTTGCGGTTCAGCTTGGTGGTCGCCTGCACGCCCGTACGGGTGTTGCCCCAGGGGTCCTTGGACTCCTTGGTCGGGCCCGTGACGTCCAGGACGACGGGCTTGGTGACGCCGTGCATGGTCAGGTTGCCGGAGACCTTCAGCATGCCCTCGCCGGCCTTCTCCACCTTGTTCGACTTGAAGGTGATGGTCGGGTACTTGGCCGTGTCGAAGAAGTCGGGGGCGCGCAGGTGCTCATCGCGCTTGGCATTGGCGGTGTTGACCGTGGTGGCATCCAGGACGGCCTCGACGGTGGACTTGGTGATGTCCTTCTCGTCGACATTCACGGTGCCGCTCTTCACGTTGAACGAGCCGTTCACGTTCGACACCATCATGTGCTTCACGGTGAAGCCCGCGCTCGAGTGGGAACCGTCAACGTCCCACGTGGAAGCCAGCGCCATCGAGGGGAGGGCGAACATCAGGGCGACAGCGCTCTTCATGGACATCTTCATTTGGGGTGTGCTCCTTGGGTACTGCGGTTTCAGGCGCGCGGCGCGAAGCCGCGCATCGACAAAGTTGAAATCCAGCGGCGTAAATTCTGGGCTCTCTGATGCGCGAGCCTTGTCTTCGGTGCATCCATTCACGACGGAAGCCTTCTACTGCAACCCCAGGACCAAGGCACGTAACACGCCAACCCGCTGGAATGACTCCAGTCTCCTGGCAGGGCATGCAACGGGTCTCTCATAATGATAGAGAGACACATCACTCTGGAAGGGAGTCGTACACCGTGGCTGGCGGATTCGAGCTGGGCTTGAACGAGCTGTTGTCCTTCGAGCCGGGCGGCGGGCTCATCCACTTCGCCGGCCAGCGGGCGATGCTGATGGACCCGGTGGCGCTGGGCCTGCTTCGCAAGGAGCTCATCGACCTGGTGGGTATCACCGCCGCTCGCGGCATCTTCACCCGGCTGGGTTACGCGCACGGCTGGCGGACGGCGGAGGCCCTGAAGACGGCGGTGGCCTGGCCGGACGAGTCCGTGTGGCGCCGGGCCGGAGGCCGCCTGCACATGCTGCAGGGCCAGGTCCGCGTGGAGCGCATGGAGCGCCGGCCGGACGAGGGCCCGGAGCCCTTCGCCGAGGCACAGTGGCGCGACTCCTATGAAGCCGAGCAGCACCTGCTGCACCTGGGCCAGGCGGATCAGCCGGTGTGCTGGAGCCTCACCGGCTTCGCGTCCGGCTACATGAGCTACGTCAACGGCAAGCCCATCTACGGCACGGAATTGCGCTGCGTGGGCCGTGGGGACGCGGCCTGCCACTTCGTCGGCCGGCCCGCCGAGGAGTGGAGCACCGAGTGCACCGAGGTGCTGCGCTTCTACGAGACGCAGTGCATGGAGGGCGTGCTGGCGCAGGTGACGGACGCGCTGAAGCAGGCCGAGCGCAAGCTGCGCGCGAAGCGCCAGTCCCTGGCGCGCGCGGGCGTGACGGAGGACCCGGCGGGCATGGTGGCGCGCTCGGAGTCCATGCTGCGGGTCATCAACCTCGCGCGCCGCGCGGCGAAGGTGGACTCCACGGTGCTCGTCACCGGCGAGAGCGGCGTGGGCAAGGAGCGCATCGCCCGGCTCATCCACGACGAGTCCGGCCGCGCGCACAAGGCCTTCGTCGCCGTCAACTGCGCCGCCGTCACGGAGAGCCTGCTGGAGAGCGAGCTGTTCGGCCACGCGCGGGGTGCCTTCACCGGGGCCACGCATGACCGCGCGGGCCTCTTCGAGGCGGCCCACGGCGGCACCCTCTTCCTGGACGAGGTGGGCGAGGTGCCCGCGTCCATGCAGGCCAAGCTGCTGCGCGTCCTCCAGGAGCGCGAGGTGCGACGCGTGGGCGAGAATGCCAGCCGCAAGGTGGACGTGCGCCTGGTGGCCGCCACCAACCGCGAGCTCGCGGAGGAGGTGCGCCTGGGCCGCTTCCGCCAGGACCTCTACTACCGCCTGCGCGTCATCGAGCTGAAGATTCCCCCGCTGCGCGAGCGGCGCGAGGACATCCTCCCCCTGGCGCGGCTGCTGCTCGCCGAGGCCGCGGAGCGGCTGGGCCGCAAGGTGGCCGGCCTGGCCCCCGATGCCGTCGACCAGCTCCTGCGCTACGGCTGGCCCGGCAACGTGCGGGAGCTGGGCAACGCGGTGGAGCGCGCGGTGGCCCTGTGCGAGGGCCAGCGCGTGGAGCGCGACGACCTGCCCGAGGAGGTGCGCGCCGCGCCACCCAACCTCATGCCCACCGGCAACCCGCGTCGGCTGGAGGACATGGAGAAGGAGTACATCCTCGCCGTGCTGGCGCAGAACGACGGCAACCGCGCGCGCACCGCCGAGCAGCTCGACATCGGCGTGGCCACGCTCTACCGCAAGCTCAAGCAGTACGGCCACCCCGAGGCGGCCCACTGAAAGGCCGCCTCCCGAGGCCCGGGGTCAGTTGAGGAACTGGTCCCGGTCCGGACGGCTCTGGTTCTTCGGCACCACGCGCAGGTGCTTGGAGCGGTCCTTCAGCTGGCGCTGCAGCCGCCAGTGCTGGAAGTGCAACAGCAGCCGGCGCGGGTTGGCGCCGCGCACGTAGGCGAACACCATGCCCAGCGCGAGCAGGTCCGGCACCTGCGCCTGCCACGGGCCGATGATGGCCATCAGCACCACGAAGCCCGCGCCCACGCCGGCCAGCGCGTTGCCCGACAGGGGGATGCCCCAGAAGTTCGTCTCACCCCGGCCGATGCTCAACCCGTACGCCACCCACAGCACGGTCGTCAGCACGTTGCCGCCGGTGTACGCCCGCGCCGTCGCGCCGGGCACCAGCATGGCCAGCAGCACGGTGATGAAGCCCGCCAGCGCGGTGACGCCCAGCGCCACCATCAGCAGGCGCTTGCCTCCCCAGATTGACTCCAGGTAGCCGCCGATGGACCAGGTGATGATGGCGCCGAAGATGATGCCGAGCGGGCTGCTCTCGATGAAGGCGTAGGTAATCGGCTGCCAGAGGAAGAAGCTGCCGAAGACGTAGTCGGGCAGCAGCAGCAGCAGCGCGCCCTGCCCTCCCTTGGTGAGGTGGTACAGCACGGAACCCGCCACCAGCGCGACGGCCAGCTTGGACGCCATGGTCTCCAGGCTGGGCAGCCCGCCGCCGCCCCTGCCGCCGAAGCTGCGCATCGGTCGCATTCAGTACTCCTCCACTCGCCCCTCAAAGAGCCGTCCAAAGGTGGTGGAACACCCGTCGCTTCGCAACCCCAAACGACAAGAGCGCCCATCCCCGTTATCAGGGAGAGCGCCCTCGCACACCGACTCTTCCTTCCGCCGCGCGGCCGCTCAGGCCTTCGGCTTGTAGAAGAGCGTGATGGTCAGACAGTGGAACTCCTTGTCGGAGGACTGCGTCACCACTCTGTCCACCACTTCGACGTTGGGGTTTTCCTTGAGCCACTTGGTGATGTTCTCACCCATGTTCTCGCGGTCACGCGCGAGAGTGGTGGAGAACACCTTGACTCCCGTGAAGCTGATAACGCCCATTCCGACCCTCGTCTAAACCAGAGATTCTGGACGTTTACCCCGAGACGATTCCGCCATCAAGAAACGGGGCCGAATTCCGGTCCTGGCGGACCCGGCGTCCACCGCGTCCCGTCTGCCAGGTTCCCTCCCGGGCCCCGGGGCCCGCAGTTCTTCGTCGGACACCAGGCCGGGGCTGGCCCGGGCCGCCCGGAGGACGGCGCGGGGCCCGGGCCCGCGGCTTCACCGGCTGCTTGCGGCCTTGCGAGACAGGCACGCGACCTCGTCCTTGCAGGACGGGCCGATGCCCTCGGGGTGCGCGGTGAGCGGCGTCTTGTCGCTCTCCTCCACGCCACACACCACGCACTTGCGCTTGCGGTTGCGGCGCTCGGCGCGGCGCTGCTCGGCGATGGCCTTGGCCCGCTCACGGGCCGTCTTCGCGTCCACCTCGTTGCTCATCTCGCGTCCCGTGTCCTGTGCGGCCATCAGAGTGCCTCGACCAGCACCGCGATGCCCTGGCCGCCACCGATGCAGGCAGACCCGATACCATAGCGAGCGCCGCGACGCTTCAGCTCGTACACCAGCGTGGTGGTGATGCGAGCCCCCGAGGCTCCCAGCGGGTGGCCCACGGCGATGGCGCCGCCATTGACGTTCGTCCTGTCACGCGGCAGGCCCAGCTCCTTCTCCACCGCGAGGTACTGCGGCGCGAAGGCCTCGTTGACCTCGAAGAGGTCCACGTCGGACAGCTGGCACTGCGCGCGCTCCAGCAGCCGGCGGATGGCCGGCGCGGGGCCGATGCCCATGATTTTCGGGTCGCACCCGGAGATGCCCCAGTTGACCAGCCGGGCAATGGGCTTCAGCCCGTGCTTCTCCACGAAGCTCCGCGTGGCCATCACCATGGAGCCCGCGCCGTCGCAGATGCCGCTGGCCGCGCCCGCGTGCACCACGCCGTCCTTCTTGAAGACCTTGGGCAGCTTGCGCAGCCCCTCCACCGTGGTCTCCGGACGGTTGTGCTCGTCGCGGGAGACGACGGTGTCGCCCTTCTTCCCCTTGAGGGTGACGGGGGAAATCTCGTCGTTGAAGCGGCCCGCCTCCTGCGCGGCGGCGAAGCGCTTCTGGGTGAGGACGGCGTACTCGTCCACGTGCTCCTGCGTGAGGGCGTAGTCCACCGCGAGCTGCTCGGCGGTGAGCGCCATGGCCTGGCCGGTGTAGCTGTCGGTGAGGGCCGTCCAGAGCATGTCCTCCAAGCCGCCCTTGCCCAGCGGCAGGCCCCAGCGGGCGCCGCGGATGACGTGGGGCGCCTGGCTCATGGACTCCGTGCCGCCAGCCAGCACGCAGCTCGCCTGGTCGGTCAGCATCATCTCCGCCGCGGTGACGAACGCCTGGAAGCCGGAGCCACACAGCCGGTTGACTCCCAGGGCGGGCACGGGGACGGGCACGCCGGTGCGCAGGCCCACGTGGCGCGGCAGGTAGATGGCATCCGAGCTGGTCTGCACCACGTTCCCGTACACGACGTGCTGGACGTCTTCCGGAGACACCTTCGCCTGGGCGAGGGCGGCCTTCGCCGACTCCACGGCGAGGTCGGTGGCGCTGAGGTCCTTCAGGCTGCCCCCGTAGGTACCGAACGGGGTGCGCTTGCCGGACAGGAAGTAGATCTCCTCGGTCTTGGACACGCTCTTCATGGTGGTCGTCTACCTACTCTCAACCCGCGCGCGGTGCACGCACGCCGTGACGTCGTGAGGTGTGGGGCGGGGTCGTCAGGGCACCCGCCGACCCAGGAAGGCACTGGCGACGATGGCCAGGGCCATGACGGTCCACAACAACCCTTGCAGGTTCTGCCGCCGAATCTCCTTGCGGCCGAGCCCCTGGTACCAGGAACGCCCGGCCGCCACGCGACCTTCCCAGGTGAAGTCACCCGTGGGGGTGAAGCCCTCCAGGCGGCGCAGGTGGGCGCGCAGCAGCCGCTCCGGCGAAGCGTCGTCCAGTGAACCGGACCGGTAGACGCCGGGCACCTCCAGCGCGGGGCGCCGGTAGCCCGCGGTGATGACGAAGCCCTGGGGGGCCACCGGGGTGAGGAGGTACAGCCGGGGCGCATCGTCCTGGCCCAGGTGGAGCGTGGCGAAGACGCGCTCGCCAGGGTGGGCCCAGTCGTAGGAGCGCGTGGCGCGCTGGAGACGGGGCTTCTCCTCGTGACTGCCGAGCGGCACGAAGCCGAGCGCCTGGAGCTGGGTGGCCATGGGCCCCAGCTCCAGCGGAAGGTCCATCTGGTCGGCGGGGGCCTCGGGCTCCACGCGGACGCTGGCGGGGAAGAGGAAGAGGATGGCGCGCCAGAGGTTGAGCGACAGCAGGACGATGGCGAGCACCAGGCCGCCGACGGCGACGCCCAGCTCGACGAGGAGGTTCATGCGGGGAGGACCTCGGGTCGCGCCAGCCCCCGCGCAGGGTGCGCGAGGACCTTCTGCGTGAGCGTCAGGGCGGGGCCACGGGAGACCATGGTCCGGGCACCCTAGCGGAAAGCGGCGGCTCCGTGCGCCCGCTTCAGCGCCGGGACGCGGAGGCGGGCAGGTCTCGCCAGCGCTCGAGGTCCACCTGGGAGAGGGGGTCCTCGCCACGCAGGAACTGCTCCAGGTGGCCCAGCGAGTCCACGCCGAAGAACAGCTCCCCGTCCGCGAGGATGCTGGGCACGCCAAAGGCTCCCGCGGCGAGCGCCTCCTCGGTGTTGCGGCGAACGCGGTCCTTGACCTCGGGCGTCTGGGCGGCGGCGAGCAGCGCCGGGGCCTCGAGCCCGGCGGACTGGATGGCGGCGGCCACCGCCTCGGGTGTCTCCACGCCCTTCCCGCCGCCCCAGACGGAGGTGAAGAGGGCGGACACCAGCCGGCCCCGGGCCTCCAGGTCCTCCACCGCGGCCGTCACCCGCAGCGCGAGCAACGGGTTGAACGGGTGGGACGGCGGCGGCACCAGCGGCACGCCGAACTCATGGGCGATGCGGCACGTGTGCTTGAAGACGTAGACGCGCTTGGGCGGAATCTCCGCCGGCCCCACGCTGCCGAGCGCGTTGAGCAGGCCCGCAAGCAGCACGGGCACGGGCTCCACGGCGCGGCCATGGCGTGCGGCGAGGGCGGGCATGCGCGTCCACGCGAGGTAGGCGTAGGGGGACAGGTAGTCCAGGCAGAAGCGGAGGGGGGCTCGGGCCATGCGGGGACTCTACCGCGTCCACTCCAAGGCGGCGGAGTCAGGCGGCGAGGCCGCTCAGCCTCACGCGCTCTGACGGACACCCGCGCGCCGCTGCAGGGCGCCGCGCAGGGAGCTCGTCAGCGACAGCAGGCTGGTGGCGCGCGCCTCGGTGAAGAGCGCCTCGGCCGCCGCCAGTTCCGCCACCGCGGCCTCGCTCAAGGGCTCGCGCTCCGCGAGGGACAGGCGCACCAGCCCCATCTGCAACACGTTCCCCGTCAGCTCCGCCAGCGCCAGCGCGCGCCGCAGGTGCGCGGTGCCCTCGGCCCCGGGCTGCAGCGCCGCCAGGGCCCGGCGGGCGATGATTTCATCCCACGGGTTGGCCAGCACCGGGTCCAGCGCCCGTGTGAGCGCGGCCTCGGCGGCCTCCGCCGCCGCCAGGAGGTTTCCCTGCTCCCGCTCGAACCGCGACTGGTACACGCGCAGGAGCGTCTCCATGCGCAGGCCGCCCTCGCGCGACGCCGCCAGCGCCTTCGGCAGCGACTGCCGCGCCGCCGCCGCGTCCTCGAAGAGCACGTCCCGGCACGCCTGGTACACCTGCACGTGGCACTGCAGCCATCTGTCTCCGGGCAGCACCTGCGCCAGCGTCTCCGCGCGAGCCACCACCGCCGCCACGTGCTCGTGCTCGCCGCGCTCCAGGTAGTAGGGCGGCGTGAAGATGGCCAGGTTGCGCTCCATCAGCCGGGGGTTGCCCAGCCGCCGCACCAGGTCCGTCTTCTCCGTGAAGGCGGGGACGAAGGACGCGCCATCGCCGGTGAAGGCCGCGCGCGTCACCACCGAGAACAGGTGGAACGCCCGCACGTCGGTGAAGCCGTGGGCCTCCGCCACCGCGTACCCGTCGCGCGTGGCCTGCACGTCCAGCGGCTCGCCGCGCAGCGCCAGGTTCATGTTCATCATGTAGCCGCCCATGCCCAGCGCCCACGCCAGGCGCTTGGGGAGCCGGCCCATGGCCTCGCGCAGCCCGCGCAGCCGCGCCAGCTGCTCGTACTGCGTCTCCAGCACGCCCGCGAAGCGGCCCGTGTACGCGCAGAGCACCGCGGGCGACAGCAGCGTCCCCGCCCGGTACGGAGACACCTCCGGCTGCTCGGCCTCCACGCGCTTCAGCAGCGTCGACAGCGCCTCCGTCCGCCCGACGATGGCCAGCGCCATGCCCTGGAGGATTTGCAGCTCCGCCTGCTTCCAGAAGGTGTCCGCGGGAGAAGCGTACGCATCCGCCTCGCGCTCGCGGAACAGCTCTCGCAGCCGCGCGGGCCGGTCCACCTCCGGCGCGGCGCACGCGGACTCCAGCGCCTCCAGCGCCTGCCGCCGCCCCTCCGCCAGGTCCACCGTGGCTTCCCAGTGCGCGAAGAGCTTCTCCGCGAAGGCCAGCGACGTGGGCGGGTCGCTGGAGTAGCCCACCTCCACCATCGTCACCCAGATGCGCAGCAGCAGCCTGTCGCGCCCCGGGAAGTCCGGCGCGGCCTCCAGCAGCGCCGCCGCCTCCTTCAGGAGCAGCGTCGCCTCCAGCAGCGCCTGGGCCTCAATCGCGGCGCGGCCCGCGTCCAGCAGCGGGCCGATGGCCAGCTCCGGCTCCGACGAGCGCAGGTAGTGCCAGCCCACCGTGCGCGACAGGTCCGGCCGCTGCGTGTGCAGCGTCTGGAGCGCCAGCGCCACCTGCCCGTGCGCCACCCGCCGCTCGGCCTCCGGCGTGCTGTCGTAGACGGCCTGGTGCACGGTGTCGTGCGTGAAGACGTAGCGCCCCTCCACCTCCTGGAGGAACTGCCGCTCGACGATGGCGTCCAGCACCGCGAACAGGTCCACCTCGGGCAGGTCCGCCAGCGCGCGCACCATGGGCAGGTCCAGGCTGCGTCCCGCGGGCGCCAGCCTGCGCAGCAGCGCCACCTGCTCCGGCGGGGCGGTGGCCAGGCGCGCCAGCACCGCGTCCTGGATGCTGGCCGGCAGGGGCCGCGTGTCCAGCCCCGCCTCCGCGTTCCACCGGCCCCCCACGCGCGTCAGCGCATTCGCCTCCACCAGCGCGCGCAGGCACTCGGTGGCGAAGAAGGCATTGCCGCCCGTGGTGGCGTGCAGCCGCGCCACGAAGCCCTCGGGCACCGACAGCCCCGGCAGGGCCAGCTCCACCAGCGTGCGCACGTGGTCCACGGCCAGCGGGTCCAGGTCCATGCGCGTGGTGAGCTTCTCGTCCACCGTCTGGAAGGCCAGGCTCAGCCGGCTCAGCTCGCCGGAGCGGAACGTGCCCACCACCATGCCGCGCGTGCCGTGCAGCGTGCGGATGAGCACGTTGAGCACCTCCAGCGTGGCGCTGTCCGCCCACTGCAAGTCTTCGAAGCACAGCACCAGCGTCATCTGGCGCCCCAGCGCCTGCACCCACTCCGCCAGCGCGCCGAAGAAGGCCAGCTTCTCCTCGCCCACCGCTGGCGGCACCCCGTGGGGCGCCGCACCCGGCTCCGTCGCCACCAACCCCGGCAGCAGCCGCACCAGCTTCGGCGACAGCCGCTCCATCATGTCCACCGGCGTGTGCGGAATCAGGCAGCGCAGCGCCTGGGCAATCGGCATCAGCGGCGCCTGTCCCTCGGCCCGGCACTGCCCCCGGCCGAAGGGCAGCTCCGCCAGCTTCGCCTGCAGCTCGAACTCCTGGAGCAGCCGCGTCTTGCCCACGCCCGCCGGCGCGCCGATGAGCACCGCGTGCGACTGGCCCCAGTCCGCCTCGGCCAGCCCGTTCATCAGCGCCTCGAGCTCCGCGCCGCGCCCCACCACCTCCGGCACGTGCAGGTAGCTGGCGCGCGCCGACAGCGTCTCCTCCGGCAGCGGCTCGCCGCTGGCGTGGCACAGCGCCTCCAGCAGCTCCCCTGCGTCCTGGAAGCGCTCGCGCGGGTCCTTCGCCAGCAGCAGGAGGATGAGCTCCTCCAGCTGCGGCTCCACGGGGCAAATCGTGGAGGGCCGCGGCGGCGGGCGCGTCAGGTGGTCCGCCAGCAGCGCCGCCGGGGTGTTGCGCTTGAAGGGCAGCCGGCGCGTGACGAGGTAGTAGGCCATCACCCCCAACGAGTACAGGTCCGCGCGCCCGTCGATGCTGGCGCCGCGCTGCCACTCTGGAGCCAGGTACTCCAGCGTGCCCTTGAGGCGGCCGGGGCTGGGCGTGCCCAGCTGGTGCATCACCCCGAAGTCCATCAGCTTCACCGCGCCGGAGCGGGTGATGCGCACGTTGCTGGCCTTGATGTCGCAGTGCACGTACAGCCGCGAGTGCAGGAAGGCCAGCACCTGCGCCATCTGGATGAGCACCCGGTACAGCGTGCGCGTGTCCAGCGGCTCGTCGCGCGCCAGCGTGCTCAGGTCCTTCCCGTCCACCACCTCCATGGTGATGAAGCGGTTGCCGGCCTCCGTCATGCCCCAGTCGAAGACCTTCAGCGTGCCGGGGTGTTGCAGCTTCTTCATCGCGAAGAACTCATGCCGGAACATCAGCACCAGCTCCTCCGTCTTCCCCGCCGTCAGGCCCGCGGGGACCTGCATCTCCTTGAGCGCCACGCGGCGCTTCTCGTGCAGGTCCGACGCCAGCCAGATGCGGCCCATGCCACCCTCACCCAGCAGGCCCTCCACCTGGTAGCGCCCCGTCACCACCATGCCCACGTCCAGTGAGCGGCGCTCCCCGGCGCGCGCCCCCGGGAGGGTGATGGGCGTGCGGATGCGGTCCCCCCAGCTACTTGGAGGACGGCTGCGCTCGTCCAGGACGGTTGTCTTCTCCTCGTCGCTCACGGAGGTGCGGTGGGACCCGGGGGTTAGCGGAATCCAGAGGTCAATGGAATATCACGTTTCCACGGTACGAGCACGTTCAGTGGTCATCAAAACGGGTAACAGCGGACCTCCACCCCACGTGCGCAGGCAAGTGACAGCCGGAGCGTGCCCTGCTCGTGCGCCTGCCGGACGGCCCTTCCCTCAGGGCCCGGTGGGCGGGTGCACATCCTTCCCCACAGGGGTGCCGGCCAGGGGCCGTGTACCCGTGAGGGAGGCGGACGATGCGCGCGGGCACGAGGCGATGGCTGGCATGGGCGGGAGCGCTGGGACTGGCGACGCTGGCGGCCTGTGACGGCCCCGCGCCGGACGAAGCGGACACCCCGCCCGACGTCGATGACGTGGCCGCGGCCACGGTGACGCTGGAGCCGGGCCACTGCGCGGGCGTGGTGGTGGAGGATGGCCGGCACGCCCTCACCGCGGCGCACTGCGTCCGGCCGGATGACACGCGGGTACACCTGTCATTCCTGGGCGGACAGCGGCTCGGAGGCACCTACGTGCACGTGGACCGCGGCCGGGACGTGGCCGTCATCCGGCTGGACGCCCGGGCGCCGGTGCGGCCGCTGGAGGTGGCGGACGGGCTGCCCGCGCCCGGCGACGCCCTGGTCTTCACCGGCCGGAACGACAGGCCCGGCGACGCACAGGAGGCCCAGCTGGAGCGGCTGGGCCGCTGCCCCTCGCTGCCGGAGGTGCCGGCCGCCCTCTTCACCACGATGCGGGGCCGGCCCGGAGACTCGGGGGCGCCGCTGGTGGACTCGCGGATGCAGGTGGTGGGGCTCGTCCATGGCGGCGCGGCCTGCCGCATCGCTACGCCCACCGCCGGACTGGGCCCGCTGGTGGAGGACCTGTCGCGCGGCGGCCCGGAGCTGGCGCGGGGCGCCACCCGGCGGCGCTAGCCCACCACCCGGCCGGCCGGGCCTTGCTTGCCCGCCGCGCCGCCGCTTCCGAACTTCAGTCGGGCAGGCAGGGCATGCGCACGGAGGCGACACCATGGCGGGCAACACAAAGGACTTTCAGCCGCGCAACCGGGGGCAGGTGGAGGACGCGCAGGACCGGGGTGCCGCCGAGACGGCCCGACAGCTGGGCAAGGAGCGCGACGCCAGCCCCACCTCGGACACCGACTGGGAGGCCCGGGTGGAGCGCGGCGAGGAGTGGACGACGGAGCAGGTGCCCGAGCGCGAGGCGCGCGGTGACGAGGAGCCGGACTCCGACGTGTCCCGGCGCGGGCTGGTGAACCCGCCTCCAGAGGAGTAACCCCCCGATTTCCCGCCCGGCCCCCGAGCGGCGGGGCGCCATGGGGCCCGAAGGCCCCGACTGGGGGCAATGCGGACCCCTTGCTCCCAATGCGCGGGACGGGGATGCTGGAGACCTGACCGATTGGATGAGGGAGCGCTGGACCCACCTGGCGCCTCCCCCAGCCCCGGGGGCGGAAGCGCCGTGAAGCCGAAGGTCCTCATCGTCGAGAACTCATGGACGATGCGGGAGACGCTGCGTCTCCTGCTGTCCGGCGAATTCGACTGCACCACCGCGGCCGACGGCGAAACGGGCCTGTCGCTCGCGATGGCCAGCCCTCCGGACGTGCTGCTGTCCGATGTGAACATGGACGGCATGGACGGCTACGAGCTGTGCCGCCGGTTCCGCGCCGAGCCCACGCTGCAGCAGATTCCCGTCATCTTCGTCAGCGGCTACCCGCCCCGCGAGGCGGGCGATGCGGCCCAGTCCGGGCCGGACGTGTACCTCGTCAAGCCGGTGAAGCCGCAGGTGCTCATCGCGGAAATCCACACCCTGCTGGGCGCCCGCCTCACCACCCAGGCCGTCGGCAAGCCCTGACCCGGGCCGCGCTCAGCTTCCCCTGTACGTGGAGTAGCCGAAGGGGCTCAGCAGCAGCGGGACGTGGTAGTGCTCGTCCGGCGCGGTGAGCTCGAACACCACCGTCACGGAGGGGTAGAAGCCCTTCTCGCCTTGCGCGCGGAAGTAGGCCCCCGTGTCGAAGGCCATGCGGTAGACGCCGGTCTCCACGCGGGCGCCCTGGGGCAGGAAGTCGCGCACGCGCCCGTCGTCGTTGGTGATGCCGCGCGCCAGCTCCTTCCAGGTGCCAGCAGGCCCTTGCAGCTCCAGGGTGATGGGGACACCGGCGGCCGGGCGGCCGCGGTGCGTGTCGAGGACATGGGTGGAAAGAGTGCTCATGACGCCAGCAGCTTCTCCAGTCGGATGCGGGTGATTTTCGCCTGCTCCTCGGCGGCGATGCGCAGCTCCTCGTCCGGAGGGTTGTCCAGCCGCGCGCGCAGCAGGTCCAGCATCTCCGCCGCGCTCTTCCCGGTGGCGCACACCAGGAAGATGAAACCGAACCGCCGCTCGTACTCTGCATTGCCGTCGGCCAGCCCCTGCAGCACCGCCTCGTCCGCGCCGCTCACCCCGCCCTGCTCCTGCGAGGACCAGGACGCGGTGGACGCGAACTTCGCGCGAAGCTGGGACACGTCGCCGATGCGGGGGTGGTGCGTGAAGGCCTCGCGCCAGTCCTCCGGCCCCGTCTGCTTCCAGAGCCACGAGGCCTCCGCGAGCAGGTGCTCGGCGTCGCGGAAGGGCCGAGAGCGGACCATGCCGTCCGCCCAGCGCGAGGAGCCACAGCAGCGCAGCAGCTCCGCGCGGGCCTCGGAGGGCAGCAGCTTGTTGAGTCGCTCCAGCGCGCTCATGCCGGCCGCCCGTGGACCCGCAGCCGGCTGACGCCGCCGTCGGGGAAGATTTTCAAGCGCACGTGGGTGAAGGGCCCCTGGGCGCGCAGCTCGGACTCGAAGAAGTGCCGGTGGTCCGCCTGCAGCTTCGTGCGCGGCAGCAGCTCCGTCCAGGCGATGTCGTGCGCGTTGGCGAAGTCCACCACCGGCTCGCGCAGGTAGCAGCCCTCCAGGGACGCGGACTCCGGGAAGTTGCCCTTGTAGTGCGCGGTGTCCACCTCCACCTTCTGCACGGTGCCCGGCACGGCCAGCTTCACCACAATCCAGTCGAAGCCCGGCAGCGTCCGCTTGCGCCGCGTCTCCCAGCCCTCGCCCATGTTGGCCGCGCGGCCCGGGAGGATGAGGTTGTCCTTGGGGCTGAAGAAGGAGTCGTTGCACGTCACCACCGTGCCGCCGTGCTCCGCCGCCGCCAGGTCCACCGTGCCACTCGCGCGCGTCAGGCGCTCGAAGTCCGGCCGCACCTCGCCGTGCACGCGGAAGCGCGCCACGCCGCCATCCGGGTAGATGTTGAGGCGCAGGTGCGTCCAGCGCTGCTCGCTGGCGATGGGGAACAGGTTGCGCGAGCCCCCTTGCAGCCGGAGCTGCGGGAGGATGCGCGTCCACTTCGCGTCCACCAGCGACTCGGGAGTGGGCGTGCCCTCCACCTCCAGCGCGTCCACCGAGGCATACTCGGGGAAGTTGCCGAGGAAGTGGTTGGTGTCGATGTCCACGCCGCGCACCACGCCCGGCAGGCCGAGCTGGAGGATGCACCAGTCGTGGCCCGGCACGCGCTTGCGGCGCGACTCCCAGCCGTCCATCCACTTGCCCTGCTCGGTGTACTTGCCGGGGATGAAGACGCCCCGGCCGGGCTTGAGGAGGTTCTCCTTGCCCGCGAAGAACTCGTCGCTGGCCAGCAGGGCGCGGCCGCCCACGTGTTCAGCCGCCAGGTCGATGAACTCGGTGAAAGCGACGCGCAGCTTTCCCTCTTCGGGTGCGTGCATGGTGTGTGGTCTCCAGACTTTCAGGCTTCGGCGCGCGCCGTGACAGGGCGGCGCACCCAGCGTCCAACCGGGCGCGGCAACGGCTGGCCGCGCTCATGAATCTTCATTCCCCGCAGGAACGTCATCTCCACCACGCCCGTCAGCGTCCGGCCCGCGTAGGGCGTAATCGGATGACGGTGTAGCAGGCGCGAGGGCTCCACGGTGAAGGAAGCCTCCGGGTCGAAGACGACGAGGTCCGCGTCCGCCCCGGGTGCCAGCGTGCCCTTCACGCCCTCCAGCCCTACCAGCCGCGCCGGGGCCTCGCACATCCAGCGCACCAGCGACTCCAGCCCGTGCCCGCGCTTGCGCGCCTCCGTCCACACCGCCGGCAGGCTGAGCTGCAGGGAGGCAATGCCCCCCCACGCCGCGCCGAAGTCCCCGCGCTCCAGGTGCTTCAGGGCCGGCGTGCAGGGCGAGTGGTCCGACACCACCATTTCGATGTCTCCCTGCGCCAGCCCGCTCCACAGCCGCTCGCGGTTCTCCGCCTCGCGGATGGGCGGCGCGCACTTGAAGTGGGTGGCGCCGTCCTCGATTTCCTCCGCCGTGAAGGAGAGGTAGTGCGGACACGTCTCCACCGACACGTCCAGGCCCTCGCGCCGGGCGTCGCGCAGGATGGACAGCGCGTTCGCCGACGACAGGTGGACGATGTGCACGCGGCAGCGGTGCTTGCGCGCCAGCTCCATCATCATCCGGATGGCGTCGTCCTCCCAGCGCTTCGGGCGGGACTCCAGATAGCCGCGGTACGTGCGCGGGTCTGCTCCCGCCGGCGCCCGCCGCACGGGCGACTCCAGCTCCGCGTGGACGATGAGCGGCACAGCCCGCCGCGCCAGCACCGGCATGGCCACGTCGAGCACCGCGCTGTCCGCATGGGGGAACTCGTCCACGCCCGACGGACACAGGAAGCACTTGAAGCCGGCGATGCCCGCGTCGATGAGCGCCTCCAGCTGGTCCGCGTTGCCGGGAATGACGCCGCCCCAGAAGGCATGGTCCACCTGGCAGCGCCCTTCCGCGGCGCGGGCCTTGAGCTGGAGCGCGTCCAGCGTGGTGGTGGGCGGCAGCGAGTTGAGCGGCATGTCCACCACGGTGGTGATGCCGCCGGCCGCCGCCGCGCGCGTGGCCGTCTCGAAGCCCTCCCACTCGGTGCGGCCGGGCTCGTTGATGTGCGCGTGGCTGTCCACCACGCCGGGCATCACCACCTTGTCGCCCACATCCGTCACCGGCAGGCCCGCCGGAATCTCGGAGGGGGCCACCACCGCGGCCACCTTGCCGTCCTTCACCACCACCGCCGCCTCGCGCATGCCGCCGGGCGCCAACACCCGCCGGCTGCGCAGCACGAACTGCTCTCCGCTCATGGCTCGAATTCCTTCTCGTCGTAGCGTTCCAGGGACTCGAAGAAGGCGTCCCGGTCATCCAGGTAGAGCTGCCGCGTCACCCCGCTCACCAGCTTGGGCAGGCCGTACTTCATTCCGGAGATGCTGGCACCCCCGAAGCCCAGCGACAGCAGGCAGCCGAAGGTGAAGTTGAAGATGGAGGCGAGATGCGGCGCGCGGCCCGGGTGCTTCTCCTGCAGCTCGAAGTGGGCGCCCAGGTACGGGTGGCGCAGCAGGTCCGCATGCTCCTGCCCCGAGGGCGGCGTGTAGCGGTCCTTCCACAGGGCGATGTCCCCGTGCAGCAGCGCCAGCTCCGGACGCAGCGACAGGTCCGTCACGGTGCCGCTGCCGACGATGAGCTTGTCGAAGGTGAACTGCCCCTGCGGCGTGGTGACGCGGGCCCGGCCGCCCACCTCCTCGGCGGAGAGCCACGGGCTGCCGCCGTGCAGGTGGAACTGGGGGAAGGTGCGGGCGCGACGGAAGGTGTCCGCGGGCGGCAATTGCCCCATCTCCATGATGCGGTGGATGAAGCGCCAGCGGTCCGCGTCCGGCAGGTCGGCGTGGTGCTTGAGGAAGCCCACGAACTCGGCCCAGCGGTACGGGTTGACGTTGGGCAGCGTCTTGCGGCGGTAGAAGAGGCTCACCTCGGAGGCGCCGTGCTCCAGCGCCACGGCGGCGTTGTCGAAGGCGGAGGCGCCAGCGCCCAGCACGCCCACGCTCCTGCCGCGCAGGGCCTCGAAGTCGATGTCGTCGCGCGTGTGGGCGTACAGCTCGCGGGGCAGGCCGGCAATCACGGACGGCACCTCCCAGCGGCCCGAGCCGTCGATGCCGGTGGCCAGCACCACCTTGCGCGCATACAGCACCCCGGCGTCGCCCTCGCGGGTGTGCTGGAGGGGGGCGACGAAGCACTCCTCCTCCGCGCTCCACGCCAGCGCGCCCACGCGGGTGCGGCAGCGCACTGGGATTTCCAGCGTGCGGCGGTACCAGTTGAGGTAGTCCGCCCACATCTCCTTGGGGACGCGCTCCACCTCCTGCCACGCCGCGTCACCGTGTTGGGCCTCGTACCAGGACTGGAAGCAGAGGTTGGGGAGGTTGTGGTCCGGGCCGGTGAGGTGCTTCGGCGTGCGCAGCGTGTGCATGCGCGCGAAGGTCTTCCACGGCCCGGCCAGGTCCGGCTCGCTGTCGTCCACCACGAGCAGGTTGGTGACGCGCTCGCGCATCAGCCCGAAGGCGGCGGTGAGGCCGCTCTGCCCGCCGCCGATGATGAGCACGTCCAGCACCTTCTGCCCGGCCCGCGTGCAGCGCGGCAGCACCCAGGGGCGCTTGGGGTACTCCAGCCGCTCGAGGTCCTTGCGAATCGCGTCCTCCAGCGCGGAGAGACCGGGGGCCGAGGGGGACTCGGGGCTGCGAGGCAGGATGCGCATGGCCCACATCGTACCCGTGCTCCAAGACATCGGGTCAATGTCACCCGGAAGACAGAGAACCCCATGGAAATCAAAGGGTTCACTGATAGCAGGCCCCTGCTTCCTCGCTGCCCCCGCCAGGCGGGTTGGTTATGCTCCGCCGCCCTTTGTTTCCCGACCCGAGGTCCGCCCGCGTGATCAACGCCATTACCCGCGTCCCGCCGCCGAAGAACGAGCCCGTCCTCTCCCACGCGCCTGGGTCGCCCGAGCGCCGCGAGCTGCAGGCCACGCTCAAGCGCATGAGCGCCGAGCAGATTGAGATTCCCGTCATCATCGGCGGCAAGCACATCCGCACCGGCAAGACGGACACGGTGCGCATGCCGCACAAGCACTCGCACGTGCTGGCCACGCTGCACGAGGCGGACGGCAGCCACGTGGAGCAGGCCATCCAGGCCGCGCTGTCCGTCAAGGACGACTGGGCGCGGATGCCCTTCCAGTCGCGCGCCGCCATCTTCCTGCGCGCCGCGGAGCTGCTGGCCACGCGCTACCGCCCCCTCCTCAACGCCTCCACGATGCTGGGGCAGTCCAAGACAGCCCACCAGGCGGAAATCGACGCCACGTGCGAGGCCGTGGACTTCCTGCGCTACAACGTCCACTTCGCGGAGCAGATTCTCGGCATGCAGCCGGAGGCCGCGCCGCAGACGTGGAACATGTCGGACTACCGCCCGCTGGACGGCTTCGTCCTCGCGGTGGCGCCCTTCAACTTCTCGTCCATTGCCCTCAACCTGGCCACCGCGCCGGCGCTGATGGGCAACGTGGTGCTCTTCAAGCCCTCGTCCACGGCGGCCCTGAGCGCCTGGTACATCATGGAGCTGATGCGCGAGGCGGGCCTGCCCGACGGCGTCATCAACATGCTGCCCGGCGACGGCCCGACGGTGGGCAACCCGGCCATGGCCAGCCCGCACCTGGGCGGCATCCACTTCACCGGCTCCACGCCCACGTTCAACGCGATGTGGCGCACGGTGGGAGAGAACATCTCCAAGTACAAGCAGTACCCCCGGCTGGTGGGTGAGACGGGCGGCAAGGACTTCATCGTCGCCCACGCGTCCGCGGCGGATGACCTGGAGGCGCTCGCGGTGGCCATCGTCCGCGGCGGCTTCGAGTACCAGGGCCAGAAGTGCTCCGCGGCCAGCCGCGTCTTCATCCCCGAGTCCCTGTGGCCGAAGCTGAAGCCCCGCCTCCAGGCGCTCGCCAGCGACATCCGCATGGGCGACGTGACGGACTTCCGCAACTTCATGGGCGCCGTCATCGACGAGAAGTCCTTCAAGCGCACGTCCTCGTACCTGGACCTGGCGAAGAACGACCCGCAGGCCAGCATCGTGACGGGCGGCACGGCGGACTCGAAGGAGGGCTGGTTCGTGAAGCCCACGCTGGTGCAGCTCAATGACCCGCGCCACCGCATCCTCCGCGAGGAAATCTTCGCGCCGGTGGTGGGCATCCACGTGTACCCCGACGCGCGCTACGAGGAGACGCTGCGCGAGGTCGACCAGGCCGCCTCCTACGCCCTCACCGGCGCGGTGTTCGCCCGGGACAGGAAGGCCATCGACACGGCGATGCGCGAGCTGCGCCACGCGGCGGGCAACTTCTACATCAACGACAAGCCCACGGGCGCGGTGGTGGGCCAGCAGCCCTTCGGCGGTGGGCGCGCGTCGGGCACCAACGACAAGGCGGGCTCCATGCTCAACCTGCTCCGCTGGACGAGCCCCCGCACCATCAAGGAGACCTTCGTGCCGCCCGTGAAGGTGCCCTACCCCTTCATGGACAGCGACCCGCACGAAGGGGCCATCTAACGCCATGGGCGGTCCGTTCCCCGGCATCGCGGGCCTGGACACGTACGCGCTGGTGGACGGCGGCTGCCGCGTGGAGGTCATCCCCTCGCGCGGCGCCCTCGTCACCCGGATGACGGTGGACGGCGACGAGGTGCTCTACCTCGACGAGGCCACCGTCGCCGACCCGGCGAAGAACGTGCGCGGCGGCATTCCCGTGCTCTTCCCCATCGCGGGCGCGCTGCCGGGGGACACGTACCCGGCGGCCGGCGAGGAGTACTCGCTGCCGCAGCATGGCTTCGCACGGAAGCTGCCCTGGAAGGTGCGGCAGTCGGAGGACTCCCTGTTGGTGGTGGGCCTGTCCTCCACTGTCGAGACGCGGCGCCAGTTTCCGTGGAGGTTCGACGCGCAGCTCACCTTCTCGCTGGTGGGCTCGCGGCTGACGCTGGCCTTCGACGTGGAGAATCAGGACCGCAAGCCCCTGCCGCTGCACCTGGGCTTCCACCCCTACTTCCGGGTGACGGAGGCACTGAAGCCCCGGGCGAGTGTAGAGACGAACGCCACGCACGCCTGGGACAACCGCCTCAAGCGGGAGGTGGCCTTCACCGGGTTGGACCTCACCGCGGACGAGTTGGACCTGCACCTGAGGGACCACTCGGGCGCGGGGACGAAGCTGGAGCGCGGGCCGGGAAGCCGGCCGGTGCGCCTGTCCTGGAGCCCGGAGTTCCGCCTGCTCGTGGTGTGGACGCTCAAGGGGAAGGACTTCGTCTGCGTGGAGCCCTGGACGGCGGCGGCGGGTGCGCTGGCCACCGGACAAGGCCTGCTGCACGTGCAGCCCGGGGAGCGGGCCTCGCTCGCGTTCGACATCGAGGCGTGAGCGTCCGCTGCCTCCCCGGCGCGTTGGCCGGGGAGCACGGCGGGCGCTGGTGTCTCCTCCTGCCCCTGGCTGCTTGCGTCCTGAAGCGCGCGTCCCCAGCGGTGCCTTGAAGGCCACCACCACGGGAGAGCGCCATGTCCACGGTCAGGTCCATGCAGTCACACGGAAGGGGGCGGGTACCGTCCGCCTGGGTGCTCGCCATGCTCTTGCTGGGCATGGTGCTCCCTGGAGTCGCGCGGGCCGCGGACGTGCGCACCGGGGAAAGGGTGGTGGTAGGCCCCCAGGAGGTCATCAACGATGACCTGTATGTCTTTGCCCGGGAGGTGGACATCCAGGGCACTGTCCGAGGGGACGTGGTGGCGATGGCCCGGAAGGTCACTCTCCAAGGCAGGGTGGAAGGCGACGTGTTCTCCGCTGCCGGGGAGACGCTGGCGAATGGACAGGTGGACGGCAGCCTCCGGAGCGCCACCAACACCCTCCAGTTGGGGGCCACCGTGGGCAAGGATGCGCTGCTCGCCGGCAACCAAATGAGCCTGCTCCCCGGGGGGAACATCCCGGGGGACCTCCTCATCGCCGGGAACAAGGTGGACGTCCGGACTCCGGTGGGCGGAGACGCACGGGCCGCCGCGCAGGCGCTCACGCTGGGAGCGCCGGTGCAAGGCACCCTGAGTGCCGAGGTGGGCACGCTGAACTTCACCGAAGGGGCACGCATTGGCGGAGACCTGAGCGTGACCTCCGAGGATGCGGTGCAGGTGCCTCCCGGCGCGGTGGCGGGACAGGTGGAACAGACGCGTACCGAGAGCCAGAGCGCGGGGAGCACGGCGCTCGGCGTGTTCTATCTCTGGGTGCGCTCCATCGTCGGACTGTTCGCCCTCGGGTTGCTGCTGGCGCTCCTGGCGCCCCGGCTCGCGAGGAGTGCGCCGGTGGTGCTGCGGGAGCGGCCCTGGCAGAGCCTGGGCTGGGGTGTCCTGGCCTTCGTGGTTGCTCCCATCGCCGCCTCCATCGTGTTCGCGGTGGGGCTCGTGGTGGGAGGCTGGTGGCTTGGCGTATTCGTGCTGGCGCTCTACGTGCTGGCGCTCCTGGCGAGCTTCCCCGTGGTGGGGATGCTCATTGGCAGGAAATTACTGGAGCGGTTCGGCAGGCACGGGCCCTCGCTGGTCCTCGCACTGCTGACGGGCCTCGTCCTGCTGACGCTCCTGCGGCGGGTGCCATTCCTCGGTGGAGTGGTCGGACTGGTCACCATGTTCTTCGGTCTGGGGGCGCTGCTGCTGGCCATCCGGGGCCTGCGCCGCCCCACCACCCCGCTCAGCGCTCCCGCCTGACCGCGACACACAGCTCGAGGGCCGCTACTTCCGCTCGTCCTCGTCCGAGGGGTCAACGGGCTTCGGTCGCGGCCATCCAATCCACTCAATGGCTCTGGATGCCGCATCGGCCACGGTACCCACCCATCCCTCTACCGGGGTCTTGTCCGCGAGCATCTCCTTGAGCGCCGGAATGAGCGGCGGATGATTCGATGATCCCAGTGCGAAGAGGGCGCAGTAGCGGACCTCGGGCGAGGGGTCTTTCAGTGCATCGAGCAGTGCCTTGACCGCGATTTCAAACTCCCTGGAGTCCGCACTCACTTTGTTGAACAGGTAGGCAAGCCCCTCCGAGGCCTGCCCCCGTACCTTGGGAGCCTCGCTACGGTCTTCGAGGATGCGGACCATGAGGCCCCACAGCGCGAGATCGTCATGCCAGGACAGCGCATAGAGGATGGCATGCCTCGTCTCGATACGGCGCTCCGGCTCAAGGAGTTCGAGCAACCTGGACGTGGTCGACGCGTCGGCGGAAAGAAGCTTGGCCGCTCCAACCATGGCCTCGCGGTCGGGTCCCAGGATGTCCTTCAGCGCGGTTTCACGCTGCTCCTGCGACAACGGCTCACGCTTGCTCATGTTCGTACCCCCGGACCTCGGGCACCAGCAGGTTCACTCGTCCGCTCATGAAGAGAATCCTCGCCTGGGTGCGGGCACGTGGGGAACAGGAGTCACCGCCGACACGTCCTCCCCGACGGACATTCTCGTCTACGAGGCCAGAGTCCCGGACTGGCTGTCTCTGCGGCCGCGTCCCGGGGTGCGGGCCCGCAGCGAGACGCAGCCGGCGAGTGCAGGCCCCACCGGACTGGAAGCAGGCCCCAACGTCCATGGCACCAAGCATCCCGGAGTGCGCGCTACTTCGTGCCTGTGGCCAGCGCCCCGGCGAGCGCCAGCAGCTCCGTGCGCAGCCAGCGGTTGCGCGGCTCCGAGTCCGACTGCCGGTGCCAGTACACGTGCAGCTCCAGCGGAGGCAGTGCCAGCGGCATCGGCATCAGATGGTTGCCCACCATGGAGTGCAGCTGCTCCGCGCGGCGCCGCGCCATGGTGAGCAACAGGTCCGAGCCGGAAATGATGTGGAACGCGGCCTCGTAGCTCTGGCACCGCGCGTTGACGTCGCGCTGGTAGCCCAGGCGGGTGAGCACCATGTCCTCCACGGCCAGCCCCGTGCGCCGGGATGACACGGTGACGTGCCCCGCTGCCATATACGCTGCCACGTCCAGCCTGCGCCGCCGCCGGCCCACCACACAGAAGGTGTCCCGCAGCAGCAGCGTGTGCCGCAGGTCCGCCCCCGTCGGCTGCTCCACGTCGAGCGACAGGTCCACCCGTCCCGACGCCAGGTCCCGCTCCAGCCGGGGCCGGTCCAGCCGGACGCTCCGCACCCGTGCCTCGGGGGCGCTCTCCCGCAAGCGCGCCACCAGGTGCGGGACGATGGACGGCTCCAGCAAATCGTTCATCGCCACGGTGACGGAGCCCACGTCGCGCCGGGGGTCGAAGCCCCGGGTGCGGTGCACGGCGCCCTCGAACAGGGCGAGCGCCTCGCGAATCTCCGGCGCCAGCCGCTCCGCGAACGGCGTCGGCGCCACTCCCCTCCCCTCCCGGACGAAGAGCGGCTCCCCCAGCTGCTCCTTCAGCCGGGCGAGCGCATGGCTCACCGCCGACTGGCTGAGGAACAGCACCTCCGCGGCCCGGGTGAGGCTCCGCTCCCGGAGCACCACGTCGAAGACCCGGAAGAGGTTGAGATCGAGCTGCGCCAGCCGGGCTGAGTCCTGAACAGGATTCATGACAACACATGACCAACATTCATTGGATGCATCAACAGCGGAGTGCGCAGGATGCCGACATCACCTCAAGGAGAACCCCGCGATGGACTTCGAGCCGAGCGCCCGAACCAAGGACTACCTGGAGCGCATCAAGCGGTTCATGCGCGAGCACATCGACCCGGTCGAAGCCCGCTACCGGGACGAGGTCAACGCCACCTGCCACGGGGGCGACTGGAAGACCTGGAAGGTGCCGTCGGTGATGGAGGAGCTGAAGGCCCGCGCGAAGGCGGAAGGGCTGTGGAACCTCTTCCTCCCCGACGCGAAGCTCGGCGCCGGCCTCAGCGTCCTTGAGTATGCGCCCCTGGCCGAGGAGATGGGCCGCAGCTTCATCGCCCCCGAGGTCTTCAACTGCAGCGCTCCTGACACCGGCAACATGGAGGTGCTCTGGAAGTACGGCTCCGAGGAGCAGAAGGCGCGCTGGCTCACGCCGCTGCTCGCGGGAGACATCCGCTCGGTGTTCTGCATGACGGAGCCCGAGGTGGCCTCGTCGGACGCCACCAACATGCAGGCCACCGCCGTCGTGGACGGGAACGAGGTCGTCCTCAACGGCAGCAAGTGGTGGTCCAGCGGCCTGGGCCACCCGAACGCGAAGGTCACCATCTTCATGGCCCGCACGCCCGAGACCGGGGGCGACCGCCACCACCAGCACTCCATGGTGCTGGTGCCCCTGGATGCCAAGGGTGTGAGCATCCGCCGCATGCTGCCGGTGTTCGGCGACTACGACGCCCCCCATGGCCACGGGGAAGTCCACTTCCAGGACGTGCGCGTGCCGCTCAACAACATCATCTCCGGGCCGGGCATGGGCTTCGAGATTGCCCAGGGCCGGCTCGGCCCCGGCCGCATCCACCACTGCATGCGCTGCATCGGCGCGTCCGAGCGGGCGCTGGAGCTGATGATCGACCGAGGCATGAAGCGCACCGCCTTCGGCAAGCAATTGCTCAACCTGGGTGGCAACCGCGAGCGCGTCGCCGAGGCACGCATCGCCATCGACCAGGCGCGCCTGCTGACGCTCTACGCCGCCTGGAAGATGGACCAGGTCGGCGCCCTGGGCGCGATGACGGAGATTTCCGCCATCAAGGTGACCGCGCCCAACGTGCTCCAGAAGGTGGTGGACGACGCCATCCAGATTCACGGCGGCGCGGGCGTGTCCCAGGACACGCAGCTGTCGGGCTTCTTCGCCCAGGCGCGCACCCTGCGCCTCGCGGACGGTCCGGACGAGGTCCACAAGGGGCTCATCGCCCGCATCGAGCTGTCGAAGCGCGGCTTCTCCCGGAGCTGAAGCGTCCATGGCCAACCAGCGCATCTTCATCACCGGCGGGGCCAGCGGGCTCGGGAAGGCCATCGCCCTGCGCTTCGCCCGAGCGGGGTGGAAGGTCTGCATCGCCGACCTCAACGAGGCCCGGGGCGCGGAGACGTTGTCTGCCCTGGGCTCGGACGGCTACTTCCTGCGCTGCGACGTGACGCGCGAGGAGGACCTGCGCGCCGCCGCGGAGTCGCTCCAGGCGCGCTGGGGCGGCGTGGACGTGGTGGTGAACAACGCGGGCGTCGCCCAGGCCGGCGCCATCGAGGACGTCTCCATCGATGACTGGCGGTGGATCATCGACATCAACCTGCTGGGCGTGGTGCGGGGCTGCAAGGTGTTCACCCCCGTGTTCCGCCTGCAGGGGCACGGGCACTTCGTCAACGTCGCCTCCATGGCGGGCCTGCTCGATGTGCCGATGATGAGCAGCTACAACGCCACCAAGGCGGCCGTCGTCTCGCTGTCGGAGACGCTGCACAACGAGCTGGCGGACGCGAATATCGGTGTCAGCGTCGTGTGTCCGTCCTTCTTCAAGACGAACCTGGGCGACTCGCTGCGCACCACGGACCCGCGGCTGGGGGCCACCATGGCGCGGCTCCTGGAGCGCTCGGCCGTCACCGCGGACGACATCGCCAACGACGTCTTCCGGGCGGTGGAGCAGCGGAAGTTCTACGTCCTGTCGCACGCGGAGGGGCGCCGGGCGTGGCTGATGAAGCGCTTCCTCCCGCGCGGCATCTACGCGAAGGTGATGCGCAGGAGCACCGCCCGGATGCGCCCAAGCCCCGGCCCCACACCGACGACATGAGGGAGAGAAAGCACGCCATGGCTTCCACCACCCCCATCGACCCGTCCGGGGCCGTCCGCCCCGGCGAGGAGCTGAACGTCCCCGCCGTCGACGCCTGGCTCAAGGCGCTGGTGCCCTCGCTGGAGGGCACGCCGCAAATCACCCAGTACTCGGGGGGCGCCTCCAACTGGACGTACCGGCTGAAGTACCCGAACCGCGACCTCATCCTGCGCCGGCCCCCGTCGGGCACGAAGGCGAAGTCCGCGCATGACATGGGCCGCGAGTTCAAGGTGCAGCAGGCCCTGAAGCCAGCCTACCCGGCCGTGCCCACCATGGTGGGCCTGTGCCAGGACGCGTCCGTCATCGGCTCCGAGTTCTATGTGATGGAGCGCATCGAGGGCGTCATCCCTCGCAAGCAAATGCCCCGGGGGCTCACCCTGGACAAGGCGCAGACGCGGCAGCTCTGCCTCAATGTCATCGACAAGCTGGTGGAGCTCCACTCCGTGGACGCGGCGTCCGTGGGACTGTCCTCGCTGGGCAAGGGTCCGGGCTATCCGAAGCGGCAGATTGAGGGCTGGTCGGACCGGTACGAGAAGGCGCGCACCTGGAACGTGCTCGGCTTCAAGTACGTGCGGGACTGGCTCAAGGCCCACACGCCCGATGACGTTGCCACCTGTGTCATCCACAACGACTGGCGCTTCGACAACGTGGTGCTCGACGCGGGTGACCCCACCCGCGTCATCGGCGTGCTCGACTGGGAGATGGCCACGCTGGGCGACCCGCTGATGGACCTGGGCAACGCGCTGGCCTACTGGGTCCACGCGGACGACAACTTCATGCTGCGGATGACACGCCGCCAGCCCACGCACCTGCCCGGCATGCTCCGGCGCGAAGAGGTGGTGGAGTACTACTGCGACCGCATGAAGCTGAAGCCCGCGAACTGGACCTTCTACGAGGTCTACGGCCTCTTCCGGCTCGCGGTCATCATCCAGCAAATCTACTACCGCTATCACCACAAGCAGACGCGCAACCCGGCGTTCAAGAACTTCTGGGTGCTGGCCAACTACCTCGGCCTGCGCTGCGAGCGGCTCGTCCGCACGAAGGGGGCCCGCTGATGGGCGTGGTGTACCTGGTCCGCCATGGACAGGCCTCGTTCGGGGCCGCGGACTATGACCAGCTCTCGGAGACGGGCGTCGCGCAGGCGCGCGTGCTCGGGGAGACGCTGCGCTCCCGGCTTCCTCGCGCGGACGCGGTCGTCACGGGCACCCTGGTGCGCCACCGGCAGACCGCCGACGCGTGCCTCGCCGCGCTGAAGTGTGACGTCCCCCAGCGGCGCTCGAAGGGCTTCGACGAGTTCGACATGGACGAAATCATCGTCCGCCATGAGCCGCGCTACGAGGACCGCACGCTGCTGATGCAGGACATCGCCGGAGCGACGGAACCGCGTCGCGCGTTCCAGGCGCTGTTCACGGAGGCCGTCGCCCGCTGGGTGGGTGGCGGGTTCGACGACGAGTACACCGAGCCCTGGCCCGTCTTCAGGGACCGCTGCATCCGGGCGATGGACGAGCTGATTCGCGAGCTGGGCGCCTCGAAGAACGCGCTGGTGTTCACCTCCGGCGGCCCGATTACGGCCATCTGCCAGGACCTGCTGCGGATTCCCGACGAGCACGCCTTCCGGCTGAACACGGCCCTGGCGAACTGTGGCGTCACCAAGGTCGTCTACAGCGAGCGCACCCGGTTCCTGTCCACGATGAACGAGCACGGCTTTTTCGAGGGGACGCAGCGCGCGCTGCTCACCTACCGCTGAGGGCTGCACGATGCGCAAGAACATCCTGATTACCGGCGCCAGCTCCGGCCTGGGCGAGGGCATGGCCCGCGAGTTCGCCGCCCAGGGCCGCAACCTCGCGCTGTGCGCGCGCCGCACCGAGCGGCTGGACGCGCTCAAGGCGGAGCTGGTGGCGAAGCACCCGGGCGTCACCATCTCCGTGCGGGCCCTGGACGTGAATGACCACGCGCAGGTGTTCAGCGTGTTCGACGCATTCACGCAGGACCTGGGCAGCCTGGACCGCTTCATCGTCAACGCGGGCGTCGGGCAGGGGAAGCGAATTGGCACCGGCCACTTCGCCGTCAACGTGCAGACGGCGCAGACGAACTTCGTCGCCGCGCTGGCGCAGTGCGAGGCGGCGGTGGGCATCCTCCGCAAGCAGGGCCAGGGACACCTGGTGACGATTTCGTCGATGAGCGCCATGCGCGGGCTGCCCCGGCACCTGACGGCCTACGCGGCGACGAAGGCCGGCCTCGCCACCCTGACGGAGGGCATCCGCGCCGAGCTGCTGGGGACGCGCATCAAGGTCACCACCATCTACCCCGGCTACATCCACACGGAGCTGAACGCGGGGGCGAAGAACCTGCCCTTCGCCGTGGACTCCGAGAAGGGCTCGCGCGCCCTGGTGAAGGCGATTGAGCGCGAGCCCGTGAAGGCCTACGTGCCCGGCTGGCCTTGGGCGGCCGTGGGCTTCTTCCTGCGGAACCTGCCGCTCAAGCTCGTCGCGCGCATGTCGTGAGGGTGCGCGGGCCTGTATCCTGACGCGGCCCGGCCGCTTCGAGCCCACCTCGGGGCGGCCTCCCCATGCCAGACACCGAGTCCCCACCCGCGCAGCCCACCACCACCGTAGCCCCTCCAGCCCGGCTCGGGCTGATGGCACGCTTCGGTCCAGGAATGCTCGTCGCGGCCACCGGCGTTGGCGCGGGAGACCTGCTCACCGCCAGCCTGGGCGGCTCGACGGTGGGCGTGTCCATCCTCTGGGCCGCCGTGCTGGGCGCCTTGCTGAAGGGCTTCCTCAACGAGGGCATCGCCCGCTGGCAGCTCGCCACCGGCACCACGGTGCTGGAGGGCTGGGCCCGGTTCGGCGCCTGGCTGCGCTACCTCTTCCTCATCTACCTGCTGGGCTGGAGCTTCTTCACCGGCGGGGCACTCATCTCCGCGTGTGGCGCCGCGGGAGATGCTCTGTGGCCCCTGAGCAGTGAGCCGGAGACGTCCCGGCGCATCTGGGGCGTGCTGCACTCGCTCGTCGGCCTGGGGCTGGTCTGGTTCGGCGGCTTCCGCCTGTTCGAGAAGCTGATGGCCGCCTGCACCGGCCTGATGTTCGTCGCCGTCCTCTTCACCGCCGTGGGCTCGGGCCCGGACTGGGGCGCCGCCGCGCGAGGAGTCGTCATCCCCTCCATCCCCCCGGGAGGCGCGGGCTGGGTGCTGGGGCTGCTGGGCGGCGTGGGCGGCACCGTGACGATGCTCTCCTACGGCTACTGGATTCGCCAGAAGGGCCGCGAGGGCGCGCAGTGGCTGCGGACCTGTCAGGCGGACCTCGCCGTGGGCTATTCGCTGACGGCGCTGTTCGGCATGGCCATGGTGCTCATCGGCTCCACGCTGGAGCTGCAAGGCAGTGGGCTGAAGGTGGCGAACCTGCTGGCGCAGCGGCTGGGGGAAGTCATCGGCCCCGCGGGCTACTGGCTCTTCCTCTGGGGCTTCTGGGGCGCCGTCTTCTCCAGTCTGCTGGGGGTCTGGGAGGGGGTCCCCTACCTCTTCGCGGACTTCCTCCGCATCCACCGGAAGCAGCCCGCGCATCAGGTCGACCTGAGGACCACCCGGGCGTGGCGCCTGTACCTAGTGGCGCTCGCCCTGGTGCCCCTGCCCATGCTGTGGGCGCCGCTCCAGCGCGCGCAGCTCGCCTACGCGGTGGTGGGCTCCCTCTTCATGCCGCTGCTCGCCGCCACGCTGCTGTGGATGAACAACCGGCGTGACTGGGTGGGCGGGCTGCGGAGCAACTGGCTCATCAACGCCGCGCTCGTCGCCACGCTGCTGCTGTTCCTCGGAGTCGGGCTCGATGAAGCCCTTGAAGCATTCCGCAAGCTGCGGGGGCCGTGAGCCGCGCCTCAGGCGCTTCCCACTCCCGCCTCACTGACCATCCCCGCCTCGTTCTCCGCGCCGTACCGCAGCGACTCCCACGCGAGCATGACCTGCTTGCGCGCCGGCCCCCAGCGGTAGTCCCCGAAGACGCCCGTCTTCCGCAGCACCCGGTGGCAGGGGATGAGCAGCGCCACGGGGTTGTCCCCCACCGCCGAGCCCACCGCGCGCACCGCCTTCGGATTGCCGATGGCCCGGGCAAGGTCCTCGTACGTCGCGACCTGGCCGGGGGAGATGCGCAGCAACGCCTGCCACACCTGCACCTGGAAGGGCGTACCCTTCACCAGCACCGATAGCGGCGTGGGCTCACGCGGCGGCTGCTCGGGGAAGATGCGCTCCGCCCAGGACGCTGTGCCGTCCCGAGACTCCACGAAGGCGGCCCGGGGCCACTGCGCGCGCAGCGAGGCCAGGGCCTCTTCCGCCGACTCGCCGGTGAGGAAGTGGAGGCCGCAGATGCCGCGCTCACAGGCGGCGATGAGGCAGTCGCCGAACGGGGACGGATGGATGCCGTACCGCACGGTGAGCCCCTCGCCCCCCTGCTTGAACTCGCCCGGCGTCATCGCGGTGAGGGTGACGAAGAGCTCGTGCAGCCGGCCTCCGCCGGACAGGCCCACCGTGTAGGACGTGTCGAGCACGCTGCGCCGCTCGGCGAGCAGGCGCCGGGCCGAGCTGAACGTGTGCACCTGGAGGAAGCGCTTGGGGCTGATGCCTGCCCAGCGCGTGAAGAGCCGCTGGAAGTGGAACGGGCTCAGGCCCACGTGCGCCGCGACGTCGTCGAGCGACGGCTGCTCGCGTGCATGGACGTCGAGGTAGAGGATGGCCTGCTCGATTCGGGCGTAGTCGCTGGTCGCCATGCCACGGCTCCTGGGAAGGGCGCTTCCACACCGATATGGCCGCCGGGGCGCGCGGGAACAACCCGGTTCTTGCGCCCCCTCGCCCCGCCGGACGCAGCAAGGAGCGGGTCGTCCGCCCGGGGCGTGCTCCCTACCCTGTCTCGCGTCCACCCTCTCCCGGAGCACCGATGCGCCTCTACGACTATCCTCCTTCCGCCAACGGCTACAAGGTCCGCCTCCTGCTCTCCTGGCTCGGCAGGCCGTACGAGCTGGTGCCGGTGGACATCTTCTCGGGCGAGAGCCGCACCGAGGACTTCCTCCGGAACAAGAACCCCGATGGACGCATCCCCGTGCTCGAGCCCGAGCCGGGCCGCTTCCTCGCGGAGTCCAATGCCATCCTCCTCTACCTCGCGCAGGGCACGCCGCTGCTGCCGGACGACGCCTTCGCTCGCGCCCAGGTGAACCAGTGGCTCTTCTTCGAGCAGAACAGCCTGGAGCCCAATGTGGGCACCGTGCGCTTCTGGCACCTGACGGGCCGCGCCAGCCGCTACCCCGAGGCCTTCCGCCTGCGCGTGGAGCGGGGCCATGAGGCGCTCGCCGCGCTGGAGCGCCACCTGCGCGAGCGCGAGTTCCTCGTGGGCGAGCACCCCACCGTGGCGGACCTCGCGCTATATGCGTACGCACACGTGGCGCCCGAGGGTGGCTTCGACCTGGAGCGGTACCCCACGGTGTCGGCCTGGCTGGAGCGGGTGAAGGCCCGGCCCGGCCACATCGGCGCGCTGGCGCCGTACACCGCCAACGCGCACGTCGTCGCCGCGCTGACGGCCTGACGACTCCGGCACCCGGCAGGGGCACCACATGACCGGCCTCGCCGACCTTCGCGCGCACGCGGGCCCTCCCGGGAGCACTCCTGGACCGTGCTGTTCGGAAATGTCGGGGGATTTGCGCGGCGAAATGTCCCGACATTCCCGAACAGGACGCCTCCGGACTCGCCCCCGGCCGGCTCGGGCCGTCCTTACGGCGAGTCGTTCCGGAGGCGGGTGAGGCGAACTGAACAGGAAGCCTTCAGGCCCGGCTCGGGTCGGGCCGCGACCGGGTGAGCGACCGGGAAGCGCGTGAGGCAGAGGGAATGCACGTCGCGCCCGACATCCCCCTGGCCTCGACACCGCTACACGCTGCGCATCAGTCGTTGTTCGTCGCCGGCCGCACGCCACCGTAGAAGTGGCCATACGGCTGGAAGGACCAGAGCGCCGCGCCCCACCGCTCGTAGAGCTTGAGCGTGCCGGGCGCGAACATCGTGTCGTAGTAGCACGCGGCGACGCCCGTCCCGAGCTTCACCTCCGGACTGCCAGCGAGCACGCGCGGCCCGACGCCGGGCTGTTGCAGCGTGGCCACCGGGGCGGAGTAGTCCGGCTCACCATTGTTCGCCAGTGGGTAGGAGAAGATGTTGCAAGCGATGTAGCCGGGCTCGCAGAGGCTCTTGTATTCCGCGTACGAGACCTCCTGCCCCAGGAAGCCCGTGTTGAGGGCCTCGGTGGAGAACTCGGCCAGCTTCGCGCCGTCCGGGATGCGCAGCACGTGGACGTACGGAGTCAGCACCCAGTACGCCTTCCGGACGAAGTTGGGCGCCACGATGATGATGGGAATCTGGCAGTCATCGCTCCGCTGGAAGTGCGTGAAGAACCGCCACTGGCTGCCGGAGACGTAGAGCTCCGGGTTCCCCCACGGGTCGCTGCCCACCGCCACGCGGTAGCCATTCGTATAGAAGCTGTTGTCCCAGGGCTTCCTCGGCACCTGCGCGAGGTAGCCATGCAGCTCGCCGCCCCAGCGGTTGAACACCCGCACGTGCGGGCCGCCACCCGGGCCGGGGACGGTGACAATCTCCGAGACACCATCCCGCGTGACGTCACCCGCGCCCAGCCGCACGCCGCCGGTGAAGCCCGGGTCGTAGGCCCAGAACTCATGCATGAGCCAGGGGCCGCCGTTGATCTTCCACACGCGCACCAGGGGACCATGGCCACGACCTAGCGCGGTGATGACCTCGTCGTAGCCGTCTCCGTCCACGTCGCCCGTGGCCACGAAGACACCGCCACGGAAGTTCGAGTCGTAGGCGAAGAACTGGCTGAGCACCGCGCCGTTGTTGGGGTCCAGCACCTTCACCAGCGGGCCACCCCCGTCGCTGGTGCCGGTGACGATGTCCGAGCGCCAGTTCGTGGTGACGCGGCCGGTGGCCATCTCCACGCCCACGCTCATCGTGGACTCGTAGGCATAGAAGGAGACCCAGTTGTGATTGGTATTCGGGTCGAACGTCTTCACCGCCGGGCCTCCGCCGGGGCCGGCACCGGTGGCGTACAGCGGGGCGTTGGGCTTGGCGGATGCCGTCGCCGTGACGGCGAGCGCCGCGAAAAACAGCAGATGCTTCATGAGACCTCCAGGGGTGAGTAGGGACTGCGGCAGGGAGGACGAAGCCTTTCCGCAGGCCCTGACATCCCGGGAATAGACGGATTCGGCACGACGAACAGCCCAACCTCACCCACACCACGCTCCCGTCCCTCCGCATCGCGCGCAACGACAAGGTCCGTGAGCAGCGCTTCAAGAAGCTGACCGTGCGCGAAACCACCCCACCTCCGGAATGAAGCGGCCAGTGCGCGCCACCCAACGCTCGTCACGGACGCGCGGCTTGACTCATGCCGGGCACGGGGCTATCCGTACTGGCGAATGACGAACTTCCGCTCCATGTGTCGAATGTCGAAGCCAGGTGGGCTCCAGCCCGCCAGCGTCGGCTGACGTCCGTCACTCCGACACTGACGAGCCACTGGAGCCCACCCACCCGCGAGGGTTGGTGGGCTTCGTCGTTCCTGGACGCGCGCTCTCCCCTCGCCCCCTTCCGCCGAGGAACCGCGTCCCATGTCCACGTCCATCGTCCCCTTCCCCACGTCGGCCCCGCGCCTCTTCGACCTGTCGCTCCCCGGCCTGAAGCTGGAGGCCGGAGCGCGCCTCCCGCTTCACCTGGTGCGCGGCTGGTGGTGGGGCCCCGAGGAGGACCTCCCCTGGCTGCACTCGCGCGCCCGCGTCCTCTCCGACGAGGAGGCCCGCGACATCACCCTGCGCGTCATCCGCCGCACCACCACCGAGCAGCGCGAAGCCGCCGAGCGCGCCCGCCCCCGTGGCCCGGCCCGCACGCCGCCTCCGGTGCCCACCGTGCTGGTGGTGCACGCGCTCACCGGCGACATGCGCGCGGGGGGAGAGGGCGGCTGGTGGGAGCCGCTCATCGGCCCGGGGCGCGCGCTGGACCCTACGCGCGTGCGGTTGCTGTGCTTCAACAACCTGGGCTCCTGCTACGGCACCACCGGTCCCGCCGACGAGGGCTTTCCGGGGAGGCTGGACGACGCGCGCTTCGGACCACCGCCTCCGGTGGAGAAGGGAGACCTGCGGCAGGACGAGCAGCAGCTTCCCGCCACCGTCACGCCGTGGGACCAGGCACGCAGCATCCTCCTGGCGCTGGACGCGCTGGACGTGGACGAGGTGGCGCTCGTGACGGGAGGCTCGCTGGGAGGCATGGTGGTCCTCTGCCTCGCGGCGCTGGCACCGGAGCGCTTCGCGCGCATGGCCCCCATCGCCACCGCCGAGTCCGCCACCGCCTGGGTGGTGGGCTTCAACCACGTGGCCCGGCAGGCGCTGCTATTGGACCCGGGCTTTCCCGAGGCGCCACACCGGGGGCTGGAGCTGGCCCGGCAGCTCGCCATGCTCACCTACCGCGCGGAGGCGGCACTGCAGACGCACCAGGCACGTCCTCCCGAGTGGTCCTCACGAGCCCTCTACCCCGTGCAGAGCTACCTGGAGCACCAGGGCCGCAAGCTGGAGGCACGCTTCGACGCACGCGCCTACCTGGCGCAGCTGGGCGCCATGGACCACCATGACCTCGCGCGCTGCCCGGACGGAGGACTGCCCCGCATCCGCGCGAGCGCGCTGTGCGTGGGCATCGACCGAGACCAGCTCTTCCTCCCGCACCACATGGAGGCCCTGACCCGGCGCCTGCGCGAGCACGGCCGCCATGCCGAGCACGCCGTGCTGTCCAGCCCGTACGGGCATGACGGATTCCTCGTGGAGTGGGAGCCCATGGCCGCGCTGCTCACCCGCGCGCTCACGCTCCCCGTGGCCTCAGGCGCCAGGGTCCAGGTGGCGTAGCACCGCGCCCTCCACGCGCCGCGTGGCGGCTCACCCCACCTTGCGCTGCCCCGGCACCACCGGCGGCTCGTGGTGGGACCACGTCGGCGGCTCGGCCTCGCACGTGAAGGCCCGCAGCCGGCGGTAGTCCGGGTACGACGCCTGGAGCGACAGCACGTCCCCGGCCTTGATGACCTCGTCACCGCTGGGGTGCAGCGTCTCGGTGGCCCCCCGCACCAGCGACAGCGACAGCGCGCCGAACCTGTCGCGCACGCTGGAAATCGTCAGTCCGGGCAGGCCCTCGCGTGCCTCGAAGAGGGAGACCACCATCAGGTGCTTGCCCAGGTGGAACGAGTGGATGATGCGCGGGTCCATGGCCGCCAGCGCCATGGCCGGGGCCGCCAGCGACGAGCTGGAGAGCGCCTCCGCCTTGAAGGTGTCCCGCACCTTGCCGCTCAGGTCGTCGTCGAACAGGCGGATGACCACGCGGATGTCCGGGTTGAGCCGGCGCGCGTCCAGGGCGATGTTCAGGTTGGCCAGGTCATCGTCCGTGGCGCAGACGATGGCGGAGGCATTCTTCACGTTGGTGCGCGGCAGGCACAGCGGGCTGCGCGTGTCGTCGATGAGCAGGGGCACCTGCTCGTCGCGCAGCGCGGAGACGAAGGCGGCGTCCTCGCGCTTCTCCACCACCACCACGTCCCGGCCCATCTCCCGCAGCTGCGCGACGACGCGGTAGCCCACCCGCCCCGCCCCGCACACCACGACGTGTCCCTTCATCGTCTCGGTGACCACCTCTATCCACTCCTTGTCGTTCTTGTGCCGGGCGAAGAAGAGGTAGGCGAAGCGCACCACGCCATCCACCACCAGGGCGATGCCCACCGGCGGAATCACCAGGTTGAGCAGCTCGATGAGCCAGTCGTGCACGTACGGCAGCGAGGGCTGGCCGTAGAGCAGGAAGTAGACGTGGTGGAGCGCCTCGCCAAAGGTGAGGGACGTGCCGTCCTGCCGCACGTAGCGCCAGCAGAACAGCAGCGGCCCAATCAGGAACAGCGCCGCCGACAGCACCAGCGTCGTGCGGAAGCGCCGGGTGAGCGCCCGCAGGTAGCGCAGGTTGGCCTGGAGGTTCCGACGAGACACCGCCACCATGGGACGTCTCCTCGACCTAGGACGCCGGGGTGATACCGGTCTCCGCCTCGTTGCGCGCGCGCCGCCGCTCCACCAGCCACACCAGCAGCACGCCCAGCTCGTAGCAGAGCAGCATGGGGCCCGCCATCAGCGACAGGTTCACCACGTCGCCGGTGGGGGTGATGACGGCCGCGGCGATGAGGCACACCACGAAGGCATGGCGCTGGTAGCGGAAGAGCCACTTCGACTGCACCACGCCCACCACGCCCAGCAGCGCCATCACCAGCGGCAGCTCGAAGATGATGCCGAAGGCGAGGATGAGCAGCAGCACCAGGGAGAGCTGCTCGTGCATGGACAGCATGGGCCGCGTCCAGCGCGCGGCGTCATGCTGCGCGTACCCGGCGGCCAGCTCCTTCTCCAGCTTCCACAGTCCGGCCAGCTCCTCCGAGCGCGTGGACGCCACGCCCGCCAGCAGGCTGGCCGACTGGTCCATGGCCGCCGCCGCCGCCACGTAGTCCTGGCGCCCGTACGCCGTCACCGCCTCCACCCGCTTCTCCACCGCCTGGCGCAGCACGCCCCGCTCCGTGGAGTAGCCGGTCGACGCCGCGTCCAGCAGGGAGCCCAGGCCGTCCAGCCGCGCCTTCAGCTCCACGCTGACCGCAGGGGCCTGCTGCGGCTCCGACACCTTGCCCTCGCCGTCCGTCCGGAGGCTGGTGCTCGTCTCCTTCGCGAGCACTCCCGCCCGCTCGGCGTCGCCCACGCGCAGGAAGCGCAGGGCGTCGTCCGCGCGCAGCCGGGCCGTGTCCAGCCGCTGCTCCAGCGCCAGCGTCTCCTCCTCGTTGAGGAGGAACTTGAACATGGAGGGCAGCACCGCGAAGTAGCAGAAGCACGCGCCCAGGATGAAGGCGATGGAGCCGAACGCGACGAAGGGCGCGGCGAAGCGGCGCTCCTCCGGGTACAGGCCCGGGGACACGAAGCCCCAGATCTGCAGCAGGATGACGGGCGTGGTGAGGAAGATGCCGCAGTACACGCCCACCTTCATGAGGACGTTTATCTCCTCGATGCCGGACGTGTAGATGAGGGCGCGGCTGCCCTCGGGGAGCGCTTCCAGCACCGGCCGCATCAACAGGCCGAAGATGGGCTTGGCGAAGAGCAGCGAGATGGTGCCCAGCACGGCGACCGCGATGGTGCACCGGAGCAGGCGCGAGCGGAGTTCGGTGAGGTGGTCCGCGAGGCTCATACGGACCTCGGGCTCGGGAGAGACGGGCGGGGGACTCAGGACTCAGCTCCGTTTCGGCGCGTTGCGTGCGACCGTGCCCGGAACGGGCACCGGTGCATCAGGGGTGAACGGCGCCGGCTCCGCCGGGGCCGAAGACTCCAGGGGCGTGCCCGGCGCGGAAGGCTCGGGCTCGCGAAGGAACGAGGGCTCCAGCTGCCGGGGCCCCGTCGCATCCAGCTCCAGCACCTGCGTCCCGTGGCCAGGGGCCTGCCCGGCGCCCGGCTCGCCAGCCTCGGGGGACTGCTCCACCGGGGCGGCGACGCCCGCTTCGGGCGTGGGGAACTGGGGCGGCTCGGGCAGGGCCACCGGGGAGGGCTGCGAGTGGGCGAACGGCGTACCGGGGCGGATGGGCGGGGTGGGGTCCCGGGAGATTTCCTGGTCCATCGTGTAGAACTCGCGCTCCACGACGTTGCGGACCTCGTCCGTCTGGCGGCGGAACTCGCGCATGAACTTGCCGATGCCCCGCGCCAGCTCGGGCAGCCGCGTCGGCCCGAGAATGAGCAGCGCGGCCACACAGATGAGCACCATTTCGCCTGCGCCGATGTTGAACATGGTCCTGACGCGCTCCCCGAAAAGGCAGCCTGGGTTATCGCGCCATGGGACGGCCGGTGCAACCGCTCGTCTCATCCGGGCGTCCGCCCGTCACCGTGGGAGGGCGGCAGGCGGCCAGGCGCATCTCGAGACTCAAGACTGGTGGGGGGTGGCTCCGGGGGACAGGGGGACGGCCAGGCCCTGGGCCGGAGGCACCGCCAGGGCCCGGGCCTGCTCCCGGGAGCGCACCCGCCGCTCCACCACGCGGAGCATGGGGGGCACCAGCAGCGTCAGGGCGATGGAGACCCCGGCCACCGTCTCCATGCCGCCCAAGGTGCCATCCGGCCGGTCCGTCAACAGCTGCACGCTGAGGAAGGCGCCCAGGGCCGCGGCCATGTGCTGGATGGCGGACTGCAGGGACATGAAGCGCGCCCGCACCGGATTCTCCGGCACCCGCGAGGTGAGCGTGTTGTAGGCGACGTTGCGCATCCCCATGGACAGCATGAAGCCCATGAAGAGCACCGGCACCGGCAGCCAGCGCGGGTAGTCCACGAAGCCCACGTAGGTGGACACCACCGCCAGCACCGAGCCCACCGTGCCCACGATGAAGGCCCCATGCCGGTCCACCTGCGGGCCCGCCACCCGCAGCGTGGCGAAGCTCACCAGGCCGCCCACGAAGTACGCCAGCTTCAGGCTCTCGCGCGGGTAGCCCAGGTTCTGCTGCACGTAGGCGGCGATGTTGGGGACGATGACGAAGCTGGCCATCATCACCAGCGCCGTCATGAGGTAGGACAGCTGCACGTCCCCGCGGGACAGCAGCTCCAGCACGCCCACGGGCTGCGCCCGCCGCTCGGCCGTCAGGTGCCCGCGCACGGGCGGCAGGTAGAAGATGGCGCCCGCGGCGACCAGCAGCCCCAGCCCCGCCACCACGAAGAAGGGCACCCGCCAGCCGCCCCACTCCGCCATGGCCAGCGCCAGGGGCACGCCGAGGATGGACGCCACGGAGAAGGCCCCCATCACCGCCCCCAGCGCCCGCCCGCGCCGCTCCACCGGCACCAGGTCCGCGATGATGGACAGGGACAGCGACGTGGCCGGCCCGCCGAAGATGCCGGCCGCCACGCGCGTCAGCAGCAGCGTGGTGAGCCCGGTGGCGAAGCCGCCCGCCGCGGTGGCCAGCACCAGCCCCAGCATGGACACCGCCAGCGCCTTGCGCCGGTCGAACCGGTCCAGGAAGTACCCGCCCACCAGCCCCGCCACGCTCGCCGCCGCCGTGTAGGCGCCGCCAATGGTGCCGATGTGCGACGGGGCGATGCCCAGCCCCCTCGCGAAGTCCGGGCCCAGCGGCATGACCATCACGAAGTCCAGGATGTTGACGAACTGGACCGCGCCGATGAGGAACACCACGGCGCGCTCGGACACCTGTCGTTCTGAGGGCATGCGGCCTTCTACCTAAGCGATTCACGTCCGCGTTGCACGCCTACACGCGGAAGCGACGCACCTCGGCACGGAGGATTTCCGCCTGCCGCTGGAGGTTGTCGATGGCCTCCTCCAGTTGGCGCACCGAGCGTGTCTGGTGCTCGGACACGCCCTTGATGGTCTCCACTGCCTTGAGCACCTGCTCGCTGCCCTTGGTCTGCTCCTTCTGGGCGCGGTTCAGGTGGGTGACCATCTCGTTGATGCTCTCAATCGAGCGCGTAATCTGCTTGCTGCCGTGCGCCTGCTCCTGGCTGCTGCGCTGCACGTGGGCGGTGAGCGCCTTCATCTTCTCCGCGCTCTTCATGATCTGCTCGCCGCCCTTGGCCTGCTCGTTGGAGGCCTTGGAAATCTGCGACACCGTCTCGCTGATGCGGTGGATGGAGGCCGTCACCTGCTTGCTGCCGCGCGCCTGCTCCACGGTGGCGCGGGCAATGGCCTTCACCATCTGCGTGGACTTCTGGGTGCTGTCGTTGATTTTGCGCAGCGCCCCTTCCGCCTCGCGGCCCAGCTGCACGCCCTCCTCCACGTTGCGCACGCCCTGGTTCATCACCACCACGGCGTTGCGGCTCTCCTCCTGGATGCTGCGGATGAGCTCGGCGATTTCCTTCGTGGACGCGCCGGTGCGCTCGGCCAGGTCCTTGATTTCCTCCGCCACCACCGCGAAGCCCTTGCCGTGCTCGCCCGCCTGCGCGGCGATGATGGCGGCGTTGAGCGCCAGGAGGTTGGTCTGCTCCGCCACGTCGTCGATGACGTTGAGGATGTTGCCAATCTCGGAGATGCGGCGCCCCAGGCTGTCGATGACGCCGGCCGCCGAGCGGCTGGTGTCCTTGATG